>JAYPDK010000058.1:5108-8253 GCA_038125145.1 Candidatus Poseidoniaceae archaeon
AGGTCGACGGTCGCGTTGAACAGTTCACCGGCCGTGATGCGCAACACGGCCTGCAGCGAGTACGACGGGCTGGCTCCGTTGGAGGTGAAGGTCACGACGAAAATTTCCGTTTGCGCCCGGGGTGCGGTGATGGGGACGGTCACAGAGGCCACCAGTTCAGAAGTGCCGCCGGAAGCGAGCACACCGGTCCCCGCGGGCCACGAGGAAGTGTCCACCCAACCGAGCAACGAGGAGGTTCCGATGGTCCACGCGTCCAACTGAGACCCAGTGTTCTCAAGGCTGAACGTGAACAGGCGGGTCGTTCCGGGTTGCATGACACGGTCGGCGGGAACGTCGAGGCTCGCGGTGTAATCGGAGAAGATCACGTCGAACGCTGCGGCCACCTCCTGCGTGCTGCCCAACGACCCGTTGTACAGGACCGTCATCGTGACGTTCCACTCTCCGGTCATCGTGGAGGCATCGAGCGCGTAGGTGAGGAGGCTGGCCGAAGAAGGCGCGTGAAGCGAACCGGGCGCAAGCACCGGGATGGTGTTCGACCACACGGTCATCGTTGGGCCGCCGTCGAGCGAGGTCAGCACAACCTCGAGCACGGCGGAGACGGGCATGACGCCGTCGTTGCGCACCGTGGCGTTCAGGTCGTAGGTGCCGAGGTTCAGACGAGCGGCCGTCAGTCCGACCTGGGGCTCAGGATGCACCGTGTCGATGACCGTACCAAGCGTCAACCGGGTCACGTCGAAATCAAGGCGCCGCTCGTCGTTCCCCGTGTTGCCGTCCGACAAAGACGTGGTGCGAGCAAAGAGGGTCTGGTTCATCCCGGTGGAGGCGCTCCAGTCCACGAGGTAGACGGAGGCCGAAGCACCCGGAGCGAGCATGCCGGTGCTCAGCGTGTCGACCTCGGTCTCAAAGGCGGTTGGGGAGCCACGGTGGGTGACGGAGAGGGTTGCGGAACCCGTGCTGGTGCCCACGTTCACCACTTCCACGCGGACGGTGTGGCTGCCTGGGGCAACCACGATGTCGGTGTCCGTTTGAACGGAACCCCCGTTGTCGAGCGTCAACCCGACCACGGCGAAATCGGGGCCTGCACGCCCAGCAGCGGCCTCGGCATGCATGGAGGCGAAGGGCACCACCAACGAAGACAGCATCAGCGCAACAATCACCAGCGCCGGGGCGGACTTCATGCTTCAGCCCTCCGAAACGCGTGAATGGCGACGGATTTCCCTTGGCGCTTCATCTGCTCAAGCAGTTGCCCAAGGAGCCGGTCGTGCTCGACGTCGGTGATGCCGAGCCGGCGACGTTCCTCCCAAAGGAGGAGTTGCTCGGTCTTGGTGAGGATGGCGTCCTTCAGGTACAATTCCAAGGTTCGACGGTAGGCGTCCCGGTCGGAGATGGCGTAGACGATCTCGTCGCCGGGCAGGCGGTCAGCAAACTGCTGAATCATGTTGCCAAGGCTCAGGGCCTCGTCGTAGGACAGGTGGCGACGGTCAAGGTCGTTCTGGATGCTCGACGCGATTTCTTGCAGCGCGTACCGGCTCGGAGCACGCTGAATTCGCTTGAGATAGCGGCGGCAACGGCGGGACATGCGCACCGCTGCCATGGTTCCTATTTTGCCTGCCGGTTCTTCAAAGAATCGCACGAGAACCATGGTTTTACTCATTGTGATTCTATTTTCATTCGTTTTGCATAAACGGAGCGTGGGGCATCCTCCGCGGTTCTGAAGAGGACCAACAGTTCAAGTGCGACCGGGCCAAGCCCAATCCATGGCAGAAAGCGTCACCCTCGAAGTTGGCCAACAAGCCCCGGCGATCACGACCACCACCGCCGACGGCACCACGGTGGACCTGGCGAGCACCCTCGCCGACGGACAGCGCGTGGTGCTCTACTTTTACCCGAAGGACAGCACCCCCGGATGCACCACACAGGCCTGCGATTTCCGTGACAACCTTGCGCGATTTGCCGCGGCCGGGTTGACCGTCTGGGGCGTGTCGAAAGACAGCGCTGCCTCCCACGCCCGCTTCACGGAAAAGCAGGACCTGACCTTCCCCCTGCTGCTCGACGAGGACGGAGCGCTGCACGAAGCCTACGGCACGTGGCGCCTCAAGAAGAACTACGGCCGGGAATACATGGGATGCAGCCGCTCAACCTTCGTCATCAACACCGACGGCACCCTGGCATGGGCCCGTTACAACGTGAAGGCCAAGGGCCACGTGTCCATGCTGCTGCGTGAACTTGGCCTCGACGCGTGAAGGTGGTCACCTGCACGACGAAGCGAGGATGCTTGTCGCGCGCTTCCTGCAGCGCTGCTTGGCCTACGCCGAAGCGAGCATCGAGCGCAAAACGGCACGTGGAGAAGATACCGCTTCGTGGGCTGCGTACCTTGAGCACACCACGTTCGCACTTTCCGAAGTCGAGCAGGGGCGCTTGGATGCGTGGCTCGAGGCTCCGGCGGTCAACGCTGCGCCCCATAGGACCGGCTTGCGCCTCGGCCCGTCCCCCGTGCGCACCGACGTGCACGCACTTGAGCACGCAGACCGTGCTGCGTTGCTGAGCGCACTGATCAGCCCACGACCGCTCGCCTTGGTGGCGACCGAGGACCATCACGGCAGGCCAAACCTTGCCCCGATGACCTCGATTGCGGTCGTCTCCAACACCCCGCCCCTGCTCACCATGTCCTTGTCGGCCGACCGCGAAGGACGCGTGAGGGACACACTGCTCAACCTCCGCAACGGCGGACGCGCCACGTTGTACCTCCTGCTTCCGGGCCCCGACGACGCTGCACTCGTGCAGGCCACGGCAACACCGCTCCCGCACGGAACGAGTGAATGGTCAACCATTCCTCACACCCGCAACGAGGAGGGAAAGCCCGTGCTCGACCAAGCTGCGGCCTCATTGGAGGTCGAACTCGTCGACGAACACGCCCTGCCGGACGCCGTGGCCACGCTCGTGGTCCTCAAGGTCGTTGACGCATTCCTGCCACCCGGCCAAGCCGAGGGAGGGGTGCTTGACCTGCTTTGCCAGCACGGGCAGGACCGCTTGATGGCCAGCCCAACGGGCTGGGCGCAGTCGGTGGATCATGGCGCGCCCTGAAGGGCTTCCCACGTACGCGCAAGTCCCTCATCGAGGGAGACGTCCGCTCGCCAACCCAACC
>JAYPDK010000059.1:0-8245 GCA_038125145.1 Candidatus Poseidoniaceae archaeon
GACGAGGCCCTCTTCCACCACGTCTACGCCCATGAGTTGCTGCACGCCGCGGGCCTGACAATGCACTCCGAAGAACACGACCGCCTGACCAACGAGGTGGCGCCTTCGCCTTCGATGGGGGACTCACCGCTGCTGCAGCGCCTTCGGGACCGCCTCCTCGCCCAACAACCGGTCCAGTCGTGGACCTGCGGGCACTGCGGGCACACGTGGCAACGCACGACCATGCGGACCCCAACCCGGTGCCTCAGGTGCGCCCGACCACTTCGCTGAACCGGTCAGGTTGAAGGGGGGTCGGCCTCGGTCGTGAACCGGACGCATGGTGTAGTCTGGATATCATCTCGGCCTTCTAAGCCGATGACCCGGGTTCGAATCCTGGTGCGTCCGTTTCCCCTTCCACTCACGCACAGGGGGCGCAGGTCCATCTCGGGCCCAGTGGCGACGTCGCTCGGTCCGATGCGCTCATATAGTGACGGCAGGTCGCCGAGACGTTCACCATGAAGCGAGGTTCCCGCGCGTGGAAGAAGACCGGCAACCAGCGCTGGAAGTGGCGCAAGAAGAAGCTGCGACGCCGCAAGCGCGCGCGCCGCCAGGCCAAGAACTGATCTTCGGTGACCAACATTCGGGGGTATAGTATAGCTTGGTAGTACTGCGGGCTCCAGTTGCACGGGAATGACGACGTGTGGGTTTGCTGACGGTTGATGACCAACTGGAGCGCCGACCCGTGTCTCCCGCACGACGCTCGCTCACACAAGAGCAGCGGGAACCAGAAGAAACCCGCCGGGCAGGGTTCAAATCCCTGTGCCCCCACCTTTTCAACGCCTTTGAGCATCACGTCCTTTGAGCATTTTTCGGATCATCACGGCCGCACCCGCTGCGTATGCTGACGCTCACTGCGTGGTCGTTGCTGAATGGCGACGAACCCACGTCAAGTCAGCGTGTCAAACGTGCTGGCCTTGCGGCGTCGATCGGGCCAGCGAGTCGCCCAACGTGATGCTCAGACGAGGGGTCGGCCGTCGGCGTCGTTGATCTTCCCCATGATGATGAGGATGGACTGGACGAAGGCCCAAGGGGCGCTGATGAGCGCTCCGACCAAGGTGATGGTCAGCACCAATTGGACAACGCCCATCATGGTCTTGCCGAGGTAGAAGTTGTGGATGCCGAGGGCTCCGAGAAAGAAACCCAACAGAAAAGCGACGATCTTCTGCTTCGGTGCTGCGGCGGGCATGGCTTGCATTTGTGGTGCTGCTTCCATGCGGTCGAATCCGCTCCCGCGGATGTATACCTTTCCCCGACCAAGCCCCGCCGTGCGCGGCTTGGTGCGCTTCAAGCGAGTGGTCGGCCGTCCGCATCATGGAGGCTCCCCGTGGCCATCATGATGAGTTCAATGAGGGACCACGGCCACGTGATCAGCGCGCCGATGCCAAAGGTCAGGACGGTGATGAGCAATTGGGCGATGCCGCGACCGGTGTGTCCGAGGTAGAAATTGTGGATGCCAAGGGTTCCGACGAAGAGGGCCAGCAGGACCCCCACGAGCAATTGCTTCGGGGGGCTCTCCATGACCATCATCTGCGCTTGGCCGGCCATCATCACCGGCTGCTGGTACGCCACATGTCCGGTCATGGGGATGGCTTGGGGCGCGGCCTGCATGGGTTGTGCGACCGGTTGAGCCGGCAGCACGGGCGTACCTGCAGCGGGTTGTTGCGGCATGGCCCCCCACGGGGGCGCGGTTCCATCGGGTTGCATGAAAAAAGGTGAGGCCTCCGCCACATGAAGGTGCTGCCGGACGACGCCATCTTGATTGAGGTTGAGCGGCAGGGCGAGGCATGACGGACCGCCGTGTCCTTGTCGCCCTGGCCCTCGCCTGCCTGATGCTTCCCGCCACCGGAAGCATCGCACCGATGGCGGTGGAGCCTGTTCACCTCGGCGAGGGGCAACTGCTGCTTCCGGGGCAGGTGCGCGAGGTCCCACCTGGCGTGGACGGCCCCTCCGTCACGCCCCAGGCCCCGTGGTGGACCCGCACTTCGTTGGACCTCGACCGGAACGGCATCCACGACGCGCTTGAGGGGAAGGTCGGACCCGTGTGGGTTGGCCTTTCCTACGGGACGTCCGTCGGGCCCGCTCACCTCGAGGCGCTCGGTGACCTCGGGTTGGAACCCGTCACCGCGGTTCCCGCTGTGGACGCCCTCCTGCTCGGGCAGGTCGATGCCTCCCTCCTGCCCTTGCTCTCCTCCCTTGACGACGTGGTGATGGTCGAGGCCTACGGTCAACTCGTCTTCTGGGGCGACGTGCAAACCCCGGCCGTGAAGGCAAGTTCTTCCTCCGTGTACCCGGACGGTGCATGGGACCTTGGTGTCAGCGGCGACGGCATCGTCATCGCCATGGTTGACACCGGTGTTGACGACGAGCACCCGGGACTCGACGGGAAGTTCGTGGCCGGGTACGACGCCGTGTGCTACCTGCATTCCGACCCGGAATGCGTGCTCGCAGGTGGTCGCGTCACGGACGGGTCGTTCAACCCCGACGACGGCAACCAGCACGGTACCGCGTGCATGGGCATGGCGTCCGCCACGGGGCTGGACGCCAGCGGTGCTCAGACCAACTTCACCGGCTCGGCCCCGGACGCGGCCTTGGTCGACGTGCGCATCGGCACGGACGCAGGGGCAGGACCGTTCGAGAACTACCTCTTGTCTCAGGAGTTCTACGAATCCGCAATGAACGGTCTGCAGTGGATCATCGACCACAAGGACGACGCGTGGGCAGGAGCGGACGAAAACGACCACGGCATCGACATCATCTCCCTTTCCTGGGGCATCACCAGCCACGAGGGTGGAGGCTCGGACGGCGAAGACATGCACAGCCGCATCCTCAACGAGGCGATGGAAGCCGGCATCGTGGTCTCGGTGGCGGCCGGCAACGACGGCCCGAGCAACGATGGCCTCTCCGGCATGGGCTCCTCCAGCCTGTCCATCACGGTCGGGGCAACCGACGACAAGAACACCATCGACCGCACCGACGATACAGTCGCAGGCTACTCGTCCCGCGGACCCCGTCGTGACAACGGCGACGGCAACCCCTTGGACGAACTGAAGCCGGAGCTGTCCGCTCCGGGGACCAACATCGTGCAGGCAGAAGGATGCATCACGCAGGGCGGCTGCAACAACTTCCTTGGCGGCGATGCCTCGGAGAACGGATACACGAACCGAGGCTCCGGAACCTCGTATGCGACGCCATCCGTCAGCGGCATCATCGCCTTGATGCTCGAGGCGAATCCCGAGTTGTCGACGGCCGAGGTGAAGGAGATCCTGAAGTTCACCGCAGAACGACGCGGAGAGCCTTCCGCCCCCGACGTTGACCCCTTCTGGAACCGGGATTTTGGTTGGGGGATGGTGGATGCTCGCGCGGCCGTGGAGATGGCCATCGACCTGACCCAGCAGGGCACGACCGGGCTGATTGACGTCAGTGCACAAGCCCACCTGCTGAACGTCTCCTCCACAGACGGCCGTGTGACGCTGTCCGGCGTTGCGTGGGCGCAAGGGTCTCCAATCGTGGCGGTGGAATACCGCGTGGACGGCGGCTCGTGGCGCAGCGCGACCTTCGACGCCGTGCCCGGCGACCTTTCGTCGCTGGAACGCTTCAACTGGACCGTGGCGCTCGCCTCCGATGCCTTTGGCGAAGGAGATCACGAGGTGGAAGTTCGGGCCGTGACCGAGGACGGTCTTTCGCTGTCCTCCTACGCCACCTTCACCGGTTCGGTGTCGGCCGACGAGGACGGGAGCATGTCGCGCTTGGCCGTGCTCATCCTGGTGCTTGCGATGCTCGTGACGGGGGCGGCCGCGCTTCGAGGCGCCTCTGAACGGCCATTTTCCCTGAAGGCCGATGGGTCGGAGGCCGGCTTGCCAGCGTCCAATGACGTGGACCTCGCTCGTTTCGAGGACGTCGACGCGGGCGCCCCACCGTCTTGAAAAGCAGCACCTCGGTCCGTAGCCCATGCGAACCTACGCCTCGCGGGCCCGGGCCATTCAGCCGACGGGCGTTCGCAAGATGTTCGACCTCGCAGGGGACGATGTCGTTTCGTTTGGGCTCGGGGAGCCCGATTTCCAGCCCCCTCCTGTCGCCATCGAGGCCTTTCATCGGGCCATGCTCGATGGTCGAAACAAGTACACCACCACGGCAGGACTTCCTGCACTACGTGAGGCGATTGCAGCGTCATGGTCCCACGTCGCTCCCGGGATGGGTGCCGGGAACGTGTGCATCACGATGTCCGGCACGAACGCTTTGCTGAACCTCTTCATGACCCTTGTGAACCCCGGTGACAAGGTCCTCCTGCCCGAGCCGTACTTCCCCCTCTATGGCCCCGACGCCACGCTGGTTGGAGGGAGCGCCGCGTACTACCCCTGCCGCTTTGAGAACGCCTTTGTTCCCGATATGGAGGAGCTCGAGGCGCTTGTGGACGACGACACCGTCGCCATCCTCTACAACTTCCCATCCAACCCTACGGGAGGGACCATCGACGAGGCCCAACGCGATGCACTCTTGGACTTCGCACGACGTCACGACCTGTGGATCATCAGCGACGAGGTCTACGACCGCATCATCTTCGAAGGCAGCCACGTCTCGTTTCTCGGTGCGGGCTACGACAAGGTGTTCGTGGTCAATTCCTTCTCCAAGACGTTCGCCATGACCGGCTGGCGCATCGGCTACATCGTCGCGGAGAGCCTCGAACACATGCAGCAGGTCATCAAGGTCCAGTACTACATCACCGCCTGCCCGAACGATGCGATGCAGTACGCCGTGCTGGCCGCCATGGAGCAGGCAGCCGATTACCCCGACGTGCTGTCCACGGAGTTCAAAGCCCGATGTGACCTCATTACGGAGCGACTCAACGCGATGCCTGGGGTCCAATGCCACAAGCCGAAGGGTTCCATCTACGTCTTCCCGAAGGTGGACGTGCCGGGAATGAGCAGCGAAGAGGTGGCGATGGAGGCCTTGGCCGACGGGGTCCTCTGCTCACCGGGAACGGCGTTCGGGCCCAGCGGCGAGGGGCACCTTCGTTTCGCGTTCACCATCGGTCGGGACGACATCGTGCGTGGGATGGACCTCTTCGAGGCGACCTTGGCTCGGCTACGGGGATGAGCGCGTGATCGCTGTCATCAGCCGGTTTGCGGTTGGGTTGGCGTTGGGTCACCTGCTGCCGCGCTTGCCCATGATGCTCGTGACGCGAGGGAAGACGGCGAACGCCCGGTTCGCGCCCCATCCAGCGCCCGTTCGGCTCGAACCGCACCTCACGGCCCGCGTCCTCTTGATGCGACGGTTGTGGTGGTTGGTGCTCCCGGCCAGCCTCATTCCCATGTCCTTCGGTGCGGCCAGCCTTGTCAGCGGCAACGCCGCGTTTGGCTTCGGGCTGTGGATCGCATCCGGTTGGACCGCCCTGCAGCGCGTGTTGACCTTGCTGAACCTTGACGTGGCCCCCATTCGTCTTGAGACCGCGCACCGGCTCCAAGCCGTGATGGACCGAAGCGCTGGCGACGAGGGGTGCTGTGCGCTTCCTGAACCGGTGTGGGAAGCCGAGGCGGTTCGCTGCGCTGCCTGCCGAACCTTGCTCGACCCGATGCCTCGGCCTGACCTCGGGCGCCCGCGCACGGACCGCTGGCCTTCCCGCTTCCTCAGGCTCTGGGTCGCAGACGGGCACGCCATGCTGCTCGCCGAGCCAAAGGTCCCCAACGAATGAGCGGCGTGGCCACGTTTCCCGCGGGGAACCTCTTAGGTGGTCGGCCATGACGTGGCGCGATGGCCACGGGCAGGGCGAAGGCCTCGCTCCTCGCAAAGGTGTGGCTCTTGCTCGTCTTGTTCCTCCAGGTCTTCGTGACGCCCTTCGTGGCCTTTTGCCTGACCTACTTGCTGGAGTTCACGTCCACCGATTCTTCCGCGTCGGTGCAGTTCCGGTTTGACATGATGCCTTGGATTCTGGCGGCTTCCGTCAGTTATGGGCTGCTCGCCTTCACCACCGCGGCCGTTCTTGGAGGCTGGCGGCCCCTCCGGGTCGTTGAGCGAGGCGGCTGGGCCGCCACGCTTGGCTTCGCACGTGCGCCTCGACAAACGAACCTGATCCGAAACGCACGGCACGAGTATGCACGTTCACCCCACGGGCGGCTGGCCCTGCTCGCCCACGACCGCATGCTCGACGACCATCCAATCACCGTGACCCATGGCGGTCTCATCCTGCTCGCGGTTCCGTTCCAAACCGTCTTGGTCATCCTACCGATTGCGCTCATGGTGGCCATTCCGGATGGTCTTGTGGTTGAAGGACGCCACCTTGCGATGACCTTCATCCTGTACCTCATCGCCCTCATGGGGGTGTTCCACGTCTACACCATCGTTGCCTCTCGACTCGTTGGGGTTGCGGCATCGATGCGGCGCTTCCTGAAGACGATGACGCGGTTGTCGAATTTTGCACCCATCTTCGTGCTCTGGTTGCTCGGACGTCTGGCCAGCGTGATCGTGCTGACGTGGTTTGAAGGCGAGATCGACCTGACGCTCCACCTCGAACGTGACATCTTCCGATCGCTCATCGGCGAGACGGCGGCGCCGGACGGGTCGTTTCTCGACCTGATGACCGCGCTGGCCGTGATTCCTCTCTCGGTGCATGCCACCCTCGCGTGCCTTGAGGGCGGCGGGTTGGACCCGCCACGGTGGCTGCGGCCGCGCGACGAAGAGAGCGAACGCGGGTACGACCTTGAGGCCCAGCGCCGAGCGGACCACTTCCAAGCCGTTCGTGCCTCGATGCTTGCCTCGAGCGTGGGGGGGCGGCTTGCTTCCTTTGACGACCTGCAGCCAAGCACGTCTCCCGAAGGCGGCGAGGAGGGCGAGGGCGACGAGGCTCACGCCGTTCGCGGCCTCGGCTGAACCGGTCACGTCACGGCGACCTTCATATGCGCCCTTGGAGTCGCCTCGTCGTGGTCTCCATGCACCGACGACGCGCCTTCCTGCTCGTAGGCCTGCTGATGCTGAACAGCCTCGCGCTCGGATTTTCCGGAGCCGAGGTCAGCGGACGTGGAGGTACGAACGACGATTTCACCGTCACCAGCATCGCCATCGGCAACGCGTCCGACCCAGCGAACATCTGGATTCAGCCCGATGGGGCCACGCATGGGTACGTCTTCATGGGCGACAGCGTTGAGGTCAAGGTCAAGGTCACCCGCCTCGGAAGCGCGGCCTTCGCCGTCGCTGCTCCTGTGACCTTGAGCGTCGTCCATCCGATTGGGTACGTCATGGAGTCATGGACGTGGGAGACCCCTGCCCTCATCGGCAGCGCTGCGGACGAGCACACCGTCGTGTGGACCCCTGAAGTCGCACATTCGATCTTGAACACCTCGACGAACGAACTCCACGGTGGGCTCGTGCTGACCGCGACGGTCGCCTACTCCCAGGACACGAGGAACGACAACGACGTCAAGGAACAACCCGTTCCGGTGGCCATTCAGGCGGACGTGATGGCCGGCACGGTGCAAGCCACCGACCGTCTCTCCTTCATCCCTGGTCGCTACCCCAGCACCGGCGGTGGCGCCACCGGCGGAGGTTCGTGGACCACGGCAGGTACGGACGCCGTAAACAGCGCGCTCGGGAGCAAGCATTGGCGCCACTCGCAGCCGTCGTCCAACTACCCCTCCAATGCCTACGATCGCTTGATTCGCATGTACTTCCCATCGGGCGGAAACTGCGGTTCCGAGGGGTCCCTCGACGGTGAATTGTCGAACCTGTACCAGACCTACGTCTGCAAGCACACCTTCTACTCAGGGCAGTACGTGTCCACCCAATTCTTCGTTCAGGCCTACGGTCAGACGAACCTGGGGGACTCGGTGGCGCTGGAGATGTGGCGCCCGCCCGGCCAGTACAACGACCCCATGCAGTCCCTGCATTGGAACCTCAGCCTCGGCAACCCCTCGGCCACCGAATGGAGCAACCTCTCGTGGGACCCGCAGGTGGATTGGGCGCAGATCCCAGGCCTGACGAACCCGAACATCTTCCTCGGCGGGAATTCCTGGTACTACGGACTTCTCTTCCAGTCGGATTCCAGCGGCGCCAGCGAAGGCATGCACATCGACCAGTTTGTGCAGTTTGGCGTCAGCAAGGTGACGGAGTTCACCCTTGACGTGAACTGCGACAACCCCGAGGCGGGCTATTCCACGCCGCCCAACGGCTTGCTGAGCCTCAAGTGCGAGGTCACCAACAACGGCTACGTTCCGGC
>JAYPDK010000060.1:0-7991 GCA_038125145.1 Candidatus Poseidoniaceae archaeon
GTGGGGGCAGTTATCTGAGGAGATGTACTGCCCAAAGACCACGTGCCCAGGGCTCGGGGCTTCAAGGACGACCTGCTCGTCCTCAAGCACCGGTGCCTCAACGAGGAGGGTCCCGGTCATCGCCCCGGCAAGGCTGCCGAGGTACATGGCAATCATGAGCAAGGAGAGCGTCCGCAGCATCTGCATGGGTTGAGGACGCCTCTCCGGCTTATGAAGGGTGGTGGTGAACGTTTCATCGTCGAAGGCGTGAAAATAGCAGCACCGCTCGTCTGCACATGGCGCGCGGTTTCATCTCCTTGGTGGGCGAAGACGACCGCACGTGGGTCCTCCCCGTCGAAGAAGGTGGTACGAAGGCCAAAGGCCTCGGTGTTGTGGACACCGCCTCGCTGGTCGAAGACGTTGGTGAAGGGAACGAAGTCGAACTCGCAGGAAAATCCGTCCGCGTCCTGCCGACGGGGCTGCCTGAACTGCGACGAGGCATGGCCCGCCGTGCGCAAACGATTGGCGACAAGGACGCAGGCATCCTGGTTGCCCGGCTTGGGGTCGGCAGGGACGACGCGGTGCTGGAGGCAGGGCTGGGGAGCGCAGGACTTGGCTTGCACATCGCGCGCGCCCTCGGACCCAACGGGCACCACATCACGGTCGAGCCACGACCCGAACACGCATCGGTTGGCCTTGCCAACCTTCGGCGAGCCGACGAAGCGTGGGCCGACGGACCCGCGCACTCGCATTTCGAGGGGCTGGTCGAAGAGGTCGTCGACGACGTCGCGGTCGCTGCTCCGCATGGCCTCAACGCGGTGGTGCTCGACATGGCGGACCACGTCCGCTCCATTCAGGTCTTGGCCCCCCTGCTTGCCGTTGGCGGCCGAATGGCATGCTATTGCCCCGTCACCGCCCAACTCGAACGCTGCTGGGAGGCCGTGGAAGCAGCAGGCCTCGAGGTCGAATGGGCGGGGGAAATCATGGAGCGCCCGTGGACACGGGCCAGCCGAGGTGGAATGCGCCCCTCCAACGGGCCCTTCGGCCATACGGCCTTCCTGCTCTTCGCTCAGAAGCGAACAGCCTGATCACTCGACGACGCGGATGCCGGATGTGCACCGGGGGCACGTGAACCGGAACGGAGCGACGCTGCCCGACGGCACCCCGAGGGCGCTGTCGCAGTTCGGACACACCACCCGGCCACCGTCCTCCAGCCGTGCCTCGTTGTGCCCGAGTTCCGGCAGGTCCTCCTCGACGACCTCCTCCTCCTTGTCGTCGACCTCGGAGGGCGACGTGCCCTTGGCGCTTCGACGGATGCGCAGCAAGCCAATGAGCAACACGCTCAGCACCCAGCCGGAGGCCAACAGCAGAAGGCTGTCCTTGTTGGAGAGGGTGAACAGACCGAGGTCCATTCCTGAAGGAGCGAGCGGCGTGCCCACAATCCCAACCTCCACTTCGCCGCCGGAATCGGTGCGCTGAACACCATCAAGGGCGTAGATGGCCAACACTTCGGGCGTCGCGCTGCCGCTGGTCGACTTCATGCTCACAAGTTCGAGCTGGAAGCGGACGGTCTCGCCGGCCTCCAGCGAAAAGGAGGCGCTGCGCGTGTTGGACTGCATGTCCACCCACGAATACTGCACGTAAGCAAGGTTCCTCCCAGCGAGCGACATCGAGCCGGTGACCGGCCCGTTCGCGGTGTTGGTCACCCGAACCACCGTGTGGGTCGAGCCGTCGACGTCAAGCAGAAGCGCGGTGTCTTCGACCACGATGCTCAGGGGCTGCTCGGCCGTCCATCCAGAGCGAACGGTCACGTTCAGCATCGCGCTGGCCGAAGGGGTGGACGTCGGCCCCGCCACCGCGCTGTTCGCGTTGATTACGATGGAGAAGGCCCCGGCTTGGGCGCTGGTCGGCACATCACACGACCAAGGGAGGGCCTCGGTGGCGCCGTTGACCTCCATGGCTTGAGGAAGGGTGCACACCGCACCGGTTGACGTCAAGGCAAGGCGGTCGTTGACGCGTGAGGTGAGCACCAGCGTTCCGCTGACCGTGCCGCCCGCTTCGACGTCGTCCGAAGCGACCGTGATCTGCAGGCCAACCTGCTGCGTCCGGTACACGGCGGTCATGACGATGGTGTCCTGCACCGTGCCGTCCGTGGACAACGACGCGACGATGCGGAACTGCCAACGGTGGCCGTCCACAAGTGAGGTACCGTCGTGGTCCAGCGACAACGCGACGGTGCTGCTGGCGCCAGCCTCGAGGGTGACAACACTCGAAGCGAAGGCCACAGACAAGCCGTTGAGGCCTCCATCGGTCAACGCTTCCGTGGACAAGAGGAAGGTGGCTGGGGACGCACCGGTGTTGACGACGGTCACGCTGGCGTCGACCGGGTCTCGACCCCCCACCACAGGGGTGCCGGGGAAGGTGTCCTCCGGGTCGGTCAAGGGCGTCGAGCCTTGCCCACTGCCGGAAGCGGGGACGAGGTCCACGCCCCGACGTTGGGAGATCTGCAGATCGAGGCTCAACGACCACGACGCCCCGCCCGTGTCCGTGCAGACGATGGTCACTGCGTGCGAACCGACGGCGGCGGTGTCGGACGCCACCACAAGGAGGTCAAGCGTTACGGCCTCTGCCCCGGCAGCAAGGTCGACGGTGGACGAGGGCAAGCCTTCGAGGACCACGCCGCTTGGAAGGCCCGAGGTGGACATCGTCAGGCTCAAGTCCAACGTACCTGTTGGTGTCAGGATCATCGCGAGGCTTGCGTTCAAACCCGCTTCGACGGCCACGCGCCCGTCGCTTGGACCCTGCATGGAGAGGCGGGCATGGTCAGCGGGGCCGAGGTTGACCTCGGCTTCCTGCGTGCCGTGGACGCTGCTTGCCCGGAGCACCAGGGTGCACGAGGTGGTGGTGACCACGCTGCTCTCGAGCCCCCACACCGAGGTGGACCCAGCAGCCACCGTCTGCGTTGCGGAGGAAGTCAGCGCAGAGGTGACGACCCCAGCGCAGGACGAACCACCCGAAGGTGCGGCAAGGCTCAGCGTGACGTCCACGTCATGGGAACCCGCGTTCATCATGGTCGCTTGCCAGGTGGCGCCGTCGGTCACATCGATGAAGACCTCGTCCGGCGCGCCAAAGGTCAGGTTCACGCGCTCGTCGACCACGAAACCGATCGTTCGAGCGACCTGAACGGACGTGTCGTTGGCCCACGTTCCCACAAGCACGGTTTCGCACACCTCCTGAACGCCAGAGGGCCACGTGCTCGCGGAGGGGACCTCAACGCTCAGTCCGACCGTTGCGGTGTCCCCGGGCGCTTCGAAGGACGTTGACGCGTCGAGCACGTCCCAGACACAGGAGGCACCTCCTGCATCCTCCAGCGACCACGACCACGTCGCGGCCGAGGTCCCGGTGTTCGTGACCTCGACCATGGTGGACGAAGCAACGCCGAACGGCAAGACCTCAGAGGTGTCGATGTTGCCGATGCTCAGACCGGGGACGGCTTCGATGCGAACAACGAGGGTGCTCACGGACGTCAGGTTGCCGAGCGTTGACGCCACATGGAGGTCGAGGCCGGTGTCGCCGGGCATGGCGTCCGGCGCCACCTCCAAGCGGAGCGTGGCCCCAACGCTGCTGAACGCGGACACGTTCTCCAGCACGTCATCGTTGAACACGGCGAGCAGGTCCGCTCCGGTCGAGGCTGACGGTGCCACGCCTCCGCTCCACGGGTAGGACCACGACGAGGTCACGTTGAACACGGCCTCGGCGGCGGCCTGCTGAAGCAGCAGGGCCGTGGAGGCGTTCACGCCAGCCGGCGCCGGCCAACCGACGGGGTCAGCGCCTGTGATGCTCGTGGCGAGGGTGCATGCTGCGAGGTAACTCCCGGCAAGGGAGGGATGGCTTCCATCTGCGCTGTAGAGATTGGTAAAGGCCGACGTGTTGGCGAGCGGGTCGCCACCATCGTCGACAATCGCGTCGTGCACCACCGCGAACGCGACACCCACCGGGGCGACGTGCACGTCAACGTCAGGATGCGCGGCCGTCATGTTCGAAGCGTAATCGAGGTAGCCGCTGAGCAAGCGGTCGTTCATGGTGCTGAAATCGGGGTACATGGCGGCGTTCATGCTGTCGCCGTCCCACCGGCCCCAGGTCATCATCAGCATCACGGCTGCGCCTTCCTCACCTGCACGCTCCGCCAAGCCGACGGCAGCGTCCCTGGAGGCGTTCCACATCGCTTCGCTGCGTGGAAAGCCCGGAACCTGCGATTGGTCCTGCAGGACGACAATGTCCCACGTGCTGCCCATCAGGGTCGTGTTCCACGCGTCACCGCTGGAGTTGACCTTCGTGGCGTGGTTGGCCAAGGTCATGCCGCCACCGGTCAGCGCGCTGACGTTGCCTTCGGCCTCCGCACGGAGAAGGTCCTGGAGCAGGCCATCGAGGCCGTTGCTCGAGGTGTAGGAATTGCCGTACATCAGCACGGCGTGGTCGGTGGCCCCCGTCGTGTTCGTGACGTTGGACGAGCCGCCCGTCGAGGACCAGTTCGCCCAGAATCCTGCAAGATCCGGCGTCGTGTCCACATCGAGCAGCAAGGTGTCGGGCACGTTGCCGTCGTTGAACACCGGAATCGTGACGTCCACGGCATCGCCGGGTTGAAGGACGACGAGTCCGGCGTCACCAGCCCCTGACGCTTCAATCCGTGGGCTGTGCACGTCCGCGACGCTGAGCGCGAGGGTCAGGCGGCTTGAGGCACCGGAATCCGGTTCGGTGACCACGAGGTCGACGGTATCGCCGTCGGCAGGCACGGCCGAGGCGTTCAGCCGGACCACGACGCTGGCGTTCTTCGCCCACGTAGGGAAGACGTTCACCACTTCGCTGTCGAGAGCGAGCACCTCCCAGACGCTGTTCAGCGCGCTGTCGTCCACCTCCACATCGAAGCTGTCGATGGACGAGCCGTTGTTCGTCACGGTGAGGGTCACGTTCGCGGCCTGACCGGGGGCGAGGACGACGTGCTGGACGTCCGCAGAGAGGTGGATGGACTCCGCTGCAGCAGCGTGACCGATGAGCGGGGCGAAGGACGTGAACAGAAGGAGGGCCAAGAGCAGCACGGCGGGCCGTTGGGTTGCCGACGTCATGCGCACCAGACCTCGGTCACCGCCGCCGCTCTTGAGGCCACCGCAGGCCAACGGCGGCTCAGCAGCGTCCTGCGGCCTTCGTCACCGCGCGAGCCGGCACCGAGCCCATGACGATGGCTTGATGTGCGCGGCCTCGTGCCCTGAATCATGACGGCCACCTGGCACCCGACCGCGTACCGAACGCACACCCTTGGGCAAATCCAGTCCGAAGGCGCTGGCCTCGTTGGACGTGAGGTCACCGTCGCCGGCTTCCTCCATGCCAGCCGTGGTAAGGGTGCGATGTGCTTTGCCGACCTCCGCGACGGCACCGGGATGACGCAAATTTTCGCCAAATCCGACCTGCTGGGTGAGGAGCAATTGGCTGTCCTTCAAGCACTTTCGCGGGAATCCACCCTGCAGGTCACGGGAACCGTGGCCGAAAAGCGCCCTCCAAAGGTCCCCGAAGGTGAGGCCCCCCCGCCACCTGCCTACGAGGTGTTGGCCAACAGCATCACGGTGATCGCCGAAGCACAGGCACCGCTGCCGCTCGGCGTGACCGACACCGTTGGTGTCGGCCTGGACACCCGGCTCGACAACCGCTTCCTCGACCTGCGCCGCGCACACGTGAACGCCATGTTCAGGCTGCGCGGAAAGGTGCTCGAGTTCGGCCGCTCCCACCTGATCAGCGAAGGCTTTGTGGAGACCCACACGCCGAAGATTGTGGCCACGGCCACCGAGGGCGGCACCGACCTCTTCCCGATGACCTACTTCGAGACGCCCGCGTTCCTGAACCAATCCCCCCAGTTGTTCAAGCAACTCTGCATGAGCGGCGGACTGGAACGCGTCTTCGAGATTGGCCCGGCCTTCCGCGCTGAGAAGCACGACACCTACCGCCACCTCAACGAATTCATCTCCTTCGACATCGAGTGTTCGTGGGCCACCGACGACGACGTGATGGGCGTCCTCGAACGCATGATTCACCACATCTGGTCGTCCATCGCCTCAGACCCAACCTGCCAAGCCCACGTGGCCACCATCAACGCATGGCGAGCCACGCAGAACGAGGAGCCAATCGAGGTGATTGTGCCGGAATTGCCGTTCCCGCGGGTCGAGTACGACGACGCCATCCGCATCATCAAGGAACGTGGCGGGAAGATCGAGTGGGGCGACGACATCGATGCCGAGAATTCGGACCTGCTGGCCCAAGGGCTGCCGCAGTTCTACTTCATCCCGCGCTGGCCGATGGACCTGAAGCCCTTCTACATCCACCACGTGGACGGTGAAGAAGGATCCACGGGCCGTCAACTCAGCCGTGGTTTCGACCTCAACTTTGGCCGGGACGAGATGACCTCGGGCGGGCAGCGCGAGCACCGCATCGACGTCCTCTGCGACAACCTACGTGCCATGGACCTCGACCCCGAGGAGTTCGAATTCTACGTGGCCGGGTTCCGCCATGGCGTCCCGCCGCATGCAGGCTGGGGGCTCGGCGTCGAGCGCATCCTGATGGTCCTGACCGGAGCCAAGAACGTCCGAGAGACCGTTCTGTTCCCGCGCGACCGCCGACGCGTCTGCCCCTGAGCCGACAGGTTCTCCGTCCTTGGGCCATCTGGCCGCAACATGGTCGCCCGCGAGGTCCGCTGGGGGGACGGGGCCGACCACGTCGCCGACCTCCACCTCCCCCCTGAGGAAGGCCGCTTCACCACCGCACACGGCACGCCGTGCGTGATGCTGCTGCACGGCGGATTTTGGCGCAAAGCGTACGACCGAAGCCTGATGACGCCGCTCGCCGAGCACTTGGCCAACCACGGGCTCATCGTCTGGAACGTCGAATACAAGCGATGGTCGGAGGACGACGAAGGCGTGTGGCAGGACACCGTCAGCGACGTCCTACGCGCGTGGGGGCACGTCGAGTTGTTGGAGGGCGTTGACCCGCTTCGCTCCATGGTGATGGGGCATTCAGCAGGAGGGCACCTCGCGCTGCTCATCGCTTCGCTTGCGGAGCGAAAACCATGGCTCTGCGTTGCCCAAGCACCGATCAGCGACACCGTCGCCGCCGATGCCGCAGGCCTCTCCGACGGCGGCGACGCGACCCGACGATGGGCAGGCACCCTCCCGACCTCTGGGGCACCGCCGTGGGCCAACCTCAACCCAATCAACCTCGCACAAAGCACGAGCCTGTTGGTCGCCCACGGGGACAAGGACCTCGACGTCCCTCCCACGATGTCCGAGGCCTTCGTCCGCCGGATGCGCGCCCAGGGCGCGGCCGTTGAGCACCTCCGGCTCGACGCGGACCATTACAGCATCATTGACCCGGCATCGAAGGGCACCCAACCGCTGCTTGATGCAGTGCTGGGATGGCTTTAAACCGGAAAACACCCCACCTCCCTTGTCGGGGCTGTGGCGCGATGACGGATTCATGTTCAACACGCTTGGGCGCAGGTTTCTTATAGGTCGTGCAACAAGGATAGTTCAATCGTCCTGCGTATGCTATGCATGCTTAGTTTTATAAAGGTCGGCGGATAGGAAGAATAGGTGAGCCCATGAAGAACTGCGAAGACTGCTACAGCACGAGCCTGAACTACGACGACGATCGCGCCGAATACTGGTGCGATGACTGCGGCGCGGTCTTTGAGGACCACGTCCAGACGGAGATGCGCCAGCCCGTAGCCCCTGAGGCAAACGGCTCAGTCTCGACCAAGAACCCGTACCACCGTGACGTCACGGGAAGCCGCATGACGACCTGGACGGCGGAAGACCGCGCCATGATGGGTCGCCTCAGTGCCGAGTCCCGTGCACGCATGAAGCGCCTTGAGAAGATGCAGAAGTGGTCTGCACCCTCTCAGGTCAGCCATTACGCTTCACGCATCTGGGACCTCATCGCAGAAATCTACGGTGAGGAACTGGCCAACA
>JAYPDK010000061.1:0-7912 GCA_038125145.1 Candidatus Poseidoniaceae archaeon
CGTGGGCCATCAACGCCAGCCTGCCGGCCGGTTTGACCTTCGGCACCAACAACGGCACCATCTATGGAACGCCAACAGCGTTGTCGTACAGGACGGCCTACCTGATTTGGGCGAACAATTCGGGCGGCTCCGTCCTGCTGTACCTCAACCTCACCGTCAACGACCAGCTCCCGAGCAGCGTCGCGTACACCCCCAACACGCTCGTCTTGACCAAGAACACCTCGTCAAGCGACCTTCCGTTGGTCCCGAGCGTCAACGGTCCGGGGCAGATCACCCTCTGGGCGCTGAACTCCAGCCTGCCAAACGGTTTGTACTTCAACAACAACAACGGCACCATTTGGGGTACGCCGACCCAAGTTTGGCCCACCACGGCCTATCGATTGTTGGCGTTGAACAGCGGAGGAACGGTGTATGGCTACTTCAACCTCAGCGTGGTGGACGAGGTGCCGGTCCTCTCCTACACGGCAAGCGACCTGCAACTCACGAACAACACGGCGAGCAGCGACCTGCCGCTCGAAGCCACGCTGACGGGACCAGGTGAAATCACCTCCTGGGAGATCAACGCCTCCCTGCCGGCCGGCCTCAACTTCGGTACCAGCAACGGGACGATGTGGGGCACGCCGACCGAACTGTGGCCCTCGTGGACCTACACCATTTGGGCGAACAACAGCGGTGGCTCGACCTCAGCCACGGTCACCATCATCGTGGTGGACGAGGTGCCCGCCCTCTCATACACGCCTGCAGCCCTCTCCCTGCGCAACAACACCGCTTCACCCGACCTCCCGCTGACGGCGACCTTGAGCGGTCCGGGGGAGATCACCTCGTGGGCCATCAGCGATTCCTTGCCGGCAGGAGTGTCCTTCGGCACGACGAACGGGACCTTCTGGGGCACGCCGACCGAATTGTGGACATCGCGCACCTACACGGTGTGGGCGAACAACAGCGGCGGCTCGACCTCAGCCACGGTGACCATCGAGGTCGTGGACCAAGTGCCTTCGGTGGCGTACGTCCCTGCCTCCGTGGTGTTGGTCAACAACACCGCCTCCCCCAGCCTCCCGCTGGTGCCGAGCATAACCGGACCGGGCGACGTGACCTCGTGGGCCATCAACGCCAGCCTGCCAAACGGCCTTTCCTTCGATGCAGCCATCGGCACCGTGACCGGTGTCGCGACGGAATTGTGGCCGATGTGGACCTACACGGTATGGGCGAACAACAGCGGGGGGTCCTCCAGCACCACCATCACCCTCGAGGTGGTCGATCGGGTGCCGGGCATCGCCTACGTCCCTGCTTCTGTTGCGTTGACGAACAACACGCCGTCCTCCTTCCTCCCGCTGGCCCCCACCGTCACCGGGCCGGGGCACATCCTCACGTGGGAGATTTCCGGGGAACTGCCCTCTGGCGTCTCCTTTGACGCCAGCACGGGGGTGTTTTCCGGTCTCGCCACCGAACTGTGGACCGCGACCACCTACACGGTATGGGCCAACACCACCGGTGGCGCCGCCACGACGACCATCACCCTGAGCGTGGTTGATCAGGTGCCTTCCATCCTCTACGCGCCCTCGAGCCTCTCCCTGACGAACGGGACCTCGAGTAGCCTCCTGCCGCTCTCCCCCTCGACGGCAGGCCAAGGTGAAATCACGGGATGGAGCATCACGCCTGACCTGCCGTCCGGGCTCTTCTTCGGTACCAACAACGGCACGCTTTGGGGCACGCCGCAGGAGGTGTCTCCGTCGCAACGCTACACGGTCACGGCGTTCACCACTGGCGGCGAGGCCACGACCTCCCTCACCATCGTGGTGCAGGCACGTGCCCCCAGCATCACCCTGATGCCAAGCACGCTGGAGCTGGTCGCCTGGCTGCCGGACGCCCGGCTCCCGTTAACGCCAACCGTGCTCGACCAGGACGGTCCGATCACGTGGACCATCACGCCTGACCTGCCGACTGGCCTTTCCTTCTCCTCCGCGAACGGCAGCGTCTGGGGCCTGCCCACCGAGCCGATGCCCACCCGTCAGCATACCATTCGGGCGACCGGCGCAGGTGGTAGCGACGAGGTCACGCTGGTGCTCACCGTTCGTGACCCAACGCCTGTGGTGCGGATCACCAGCGAAGTGGTCCTCGTCGAGGGACGGCCGATGCCAACGTGGAGCCCGACCCTCCTCGCCGGCACGGTGGACACGTGGGCGCTGGCTCCGGAGTTGCCCGACGGGCTGACCTTCGAGGCCTCCACTGGCGGCATCAGCGGTACGCCAACGACCGTCTGGGAGCGAAGCATGTGGACCCTCTGGGCCAACACCACCGGGGTCAGTGTCGCCGTCCACCTGAACATCACCGTGCTGCTCGATACCGACGGCGACGGCCGACCGGACGAATTGCCCAACGGCGGCGTTCCGGGTCTGGTGGAGGACGTGGACGACGACAACGACGGCTTGTCGGATTTGCTCGAGGAAACCCTCGGCACCAATCCGAAGGTGAGGGACTCCGACGGTGACGGCTGGGAGGAGCGGATGGAAGTGGATTGCGCCACAAATCCGGCGAACGCGTCCTCTGTGCCAAGCGACGTGGACGGCGACGGGGTCTGTGACCTGCTGGAAGCCGATCCAGACAACGACGGATGGTCCTCCGAAGACGAAGCAGCGTGCATGACCGATCCACTGGACCCGGAGGACGTGCCAATGGACACCGACGGTGACCGCATCTGCGACCGCTTCGAGGCGGCCTCGGTCCACTACAGCAACCTCTCTGAGGAAGGCTTCGGCTACCTTGTGATCGGGCAGTCCTACCGGTTCGAACCCGTTCTTGAGAACATCAACCCAGTCCTGTGGTCCTCAAACGGGTCCCTTCCCACCGGGCTTGAACTGAACGCCTCCACCGGCCTCATCCAAGGCATCCCCTCGGTGGTGCAATCCGGCGCCAACATCACGCTGCGCGGCTTGGATCTTGAGCAAGAGCGCGTCGTGGAGGTGACGGTGGTCCTGCTGGTCGGCCAAGACACGGACCTCGACGGCATACCCGACGACGACCTCGATGGATCAACGAACCCCCTCGTCGGCGACGACGACGACGACAACGATGGCGCTCCGGACGACCTCGAGCAGGCCTGCGGTTCCGACCCACGCAATGCCACGTCCATGCCGGCGAGCGAGGCACGGCTCGAGGACGGGGTTTGCGTTGTGGCGTCCGGGTCAGAGGAGGTGCTCCCCGAGCCGGGCCCAAGCCCCTTCACCCTCTTCCTCCTGTTTTGGGTCGGTGTCGCCGTGCTTTTCCTCGCGCACCGAAGCCGGGAGGACAAGGACGAACGAGCGGCCCGCGCAGCGCGGAAAGACAAGGAAATTGAAGCGATGATCAAGGCAGCTCAAGACGATGAAGCAGCCACGGACCGTTGAGCCGTCCCTTGGACCTCTGAGCCGAGGCGCTTCGGCCTGTTTGCTGTGTGGCGGCGTGCGAAGGGGCCCTCCGGCCCGCGAAGCGTGCCACAGGTTCGTGACGTCGAAAGGGCCACCTCTGCATCAGTTGACAGGGTAGCCGGTGACGAACTCGTCGATCTGCAGCACCTGGTTGGACGAGCCCCCGTCCGGGAAGTGGATCGTCAAGTGGGCGTCGATGTTGTTGTTCGCGAGGAAGATGGGTCCACATTGGCTGCCTCCTGGCGCATCGTTCGTCCCACCGTCGATGCCGAAGAAGTAGCGCTCTCCTGGGATTAATTCCGTCGCGGTGTTTGTGGGTTCGTCCCCAACCTTCCAAATTGAGGCCACACCCGAGCCAAAGGGAGGCCCTGAAATCCAATCGTCCAGCGTGCCGCTTCTGTAGTGCAAGTTCCCATTCTCGGTGCACCAGAGCACCCAGGCCACGTCGGAGGGTGCCACTTCCTTCCCTTGGCCTTGGTACTCCACCATGAAGAGGAAATCGTCGTACTGGTCTTCGACCCATGCGCCGACCACGACGATTTGGGTGGCGCTGGACTTGGTTGCGTCCGCGGCGGTGTGTTGGTACTGCTGGGCAAGCCCTTCGACGACCTCCATCATGGTGGCGGAAATCACGGCGATCATGATGACCGTCGCGATGTACATGATGATCATGTCAATGCCAATCGCGGCCTCATCGTCGTGTTCCGTCTCCATGCCGTCACCTCAGAGAAAGACCTCGCCAGATTCTGGATTTCCATCGGTTTCGACGAAGGTCTGGAAGGTGCGTCCATCCTCAACTACGATGACCAAGGTGCCAAAAAAGTCGGGGCCGATGTCGCATTGCGCGTCCATTGTCATGAAGGCGTGGTAGGTCATGTCCCCCTCAAATTCGTCGATGGTGGCGGCCGTCTGGCCGTCGTCGAGCACGGTGGTGGCGTCAAGAAAATCACCCTCGGTGTAGCCAATTTCCGAGGAGGTGGCGCCGAAGTCCCGCTTGCACAACATCACCCACGTCAGGGACGTTTCAGGGATGGGTGCGGTCAGGTGTGGCAGTTCAAACACGACGTGCAACGTGTCGCCTGCCGCACCGTCCACGTATTCCGTCATTTCCAAACTAATCACCGACACGATGCCGTTGATGGCGTCCGCCGATTGCATCCCCGCGTCACGGGCATCGGTCATCGCACGCTCCTGGACCGAAATGAGCAGGGCGGAAGCGATGCTGGACATCACCATGATGGCGATCAGCATGTACAGGGCGCTGATGGAGGTCTCCGCCCCGTCGTCCAACCGCTGCAGGTGCATCAGGAACGCTCCTCAGCCTTGGTACGGCATCCATGCTCCGCTCGCGGCGTCGTAGTAACTCAGGCTGCCGTCGGCCGCCTTGCTCCAATGCACGCCGTTCTCTTCCCATTGCACAGGGTTCGCGGCCGGTGCTTCGGTCGCCTGCCCAAGTTCGGGGAGGGACTTGTCGGCGAAGGCGTGCTCGGTGGCGGCGTCGACCACCGCGCTTGTGTCGGCAAAGCCGGCCGCGACCGTGGCACCACCGCCCCGGCGGGCCATGAGGAGGCCAGCCAAACCAGCGATGACGAGGATGGCCACCACGCCGAGGACGAGGCCGGTGCTGCTGCTTTCCGCCTCGACGGTGGAGCGGAGCCCATCGTCAGGGTAGGCGTCGAACTGGTCGGCCACGCCGTCACCGTCGCGGTCGCTCGTTGCGGTGGCGTTCATCGGGAAGGCGTCCTCTTCGTCGTTCACGCCGTCGTTGTCGGAGTCGAGTTGTGACTTGGCACAACCGTCGGCGTTGACGATCGCTCCCTCGGGCGAGCCAGGGCAGGTGTCGAGGCCGTCGTGAATGCCGTCACCGTCGGTGTCGAGTTGCTCCTTCGCACAGCCGAGGATGTCCACGACGGCGCCGGCAGGGGTCATCGGGCAGGCGTCCACGGCGTTGTTGCGGCCGTCGCCGTCCTCGTCGAGTTGCGTGTCGGCACAGCCCACGAGGTCCACGTCTGCTCCCGCAGGGGTGGCCGCGCACTCGTCGATGGCGTCGGAAATCCCGTCGTCGTCCGCGTCGAGTTGGTAGGCGGCGCAGCCCATGCCGTCCACGGCCGTACCGCTCAGGGTCATGGGGCACGCATCGAGGTCGTCGGTGATGGTGTCCATGTCGGTGTCGCGCTGGTTGTCCGCGCAGCCGTGGTCGTCCACCTCAAGGCCGTCGTCGGTGTAGGCGCAGTCGTCGTCCGCGTCCATGACGCCGTCGCCGTCCGCGTCGCGCTCGTCCGCAGCGCAGCCCATCCCGTCCACGCTCATGCCGGGCGTGGTCGTGGGGCACTGGTCGCGGGCGTCGTCGATGCCGTCACCGTCGGTGTCCAACTCGACCAAGGCACAACCGCTGCTGTCCACGGTGCGGCCTACAGGGGAATTCGGGCAGGCGTCGTAGGCGTCCATGACGCCGTCGAGGTCGCTGTCGCGCTGGTTTTCCGCGCACCCCATGGCGTCGACGCTCAGCCCTGCGTCGGTGTTCGGGCAGGTGTCCACATCGTCCGTCACGCCGTCCTCGTCCTCGTCGCGCTCGATGTCGGCGCAGCCGTTCGCGTCCACGGGCTCGCCCGCGGGCGTGTCGGGGCAGAGGTCGGGGTTGTTGCCGTTGATCTCGTCACCGAGCCCGTCTCCGTCCCGGTCGGACCACTGCGTGGCGTCGTCGGGGAAGGCGTCGGCCTCGAAGCCAACCGGGTTGTCGCCGTAGCCGTCACCGTCGCGGTCCTCCCACTGGGTGCCCTCGTCGGGGAAGGCATCGGGGCTGTTGCCGTTCATGTTGTCACCGTAGCCGTCGCCATCGCGGTCGGCCCACTGCGTGCCGTCGGAGGGGAAGGCGTCCCCGTCGGTGCCGGTCGGGTTGTCACCGTAGCCGTCGCCGTCGGTGTCGTGCCACTGCGTGGCATCGTTGGGCCAAAGGTCGGGCGTGGTTCCGTTCAGGTTGTCGCCGTAGCCGTCGCCGTCGGCATCCATCCATTGGGACGCGTCGGTGGGGAAGGCGTCACCCATGGTGCCGCTCGGATTGTCGCCGTAGCCGTCGCCGTCGCTGTCGGTCGCTTGGGAGGCATCCGCGGGCCAGAGGTCGGGGTTGTTGCCGTTCGGGTTGTCGCCGTAGCCGTCGCCGTCGCTGTCCGACCATTGCGTGCTGTCCAGCGGGAAGGCGTCGCCCATCGTTCCGGAGGCGTTGTCGCCGTAGCCGTCGCCGTCGCTGTCGGCCCATTGGCTGGCGTCGCCGGGGTACAGGTCGCCCATCGTACCGTTCGTGTTGTCGCCGTAGCCGTCACCGTCCGTGTCCCAGTGCTGGTCGGGGTTGTTCGGGAACATGTCCACGGCGTCGGAATACCCGTCACCATCGGTGTCGGTCTGGGCCAGCGAGCACCCGTAGGCGTCCACGGTTGCCCCTGCGGCCGTGTTCGGGCACTGGTCGAGTTCGTTGCGGACGCCGTCGTTGTCGTCGTCGATGATGAAGGTGATGCAGTCCGTTTCGCCAGGGTACTGGTTGCCGTTGGCGTCGAACATGAAGGCCGCGATGCAGTAGGTGCCGCTGCCGTTGGGTGTGGTGTAGGTCCACGTGTCGATCAACTGGTTCTGTGCGGTCGCGGTGAAACTGCTGCTGCCGGACTGGGCGACCGTCGCGTTGCCGGAGTCGAGCAATCGGGCGTACCAGGTGTAGGTGGTGCCCACCACGAGGTCCGTGCCGCGCAGGTCGACGTCGTTGGTGCTGCTGTTGGCCGATGCCGATGCGCTGTCGATGCGGATCGTGGGCAACTGAGGCACGAAGGTGTCCTCGTGGACGCCGATCATCTCGCCCGTAGCGTTGTACATCCCAGCGGCAAAACTGTGGGTCCGCGTGGTGATTGGGTTCGTCCACGTGATGTTCAGCATCTCCGAGGACGATGAGGCCGTGAAGTTGGACCAGCCTGAGTCAATGACGCTGCCGTTGCCGGTGTCCTCGACCTCCCAGTACACGTCGTAGGTCGAGCCAGCGGTCAGGTTGGTGGCGTCGAGCATCGCCATCGTGGAGCCCGACAGGCCGCCGTCGAGCATCTCGACGTACGCGCCGTCCACGTCGTCGGACAGCAGGACGGTCCCTGTCGCGTCGTACAGTTCCGAGGCGAGGCCGTACCAGCCTTCGGATTCGACGTTGGTCCACGTGAAGTTGACCCATTCCGTCGTTCCCGTGGCGTTCACCCAGTAACTGCTCACGGTGCCCAGCGACCAGGTGGAGGCGTTGATGGGCCATGAGACCACGCCGACGTCGGTGATGTAGGACGTGCCTGCCGTCAGGCCATCGTACATCACGTCGGCGGCGGTGGCGTTCGCGTACGCCATCACGTCCACGGTTTCGAAGGTTTGACCGCCGCCAGGGTTGCTCGTCGTCACTTCGATGTCGTAGGTGTTTGCGAAGGTGGTGCCACCAAAGCCGGTGTAGCCGTAGACCACGATGTAGGTGGTCTGGTTGCTGGTGGCCA
>JAYPDK010000062.1:0-7822 GCA_038125145.1 Candidatus Poseidoniaceae archaeon
AAACCGCAATTTTGGGGTTCAGCACGGCGATGGTCATGCCTTCGAGGAACCCGCTCCTTCCTTGGCGATGCTCAACGACGTGGGTATCGTCTTCCTCAGCGGACGGGGTGGTCCAACTCCAGGACGCAAAAAGGAGCAGCACCGCTGCCCCAAGGAGGCGCATGGCGTCGATGGCGCGTTCGTTCAGCCCCATCACGGCCACGAGGCCGAAGACCGCCATGATCGCGTACAGTCCGAAGCCAAGACCATGGCCAACGGCACAAGCGACGCCTCGCCCGCGGCCACCTTCGAAGGTGTTTCTCAGCACAACGGCAAGGCTTGGTCCGGGGCTCACCGCCCCGAGGGCGAACACCGTTCCGGCCGCCACGAGGGCTGGGGCGAGGCCGGGGTCCACGGAGGACCATCGGAGGCGGTCGCTTCACGGTGTCGGCTCATTCGCCGTACAGGCGACGCCATGCATCCTGCACCCGCGACGCCTTTTGCCGCTCCGAAAGGGCATGGGAGATGGCGCGGGCCAGCGGGGTGGTCGCTCGTTCAAACATCGCCTCGAGGAGGACTCCCTGTGGGTCGCGTCCCTTCATGGGCTGAAGAAACGCCATGTTCACCCTTGAATGTTGTTGGCCCTGCATCATGCTTGCATCAGGCGGTGGGGTGGCACACTTCGGGACGCTGCGGGCCTGCCTTCGACCGGCTCGACGCGACCAGCACGCACGATGCGGTATCGCTCTGGGGGTGGAAGGGACGGATGCTGCCGTGCAGGTGGCGTACCGGGGCCAAGAAAGATGCGATGCCGCTGTTGGCCTTGGGCGGTGCTGAGCCGTTGATGGAACTGCGGCCGATGCGTGCTTTCGACACTTCGTGCCCGGATGAACCGCCATCCACCGTTCATACCTTCCTTGGAGGCGATGGCCGCCTGCCCTTCGGCCCACCTTCGGCAGGCCCCGGTTGAGGGGAGGATCAGGCCCGTCACGCTCGCGTAGACCGCCGCCCGAGGTCGGGCGTGGCTCGCGCGTTTGGCTCGAAGCACGTGCAGGCCGTACGCGGCCCCCACGGGTGCCTCCCCTGCGTTCGCATCATCGAACCACCGCTCGGAGGGAAGGGTTCGTTGGCGCACGACGGAGCCGCTGGTCAGGTCGAGGGCCGCCAACGCGGGGTCCGCATGGTTGTACGCCCCGACGTCCATCGCGATCCATGCTGGTCGTCCATTGTCAAGCAGCACGTCGCTCAGGACCACCTCCCCCGGTCGGGGCCCGAGTTTGGTCGTCGTGGAGTGGCCGAAGAGGACGGTGCGTTGCCGGTCAAGCGGCTCGTCGTGCTTGTAGAAGCGCCGTCGGATCCAGAGCATGTCGTGCTCGTTTTGCTCCTCGAGGGGTTTGCGAGGGTCGTACCCGGCGTGGACAAGGCGGAAACGGTTCAGCACGATTTCCGTTGGCAAGGCGTTCATCCACATCAGGTCGTCGTGAAGGGCAGCACGAGCAAGGTGCAGTTCTCCTTCGGCTCGGACGATGTAGGAGCCCCATGTTGCAGAGCCACCTCGGTGCATCCACGGCTGCCACAGTTCAACACCCCGGTCGGGGCAGAGGGACATCGTGGCCATGCGTTCGTGGTTCCCCATCAGGAGGATCAGCCGTGGGTCCGTTCGCAGGAGGTGCACGACGCCAGCGGCGTCCGGCCCTCGGTCGATGGCGTCCCCCAAGACCACCACACGGTCCTCTGCGCCGAGGTTCAGGCGGTGCAGCAAGGCCCGAAGCGTGGCAAGGTGGCCATGCACGTCGCCAACCGCATAGACGCGGTGGCCGTGGTCCAGACGCGCTTGAAGGTCCGCCTCAAGGGCACGGTCACGGTTCGTTGGCGTGGCCGGCAGCATCTGCTTGCACGTCAGGGTGAATCACCGAGGCGATGCTTTGCCCCGCGCCATCCTTCTTCCTGAGATTATAGGTGCTTCCTCATGAGATGCCCCCAGACATGGCGTTTTCGTCACCGTTTGGGCCGCCTCGGTCAGGCGAACAGGCCGTTTTGGCCCATCTCCATGCTGTCCCCACGCGGGCCGTCCGTGGCCAAGGAGCGGGACCCCTTCACGTCGGCGAGGGCGTTTGCGAGGTCGTCGTCGCCGAGCACGGTGGCGCCTCGCTGGCGGCAGCGGATGAAGGCCGACTTCACGACCTCGTTCAGGTAGGCACCCGTCATGCCGTCGGTGTCGCGCACCAGCCGGTTCATGTCGAGGTCCTTCGGCTCCGCTCCGAACCGGCGGACCTGCTCCTTGAGCATCGTTCGACGAACGGAGGTGCTTGGCGCGCCAACGTGAATGACGCGGTCAAAGCGTCCAGGGCGAGAACGAATCGCGCCGTCGAGGAAACCGATGTGGTTCGTGGTGGCGATCACCACCACCCCTGAATTGCCGTCCGTCCCGTCCATGGCGACGAGCAGTTCTCCGAGGATGGGGTGCTGTGCGATGTCGCGGGAAATCGCTCCCACGTTGTCGATGTCCTCCAGCACAACCAGGCAGGGCGACATCATGCGGGCGTGTTCGAAGATGCGTCGAATCGAGCCACGGCCGAGTTCGTCAGGGCTGACGAGGATGGTGCTGAGGTTCTCGCTGGCGCTCACGATGTGCTTGACGATGAGCGTCTTTCCGGTGCCGGGCTCTCCTGCGAGGATCACACCTCGGGAGGAAGGAACACCCTTGGCTTCGAGTTCGCCCATCAGCGGGATGTAGTCTGTGATTTCGCGCTGGATGGCCTCGGCGATGTCGTCCGAAACGGTGAGCCGCTCGTCACGCATGGTGGACCGGTCGAGCACCCGGTAGGTGCTGGTCAAGAGCAGGCCGCGAAGGAGTTCGTCAAAGACGTCCTTGCTCAGTTGCTCGAGGAAGGCGTCCGCAGCGGCGGCGTGCTCCTCGGGCACCCCGACGTGGAAGCGGCGGTCGCCGTCGTGGTCGTGCGTCATGACGAGCATCACGTTGTGCTCACCGACGTCGATGTGCAGCTCGGCCTCGAGGCCGACCTCGATGCGGCCTCGCTCGCCAAGGTCAACGACGTGGAAATCGGGCTTCCGTGAGGCGGTGACGTCGTCCTTCATCACGAAGGCAAGGCGTGTCCACGGGTGGGCATCGTCGTCGAGGCGCTGCTCGATGAGCGCGAGCATCATGTTGCCGAGGTGGGTCGGGAAAAACCGGGAATGGTGGTGCGCCGTTGCACCGTTTATCGTGGCCTTCCGCAGGTCGCCAAGCGCCGTTGGGGACGAGCGACGAAGTTCCTGAATGGCGCCCTTGTTGCGGCGGTGAAAGTCAAGCAGGTCGATGTTGAACTGGCCGCCCTCGAAGCCGGCTTCCACAACGAAGTCCTTCTCTTCGGGGCCCTCTTCGTCCTCGTTGCTCTCCTGCTCCAGGTACCTCATCTTGTCCTCCCACGATGCCATGCATGGGTGGTGCCGCGACCCGCTATAAGGCAGGGAAGATGGCTCACATGTTGCGACGGTACTGGCCGCCGACGTCGAAGAGGGCCGAGGTGATCTGGCCGAGGGTTGCGACCTTCACCGTCTCCATGAGTTCGGCGAAGACGTTCCCGCCCGAACGGGCCACGTTCTGCAGGGCCCGAAGGGCGGCCTGCGTCGCCTCTGGCGACGCGGCATGAAGGGCCTCGGTGCGCTGAAGGCAGGCCTGCTTTTCCTCGGGCGTGGCCCGCGCGAGTTCCATGTCGAAGGCGTCGGCGGCGCTCTCGTCGAAGGCCGCCGCGTTTGGATTTTCGAAGGTGTTGACGCCGATGATGGGGAGGGTGCCGTCGTGCTTGAGGTGCTCGTAGTGCATTGATTCGTCCTGAATCTTCCCGCGCTGGTACATCGTTTCCATGGCCCCAAGCACACCGCCACGACGGCTGATCGCCTCGAACTCGTCGAGCACGGCCTGTTCGACGAGGTCGGTCAATTCGTCGACGAGGAAGGCCCCTTGCAGCGGGTTTTCGGTCTTCGCCCAGCCCGATTCCTTGTTCACGATGAGTTGGATCGCCAACGCGCGTCGAACGCTCTCTTCGGTGGGGGTCGTGATGGCTTCGTCGTACGCGTTGGTGTGCAAGGAATTCGCGTTGTCCTGAATGGCGAGCAGGGCCTGAAGCGTTGTTCGGATGTCGTTGAAGTCAATTTCCTGCGCGTGCAGGGAGCGTCCGCTGGTCTGGATGTGGTACTTCAGTTTCTGACTGCGCTCGTCCGCGCTGTACATTTCGCGCATCGCGACTGCCCAAATGCGACGCGCGACGCGACCGATCACGGTGTATTCCGGGTCGAGTCCATTGCTGAAGAAGAAGGACAAGTTCGGCGCGAAAGCGTCGATGTCCATCCCGCGTGAGCGGTAGTATTCGACGTACGTGAAGCCGTTCGCGAGGGTGAAGGCGAGTTGGGTGATCGGGTTCGCCCCGGCTTCTGCAATGTGGTAGCCAGAGATGCTCACGGAGTAATGGTTGCGAACGCCGTTGTCAATGTAGTACTGCTGCACGTCGCCCATGAGGCGCAGCGCAAAGGGCGTTGAGAAAATGCAGGTGTTTTGCGCCTGGTCTTCCTTGAGGATGTCTGCTTGCACCGTCCCGCGCACGGTGCGCAGCGTGTCCGCTCGGATACGCGCGTAGGTGTCGGCGTCCACGAGCGCATCTCCACGACGGCCCACCGTGGCGAGGCCAAAGCCGTCGTGGCCCTCGGGAAGGTCGCCCCGGTAGGCCTCGGGCAGGCAGTCGGGCAGTGCCCCTTGTTCTGCGAGGTACCGCTCCACCTGCTGGTCGATGGCGGCGTTGAGGAAGAAGGCGAGCACGATGGGGGCTGGGCCGTTGATCGTCATGCTGACGCTCGTGTTGGCGTCGCACAGATCGAACCCTGAGTACAAGCGCTTGGCGTCGTCGACCGACGCAATGGAGACCCCGGAATTGCCGACCTTCCCCCAGACGTCGGGACGCTCGGCCGGGTCGCGGCCGTACAGCGTGACCGAATCGAAGGCGGTGGAGAGGCGAACATAGGGCGCGCCGTGGGAAAGGAGGTGGAAGCGCCGGTTGGTGCGCTCCGCTTCGCCTTCACCAGCGAACATGCGGGCGCTGAGTTCGTCCTGCCGCTTGAACGGGAACACGCCGGCCGTGTAGGGGAAGTGGCCTGGCAGGTTTTCGCGCGCCAGGAAGCGGTGCAGGTCGCCGTCGTCCGTGTATCGAGGAAGGGCCACCTTGGGGATGGGGCTGTGGGCCAGCGATTCGGTGGTCGTGTCCACGGTGAAGGCACGCCCACGCACGTGGTAGGTGTAGGCGCCGCTGCGGTAGGCTTCGGCGAGCGCACGGTGTTCGTCAAGGCCTGCGGTGGCCGCTGCGAGGTCCTCGGCGGCGGTCAATTCCTCCACCTGCGCGTCGAGGTCGTCGGCGGTGGCCGTGGCGCCGCGTGCTCGTGCCTGTGCGGCCACGGCCCGCAACTGCTGCACGAGGCGCAACCGCGCCGCGAGGTCGTCCTGCGCAGCGTGGTGCTCGCGCACGGTCGCGGCGATCTCGTTCAGGTAGTGCACCCGCTCGGGCGGAATCACGCCGGAGCCGCGTCGCTCCGCATCGGAGGGCGGCGAGGCGCGGAAGGTGCCGGCGCCCGGACGCGCCTCGAGGACGGCGGCCAAGCGCTGCCACAGGCGGTCCACGCCGGGGTCTGCGAACTGGCTGGCCACGGTGGCCACCACGGGGAGGTCGTCGTCGCTGGCGTCGAACACGTTGCGGTTGCGCCGGACCTGCTTGCGAATGGCGCGGAGCGCGTCTTCGCTGCCCCGCTTCTCGAATTTGTTGAGGACCACAAGGTCGGCGACGTCGAGCATCTCGATCTTCTCGAGTTGGGTGTGGGCGCCGAACTCAGCGGTCATCACGTAGAGCGAATGGTCAGCAACCGAGGTGATGGCGTCGCTGCCCTGCCCGATGCCGCTTGTTTCGCAGAAGACGAGGTCGAATCCGACCGCCTTCGCCACCTCGATGGCGCGGTCGAGGTGGGCGGAGATCTCCGAGCCGGAGCCCCGGCTCGCAAGGGAGCGCATGAACAGGTTCGGGTTGGACAGCGCGTTCATCCGAATGCGGTCGCCGAGCAACGCGCCTCCGGTGCGCTTTCGGGTCGGGTCCACGCACAGAAGGCACACCCGGAGGTCGGGGTTGTCGCGCAGGATGCGAAGCATCAGTTCGTCGAGCAGGCTCGACTTTCCCGCGCCGCCGGTGCCGGTGAAGCCGATGACCGGGACATCCCGCTCCAAGGGCGCGGACCGCACGGTGTCGAGCAGGCTGCGGAAAGTCCCGTCGTCCGCGCTTTCGGACATCGTCAGCAGCAGGCCCACCAGGTCGGTCGCGGCAGCATCCACGGGCCCGTTGAGCCGCGCAAGCCGGGTGGCGTCGGTCACATCGACCTCGCTGGCCTGACCCATCAGGTGGTGGATCATCCCCATCAGGCCCATCGTGCGGCCGTCGTCCGGCGAATAGATGCGCGAAATCCCGGCATCGTGGAGTTGCTTGATTTCCGGCGGCGTGATGGTGCCGCCGCCGCCGCCAAAGATGCGCACGTGCCCGCATCCGGCCTCGTCGAGCAACTGGCGAATGTAGGTGAAGTACTCGACGTGGCCGCCTTGGTAGGACGTCAGGGCCACGGCATGGGCGTCTTCCTGCACGGCGCAGGTCACGACGTCCTGCGCGGACCGGTCGTGGCCAAGGTGGATGACCTCAGCGCCCGCGGACTGAATGAGGCGCCGCATGACGTTGATGGCGGCGTCGTGACCGTCGAAGAGCGAGGCTGCGGTCACGACGCGAACGGGCCCCGTGGTCGTGCTGAACACCGGCTCCGCCTCGTCCGAGGGGGTGCTCATGGTCGAGGGACGGAGGCCGGGTTCATCAAGTGCGCCCCGAGCCCGCGCCGACCTCAGGGAAGGTCCACAACGCGCTTTTCGTGCTCGGGTTCGATGAGGTCAAGGGGCCGCCCGTCGGCCCTGGCCCCCGAGCCTTCCAGCATGGCCGCCTCCAACGCGTCGTCCAGTTCGGTGCGCATCCGTTCGAGCCGAATGGCCTGATGCGGTCCAAGCAGCCGCATCATCACGGCGCGCTCGTAGCGCAACGCGATCTCCTCGAGGTCCTCGCGCGCCGTGGCGCCACGCAGGTCGTGTTCGAAGCGGGTGGCGCGACCGCCTCGCGTGACGATGCCAAACATCACCCACAGGCTGAGCGGGATGCCAAGGAAGACACCGATCAGGTCCCAGGCGCCAAGACCAACGCTCGTTCCGGGAATGACGATTTCAAAGGAGTCGATGGGTTTCGAGAGGGGGTCCAAGGGGTCCGTGCCCGCCTCCAGTTCTGCGTTGTCGAGGACGCCATCGTCGTCGTCGTCGATGTCGGCGTTGTCCCCTACACCGTCGCCGTCGGTGTCCGTGGTCTCCTGAGCGTTGCTTGGGAAATCGTCCTCGCCGTCGGGAACACCGTCGTTGTCAAGGTCCCCGGGCGACGCGAGCAGGGGCAGCACGTCGATGCTGTCGTTGTAGCCGTCGTTGTCCCGGTCGAAGAGGAAGGGGTCCGGATTGTTGCCGGACAGGTTGTCGCCGAGGCCGTCACCGTCCTCGTCCCTGCATTGGGTCGGGTCGAGCGGGAAGGCGTCTGGAAGCCTGCCGTAGGGGTTGTCCCCGCAGCCGTCCCCGTCCGCGTCGGACCACTGGGTTGGCTCAGCAAGGAAGGCGTCGTACTGCTCACCGTTGGGGTTGTCGCCCCAGCCGTCGCCGTCGATGTCCGACCATTGGTCTGCACGGTCCGGGAAGCGGTCGGCCAGCGAACCGAAGGGGTTGTCGCCGTACCCGTCA
>JAYPDK010000063.1:0-7486 GCA_038125145.1 Candidatus Poseidoniaceae archaeon
CCACGGGCGACGTGCTGGACCCGTCGAACGGTGAGGCCATCGCCAGCGTCCCCAAGGCCACGTTGGCCGACGTGGACGCGGCCGTGGCTGCGAGCCGTGCGGCGCTGAACGACCCGTCGTGGTCCGCCATGGACCCGGCCGAGCGGGGCCGCATCCTGCAGCGCATGGCCTCAGTGACCTATGCAGAGGCGAAGCGGCTGGCCACGCTGGAGAGCCGCAACAACGGGAAGACCTTCCGCGAGGCGCTGTCCGAAATCCGCTACGGTGCGTGGACCCTCGAATACTTCGCAGGCGCGGCCGACAAGATCGAAGGCGCGACCATCCCTGTACCCGGCGACCGTCTCAACTACAGCCTTCGCCAACCCTTGGGGGTCACGGCGCACATCGTACCGTGGAACTTCCCGCTTCAGTTGGCGTTGCGTTCCATTGCGCCAGCGCTCGCGGCTGGCTGCACGGTGATTGCGAAGCCGGCTTCGTGGACCCCGTTGTCCCTCTTGGCATGGGCCAAGGCGATCGACGAGGCGGAGACCGGTCTTCCCTCCGGCGTGCTGCAGGTCATCACGGGTTCCGGCGGCCTCATCGGGGACGCACTGGCCGGGCACCACGGCGTGGACGGCGTCGTCTTGACGGGTGGCGTCCCCACCGGCAAGGCGGTCATGGCGAAGGCAAGCGAGCGCTTGACGCCCGTCACCCTGGAACTTGGTGGCAAAGGCGCGCACCTCGTGTTCCCGGATGCTGACCTGCGTACGGCGGCCAAAGCCGTGTGCTTTGGCATCTTCATGAACGCGGGCCAAATGTGCTGGGCAGGCTCCCGACTGATCGTGCACGAGGAGGTGCACGACGCGTTGGTTGACGCCATCGTGACCGAAATCAGCCGTTGGCCCATCGGCCCGGGATTGAGCGACGGCGTCCGTATGGGCTCGCTCGTGCACCGCTCACACCGTGAGGAGGTCCTTACGAAACTCGCCTCGGGCCTCGTTGGTGGCGGCAAGGTCGTCCTCGGGGGCGAGGCCATGCTCGATGAGCATCCCGACGGGGCCTTCATGCAGCCCACCGTCGTAACGGACGTGGGTGAGGACAACCTCCTCTTCACGGAGGAATTGTTCGGCCCCGTCCTTTCGGTCACCTCGTTTTCCGAGGCGTCCGATGCGCTTCGGCTGGCCAACGCCTCCGAGTTTGGCCTCCTCAACGGCGTGTGGACGCAACAACTCGGCCTCGCCCACAGGATGGCGCGGGACCTCCAGTGCGGCATGGTCAGCATCAACGAGTACCCCATCACCTTCCCCCAAACGGCCTTCACCGGCTGGAAAATGTCCGGCATCGGTGTGGAGCAAAGCCTGGACGCCTTGCGCTTCTACACCCGCGTGAAGAACGTCAACATCCGCTTGTGAGGTGACGGCATGACCGTGGAACGAAGCACCCCTCGACCCGGCCTTCGCCTGCTTCGCTTGACCGGTGAAAGCGCGACAGCCTCCCTGTCGAAGGCCTCGATCCCCCGCATTGCTGCGGCCATCGATGAGGCCCTTCAGGACCCTGACGTTCGTTCCTTGGTGCTCACGGGCGAAGGGCGCTTCTTTTGCGCCGGTGCGGACATCGATGCCTTTCAGGCCGCCATCGATGCAAACGAGGCCGCATCGCTGATCCGGGACATGACCGGGGACCTTCACCCGCTGCTGGTCCGGATGCGGACGTCCTCGACCGTCTGTGTGGCGGCGATGAACGGAGCGGCTGCGGGAGGGGGGCTCGGCCTCGCCCTGGCCTGCGACGCTCGGGTGGCGGTCCCGTCGATGCGCATCGCCGCCGCGTACGCAGGCATGGGCCTCTCGCCCGATGGCGGTGCCACGTGGCTCCTTCCGAGGTTGGTCGGGGCTCAGGTGGCTCGTCGTTTCTTCCTCGACAACGGCATGTGGACCGCAGCGGAAGCCCTCGCGCACGGTGCTGTGGATCACATCGCCTCCGAAGAGGACCTGCTGAACACGGCGATGGACCTCGCTGAACGGTGGGGGGCGTGGGGGCCGCACGTGCGCGAATCCACGAAGCACCTGCTTCACGTGACGCACGACCACGACTTCGAAACCCATCTCGCGCACGAGCGTACCCTCATCGAAGCCGCCGCCACCACCCCTGCCTTTGAAGCGGGTGTCGCGGCCTTCTTGGCGAAGCGAGGGTCGTGAGGGGACGTCATGACCGATGCATCTTCCGAAACGCTTCGTGAACGGCTTCACGACATCATCTTCGAAGCGGACACGCCGGCGGGCAAGGCCTTCGACGTCGGCCTGATTGTGGCGATCCTGTTCTCGATTGTGGCCGTGTCGCTCGAGTCCGTCGAGCAGGTCGACGCCAAGCACCACCACCTGCTGGTCGTGATGGAGTGGGCCTTCACGCTGCTGTTCAGCGTGGAGTACGTGATGCGTTTGGTCATCACGAGGCGCACGGTGCGCTACGCCACCTCGTTCTTCGGGGTGGTCGACCTGTTGGCCATTTTGCCAACCTACCTCAGCCTCATCCTTCCCGGCATCCAAAGCCTCGTCGTGATCCGGGCCCTGCGATTGCTTCGCGTGTTCCGCGTGTTCAAACTCACCCGGTACGTGGGCGAGGCCAACGTCTTGGGGCACGCCATCCTTCAGTCACGCTCACGCATCGTCGTCTTCCTGACCACCATCCTTGTGCTCGCGTTCATTTCAGGCGCCGGGATGTACCTCGTGGAAGGACCGAACCACGGCTTCACGTCCATCCCACAAAGCGTGTACTGGGCCATCGTCACGTTGACGAGCACCGGCTATGGCGACACGGTTCCCCAAACCGTCGTGGGCAAAGGAATCGCGGTGTTCATCATGGTGATGGGGTACAGCCTGATCATCGTTCCAACGGGGATTGTGTCCACCGAATTGCTTCGCGCCAGCGAGGTGGACAACCGTGCGTGCATGGCCTGTTCGCGGGAAGGCCACGACGCCAACGCCAGGCACTGCAAGTGGTGCGGAGAGCCGCTGTGAGCCTCACCATTCGGGCAACTCGCACGGCGCCGCCTCACCCGAGGACCAATCGTAGATGCCCTTCCCGGTTTTCTTTCCAAGCCGTCCTGCGTCAATCAAAGCTTCCAACAACGGGTGTGGGGTGTATGCGTCGTCGTTGAACGAGGCCTTCAGGTTCAGCAAGATGTCCCTTCGAACGTCGAGGCCGACAAGGTCCGTCAACGCCAAGGGCCCCATCGGGTGGCGGTACCCGAGCACCATCGCCGTGTCGATGTCTTGGGGGCTCGCAACGCCATCCGCCACCATCCGGATGGCTTCGTTGCCGAGCACCACACCAAGCCGCGAGGTTGCGAAACCCGGGACGTCGCGAACGGTGATCGCGGTCTTGCCCATCGCACGTGCAGCCGCGTGCGCGACCTCGAGGGTCGCTTCAGAAGTCGTCTCGTGCTGAACGAGTTCCAGCAGGGACATGATCGGAACCGGATTGAAGAAATGCATCCCCACCACCTTGTCTGGTCGCGCGGTGGCGTTCGCGATCGCCGCGATCGAAAGGCTCGATGTGTTGGTGCCGAGCACCGCATGCGGAGGTGCTGCGGCATCGATGGCCGCGAACACTTCTGCCTTGAGTTCGGGGATCTCCGGGACCGCTTCGATGACGAGGTCGGCGTTGCCAACGGCCTCCACCAAGGTGGAGGCCGCTCGAAGGTTGGACGACCACGTTGCTTTCTGTTCGGAGGTGGTCTTTCCACGTGCGATGCCCTTGTCCCAGAACGCATCGATGCGCTGCATCCCTCGCTCCAAGCCCTCAGGAAACGCGTCGTGCAACGCCGTGGCCCAACCGGCCTGAGCGCACACCTGTGCGATGCCCGCTCCCATTGTGCCAGCACCGATGACGGCAACGTTGTGGATGTCCATGCGCCCCGGTTCCGTGCAGGCTCCATCAGGTCTTCGCCGGCTCGGATTGCGCGAGCATGACTCCGCCAATGATGAGGGCGAAGGCGAGGACGAGGCTCAAGCCAAGGTGCTCGCCGAGGATCAGCCACCCGCTGAGGATGCCAAAGATCGGGACGAGGTAGACGTAGGCGGATGCGCGGCTGGCGCCGATGCGCTCAACGCCTTGGGCAAACCAGACGTACGTGAGCACGGTCGAAATCAGAGCAAGGAAGGCGATGGACGCCATGCTGACCATGCCGACGTCGGGCACCCCGTGACGGACCGTTTCCCACCCCGTGAGGGGCGTCAACATCAGCAGGCCGGCCGTCGATGCCCAGACGGTGAGTTCCAACGGACCCATGGGTCCGTCGTGCTCGCTGGCCTTGACGTCCATCGCCCGGCGCATCATCAAGGTCGAGGAGGCCCACGACAGCGCTGCAAGCGCGATGAACCCGTTCCCAAGCCAGCGCTCGGAGGCAGGGATGTCCGCGTTGGGTGAGGCGACAAAGAGCACCGTGACCCCAAGCAGGCCGAGCACCAACCCGCCCCCCAAGCGTGAGGTCAAGCGTTGCCCGAGCACAACGACCGCGAGGAGGCCGGTGAAGAGTGGATTCAGGGTGATGACGAGCGAGGCGTCACCGGCGGCCGTCCATCGCATGCCGAGCATGAAGAACACCTGGTACAGCACGGTGGAGCACAAACCGATGGCCACCACGCGTCGGCGTTGCGGCCCGGTCGGGCGCTGGAGCCCTTTCGCGACGTGCAACCAAAGCAGGAAGACGGGGACGGCGATCAGGTAACGGAGCCATGCCGCGGTGATGGGATGCTCACTCAGGTCGGTCGCCACATAGCGCCCGGCGGTCCACGCCACGCCCCATGCGGCTGCGACGAACGTCAGTTTCGCGTGGGTGGTGGCGTGGTTCATGCGAAGCGCTCCAGACCAACCTGGAGCACGCGGGCTCGGGGGAGCCCAATCTCCGGCAGGCCCGCGGCGGGCGCATGCTTCTTGAGGCCCTCGATGCGAGAAACATAGAGGCCGTAACTCGCGATGTCGTCGGGGCGGAACGGGGTGGCCAATCCCATCGCTTCCAAGGCTGCACAGGCTGCTTCGGAGTACACCGGGAAGACGCGGGTGACAAGGTGGGCCCACGCGGAGATGCGCGCCGCATCCACCCCGTCAAGCGTCATGAGGTGTTCAAAGAGTCCGACGTCGGGATACCGCGCCGTGCGGAGGGCCATCTCCACTTCCATGGCGATGTCCTCAGGCCACGCGAACGGGTCGTGACCCATCCACCGGTCCGCCACACGGACCGTCTCCAGCAGGCCTGCCTCCTTGGCGGAGAAGATCACGGACTGGTACTCCAGATCGTCGTGCATGCCTGCAACGAGGGCCGGCAGCTCGTGGTAGAAGCGTTCGCATCGTTCGGCATCGACGCCGTACAGCTGGACGGGAATCATGCCCGCTCCTCCGTGACCTGCTTCAAGAAGGCCCGTTCACGGCCTCAAGCGGTCGCGCCGATTCCGGTGGCCCGCTGGCGCTCGGACAGTGGCTTCTCAGAGATCCACTGCTGCTCGAAGAGCGCCGGAAGGGCAGCCTCGTCCTCGGCCGTCGGGAGCACGGAGGCCGTGTAGGCCGCCCACGCGTCGTCGTCGCCTTCGAAGGGGGTGCCGTCCACGTTGTATCGCCCCTTTGCGAAGGCGCCGATGTCGCGGTTGAAGTTTTCATGCGGCACGTAAAGCGGTGCAGCCCCTTCGGGGAGGTACCCTGAGAGCGCCTGAACGGCTTCAACGATCTCCTGATGGTAGTGGCCACGGGCTTCCTCGTTGAGGGTTAGCTTTTCGACGGCAACGCCATCAGCCTGCTTCGCACGCTCTTCCCAGCGGCCCTTGATGCCCCACACGTAGGCCCATTCCGCCGATGTGGATTCGTCGACGCCGAACAGGTCGTGTGCGGTGCTGACCCACTTGTTGATGTAACGCTGGAGCATGTCCAGAGGGATCACGCCGGCCGTGATGATGCGGCGCAGACCGTTGGAGCCGGTACCCAGATGGAAGGACTCCTCCTTCAGCATCGGGCCCATCGACGCCGCGAGCGGCTTGAAACCGGAGGTGGAAAGCATGCCCAACTGGAACTTGCCGTCGCGGTCGACGAACATGGTGTAGCAGAAGAAGTCCAGCCAGTGGGGCATCGGGCGGTTGAAGGCGCCAAGGAGTCGGTCGCCGTCCTGGGCGTTCCGCTCGAGCAACTTCTGAGCCTCGCGCCGCCCCTGCTGTCCAAAGTAGGTCATGAGCAGGTAGGCCATCTGCCAACCGTGCCGCTGTTCTTCCGCCATGATGCGGGCTGCTGCGTACCGGTCGTACTCGGTGGGGGCGCTGGCCAGAAGGTGGCGCTGTTGCTCCACGGAGGCGAACTCGGTGTCCCCCTGAACCGTGATCATGGTGATGAGGGCGTCGCGCATGTTCTGCTGCGGAACCTGCATGGCACGCTCCCACTTGGCCCGGCCTTCGAGGTCGCCGAACTCGATGGTATCGCCGGCGCGGTCCCAGTCAAAGAGGACGTCGAGCTCGAAGTCACCGAGCCACGCGCGGTCGAATCCGACGCGGTCTTGCCACGCCTCAAAGTTCGCAATCCAGTCGTCCCATGTCTCGGGGAGGTTGTCCATGGGGTACGGAGGGCTGCACCTGCCTTTGGATATTTGCGAACATGTTCGTGTGGACATGTCCGGCTCAGCCGTTCCTTCGGCGGATTTCTTCCGCAAAGGTATGCATCACCGTGGATTCAATCCGATGCAACTGGGCCGACAACGTGGATTTTGCCACCCCGAGCATGTCCGCAAGCGCCGTGATGGTCGTCCTTCGCGGTACGTCGTAGAACCCTTCCCGCAGGGCGAGTTCGTAGACCTGGTGCTGCCGCTGGGTGAGGAGGTGGGACGACGTGGCCCGCGTGGACAGGAGCCTGTGGGGAATCGCTTCGTCTCGAAAGCGTTCGATGAGGTTCCGAACTTTGCCTTGCGTGCATTCAAGCGTCCACTCCACCCAGCCATCGCGTACGTCAAACGGGGTGTGGGGGATCACGCCGACGTCCATCAGCGGACGGAGGAACCCACCCCCGCCGGCGCTGATCTCCACCGTGGCGTGGCTGGCGTCGAGTTCGCGCAGGTCATCGATCTTCGCGTGCTCGCGAATGGAGGTGAAGAGGTTCGTTGTCCCAGACACACGGGCCGTGCCCCGGCCCCGCCCGAGCGGCATCGTTTCTTCGATGCGCAACACGTCGTTCGGGTTTCCCCGGGTGACGTCCCCTGCCCAATGGCCGTCCGGCAACCGAACTTCGATGCGGACGTGGTGGGTGGCCATGGCCTGAAGTCGAACATGTTCGCTTAAGGCTGTGCTCTCGGCCGTGGGGTTCAGCCGAGCAGGTCTTGGTGTTCCTCAATGTAGCGGATGGTGATGTCCCCCGCTATGAAGTCCGACTCGTCCATGATGCGACGATGCAGCGGCACGAGGTGCTCCACCCCCGTGATGACGGTCTCGTCAAGCGCGGTCCTCATCCTACGGATGGCGTCATCCCTGTCGCGGCCCCA
>JAYPDK010000064.1:0-7275 GCA_038125145.1 Candidatus Poseidoniaceae archaeon
TCCGACCACGCGCAGATGCTTGGGATGGCCCGTCGGTCGCTGAGGACGTCCACGGAGGCGAAGGGCTCGCCGAAGGCTTGGAGCACCTGGGCGGCACGGTTCGAAAAGCCGCACTGCGGCGCGCCCGGTTCGCCCTTCATGAAGAGCACAAGGGCGTGCTCGTCGACGATGGCCTGCAGTTCTTCAGGGGTCCAGTTGAATGCCTCGCTCATGGTGCTCACTCCTCCGTCCTCGTGCGGCGGCGGACGTGCAGTCCGGTCCCGCCGGCGTGGGGGTGGAACACGGTGTCGCCGGCCTTCTCGGCCTGCGCGGGGGTCATGCAACGCAGGTCCAGCGCATGGACCACGTTCGAGGCGATGTGGGGCTTGAAGTGGTCAAGGATCATTTTCTGGCGCTGCAGCGGGCGCATCCCTTCGAAGGACGCGGCGATGACGCGGACGTGGAAGTGGTCCCCAGTGTTGTTCAGGTCGATGCATTCGACCTCCGCGTCGGGGACGACGGAACGCACCTCGTCCTCGACCCACGCTGTGGCGACCATGCGACGAGGTTCGCACGCCCGCTCTTCAACCTGCGTATGGCGAGGCGTGGCTTGATGGCGCGGCCGCCCGAGGCCCAACGTGTCCGCGCACGCCCGTCGCCTCTCGCCGCCCCGCGACGCGGCGTGGCTTGGGGCGGCCGAGGTGTCCGCCGTGGTCCTCGGGCTGCTCGGTCAGGTCGTGTTGACCCGCGCCCTTCTGGCGAGCGCGTACGGACGATGGGTGCTTTTGCTCGACCTCTTCCTCGCCGCCTACCTCGTGGTGGACGCGGGCCTGCCGACGGTCATTGCACGCGACGGTCCGCGTAGCCGGTCTGCGCTGCGACGCATGGTGGGTCGGGCATGGCGCGTGCAGGTCGTGCTCGCGCTGCTCGCTTCGCTCGTCGCCGTGCCCATGGCCCTGCGCGCCCATGGCGACGTGGTGCCGCTGGTGCTGCTGTCCGCTGGGGTGTCCTTGCTCCACATCGCGACCTACGCCCCTCGCGCCGCGCTTCGCGCGCACGGCGAAGCCCGCTTCGAAGCGTGGTCGAAGTTGGCCGAACGGCTCGTGATGACCGCAGGGTACGCCCTGCTCTATGTCCAAGGCCAGCGCGAGGTGCTGCCCTATGCTGTTGTGTTGGCCGTGGGGGCGGGCCTTGGTTTGCTCACGTCCGTGCTCCTCATGCGCCGGTGCGTGGCGCTGGAGGAGGACGCGGCCTTGCCCACGGCCTGGTCCTCGGGCGTTCGCCCGCTGCTCCGAGCAACGGCGCCCTTTGCGGTGACGGCCGGCCTGGCGCCGTTGGCGCTGCGGCTGGAGAAATTCATCCTCGCCGCCCTCGAAGGCCACGAGGCGGTGGCCTTGCTGCACGTCGCTCAACTTGCGCTCCTCGCGGGTTATGTGGTCCCTGCCTCGGTGCGCGCGGCGCTCCTGCCCGCGCTCGGGGAGCATCGGGACGATGCGGACCGGTTGCGTGCGGAAGTGGCCCGCGCAGAGGGCTGGATGGCACCGCTGATCCCCTTCGGTCTGCTGGCTGGTGCGCTGGTGGTGGAGGTGCTGGTGCCGTTGGCTTTCCCCGCGGCCTACTCCGACGGTTCGCTCGGCGTCGACGCCCGGGCCCTGTTCGTGCTGATGCTGCCTGCGTGGGGCGCCGCGATGCTCGCCGCACCCGCCCTCGGTGCGGTGCAGGCCGGCCCCCAACCGTGGCGCTACGCGGCCCATGCGGCCTTCGGCATCCTTGTGGCCTTGCTGGCCGGGCTCATGCTCATCCCTCGTTTCGGTGTGGCAGGAGCGGCCCTCACGACGTCGCTGACCGCCGTGGTGATGGCGCTCGCCGCCCTCGCCTTGCGGCCCGACCCCAGCGCCACGTGCTGGCCGGCGTGGGGTCTTGGTTTCCTGTCGATGCTGGTCGTCCCCACGGCGTGGATGACGTCGCCTTGGCGTGCTGCCGCGGTGACGCTTCCCTTGCTGCTTGCTGCCCTGTGGTTGGCCCGCTCGATGCGCCGCCTGCCATCGGATGCACCGTAAGCGTGGTTCAGGCGTCAAGCAGGTCGGCCCATGCTGCGCCGACCGCGTCCGACCGCGACCACGACGGCAGCAGGTCCTCCCCCGTCCAGTCGTGCTCAAGCACGGCTTCGCACACGTCGGCGAGGGACGTGGGGTCCCGCCCTACGGCCAGGCAGCGTTCCGGCAACCATCGTTCGAGGTCGCCCACCCGAACCGCTGCGACGGGGGTGCCGCAGGCCACGGATTCCTTAGCGACCAGAGGCCCGGCTTCGCGGGAGGAGGTGATGAGCGTGAGGCTGGCCACCATCATGCGGTCCCACACGATGGTGCGGGGTTGTTGGCGCAGCGTCGTCATGCCGACCACCCAGCCCCGCCGTTCCAGTTCCTGACCCGTTTGCAGCGCCAACCAGTGGTCCTTCTCGGGCCGACGGGGGTCGCTGGGGAACAACAGGTCCAGCGCGTCCCGGCGCCAGCGTCCGCGCCACGCCCTCAGGGGGCGCGTCCAGTCCTTCTCCACGGGGACGTGGCACGGGATCCACGTCGGGCGCTCGGCTCCGGCCCGTTCAGCGACGTCAAGCAGGTGTTCGCCGACCACCACGAGGCGGTCAAGGGTCGGAAGCAGGGCGCGAAGGCGAGGCCCAACCTGCGGGTGGTCAAGGCCCACGTCGAGGTCCCAGCCGTGGACGACGCCGATGCAGCGCACGCCGAACGCGTGTGCCAGCCGCTGGGCGAGCAGGGCGACCGGCCAGAGCCCGTGCACCACCACGGCGTCGGGGCGCCAGTCCCCAAGCCACGTCTGAACCTGGGCGTGCCGCCGCACCACGCTGCGAGCGGTCCACCATGGTGAGGCCTGCCCGGGGCGACCGATGTAGCGCGGTGAAAGCACCTCGGCCCCGTCGAAATCGAAGCGCTGCGGGGCTTTCGCGACGCCCGTGAGGGTGGATCGCCTCGTTTCGTGGTGGCGCAGCATGCGAGGCAGCGGGTTGACGACGCGGACGTCGTGGCCCATGTCTCGGAGCAGCCGCACATGGTCGGCCACGAAGGTGCCGCGGGCCACGTTGGTGGGCAGCGGGTGCATCCCGCTGAGCACGAGGAGGCGCATGTCCGTCGCCTCACGCCTCGGCGAGGGCGCGGTCAAGGTCGGCGAGGTTGGCGGCGATGGAGGCCGTGCTGTTGAACAGACCCGAGCCAACGACGGCGTTCGTGACGCCCCATGAGCGCAGCATCGCGATGTTGTGGGCCTTGACCCCGCCGTCGATCTGCAGCTGCACGTCACGACCGCCGGCCGCCTTCTGGTCGGCGATGGCCTCGGCGAGTCTGCGCACCTTCGCTTCCACGCCGGGGATGAAGGACTGGCCACCGAAGCCCGGGTTGACGCTCATCACGAGGACGAGGTCCACGTCCTCGAGCACGGCCAAGGCGGCTTCGACCGGCGTGGCCGGGTTGAGGACCACGCCGACGCTGGCGCCCGCGTCCCGGATGGCGTGGATCAGCCGGTGCAGGTGGGTCACCGCCTCCACGTGCACCGTCAGGTGGTTGCACCCCGCTTCGATGTAGTCGAGGTAGACCTGTTCGGCGTTGCTCACCATCAGGTGGGCGTCGAAGGTGGGGCCGTTTCCAAGGGCGCGCCGCAGGCTGCGGATGACCGGGGGCCCGAAGGTGAGGTTGGGCACGAAGTTCCCGTCCATCACGTCGAGGTGAAGCCAGTCGAGGCCAGCCCCCACGGCTTCGCTGCAGGCGGAAGCGAGGTCGGCCAAGTCCGCGGTCAACACCGAGGGTGCGATGACCATGTCGCGCATGCACCTTCCAGCGCCCACCCCTCCATGAGCGTTCGCTCCGAGGCCAGCGGCCTTTGCGAACAAAGGCTCATAGGACACGTGGCGGAGGACGCTTGGAGGAAGGGACATGGGACAGGTCATCTCCATCTCCGACAGCGCGTTTGAATCCACGGTCAGCGAGGGCTGGGTCCTTGTCGACTTCTGGGCCCCCTGGTGCGGCCCCTGCAAGGCCCTCGGGCCTGTCCTCGAGCAGGTCGCAGGCGAGCGTGACGTGACCATCGCGAAGGTCAACACCGACACCGACCCGATGCAGGCCGGCCGCCTCGGCGTGCGCGGCATCCCTGCCATGTTCCTTTACCACAACGGCGAACTCATGGGCACCCAGACCGGGGCGCTCCCCAAGGCCCGCGTGCTCGCGTGGCTTGACGAAGCGATGGGCGGCGCCTTCGAGGACAACGCCGACTTCTGAGGCTCAGGGCCCGAGCGCTGCACGGCGCTCGTCCATGGTGCTCCCAACTTCCCTCAGCAACCGCTCGCGCAGCGCCTCATGCAACCACATGCCTTCGGGCAGGTCAAGCAACAGGCCGTGATCCAGCAAGCGCTGAGGGGGCAGGCCGTCCCACCCCACCGCTTTGGCCAAACGTGACCACGGAATCGGAGCCTCGGCGCAGGCCAAGGTGGCCAGCAGCCCACGTTCTTCCTCCGGCAGCGAGGCCAAGATTTCCTGGTCGAGGAAGCGGAGCCAATCGCCGTGAATGACGTCCCCGTACAGTTCGAGCAGTTCGAGGGCGAGCGGATGGCCTCCGGTGCGCTCAAGCACTTCGGCCGCGTCGGGCCCATCGCCGCCCACTTCGGCCAGCCAACCCCGGACCACCTCGAGGCCGAGGCCTTCGAGCGGGAGTTCGCGCACGAGGTCGCGGGTGTGCACGTCCCGCTGGTCGTAGAAGTCCATCGTGGTCCGTGAGATCATCAGCAAGCGGATGGGCGCCTTGGTGGCCAGGGAGAGCAAGGCGCCGTAGAACTCCGCACCCTGCGCCTTGAGGTGGTGCGCGTCGTCGATGACCACGAGCCAGTACGGCGGGGGCCCTCCTCGGGCCCCCTCGAAGCGGTCCCGGATCGTCGCCGCGTCCGTAACGTACGCCAGCAGGCGGCGACGCCACTGGTCGACGTCCATCCGGGCACCGGGCTGCATCGGCAAGGTCGCCACAAGGTCGTAGGGGTCATGGTCCTCGTCGATGCCGAATCGATGCAGCAAACTCGTGGCCAGGCCGACGACGGTGTCCCACGGTTGGCAGGGGTACCAGCACACGGAGAGGTGCTCGTCGTGGTCCATCAATCCCGCGAGCCAATCCGCAACGAGGGTGGATTTCCCGATGCCAGCGATGCCGTGCACCACGAGGCATGGTCGACGCTCGTCGTACCACGCGTCGAGGCTCGCACGTTCTTCGTCGCGACCGCGCACGCGGCGCGGTCGCGGTGGAACGGTGTCGTAGGTCGCGTGCGCACCGGCCATCATGCGCAACCGACCGGGCGGGGACGCGGCCGCCGCGCCTTCGCGCCCTCGGCGGATGAGCCCGAAACGGATGTCCCCGTAGGTCAGCACGCCCTCGTGTTGGGCGTGCATGAGCGTGCGCAGCAGCCCAATGTCCGCGTCGAGGCGTTCGTCCACCTCGCGGGCGGGAAGTTCGAGGAGGGTGCCGTCTTGGTCCCGCACGAGCACCGGCGTCTCGCGAAGCGCTTGCCGCCGTTCCTCCGCTGCTCGTCGACCCGTATCGGTGAGTTGCCACACCTTGCGTCGCCGCTCCTCACCTTCGACGGAGCGGAGGTGTTCGCTGACCCGTGCGTCCCGAAGCAGCGTGCGCATCGCGCGGCTGACGTTCGGGGGGTGAAGCGCGCACGCCTCAGCGATGCCGTCACGCGTCAGATGGGCAGGCGCAACGAAGCGGTCGGCATGCTCGTCCTGCTCAAGCAGGTGGAGCAGGATACGGTCCTGAACGGGGACCGTCACCTTGGGAAGGTCCGCCGTCACATGGACCCCTTGGTCGGTACCGTTGAAGGCTTTGCGCGCCCGTGGGCCATGCTTTGTTGAGCAGATGCCCGACGCATATCCTGCACAAATCGACCGTAACTCCTTTTTAGGACTGGAATTGGATGGGCTATGCTCGATAGGACCACCCGTCGAAATCCTCGTGCCGCCACGATGCTGACCCTCCTGATGCTCGTCGCCTTGTTGCCGATGGTCACGGCCCTCGACACGGACGGCGACGGCGTGGACGACACCGTCGACGATTGCCCCTACGCGGCGGGGACGTCCTCCGTGGACCGCAACGGGTGCCCCGACGCCGACGGCGACGGCACCTCGGACGTGGCGGACCCGTGGACCACCACGAACCCGAACTTCACCGAGGAGATGTCGATCACCACCTCCTACGGCCACTTCGCGGCCGACCACAGCCCTGACGGTGGACTGGTTGCGACCGCTTCGGACGACCGTGTTCGCATTTGGAACACCACGACGCACACGAACGTCGTGTCCTCCAACGTGCTCGTGTCCGGCCAAAACGCCGCGGTGAACAGCGTCACGTGGTCCCCTGACGGCTCCTTCATCGCGGTCACGCTGTCGGACGACACGGCCGCCTTGCTGCACGCGAACAACCTGAGCGTCATCCACTCCGGCATCACCCACAACGGGGGGAGCCGCACCTTCTCCGACGTTGCCTTCCTGCCCAACAGCACGGCCTTCGCCGTGGTGGACGAGAGCAGCGGCGGTGGCGGCGGCGGATGCAGCGGCTGCGCCGTGATGTTCGTCGACACCGCCACGGGCAGCATCTACGACGAACTCACGCCCGGCAACAGCAACACCTTCTCCTCCGTGGCCTTCTCGCCCGACGGACGCCGCATGGTGGCGGGCGCCGGCGGTGAGGTCCTCGTCGTGAACACGAGCAACCAGATCACGCTCCGCGCCCTGTCCGCGGGCAACCAGAACTACAACGCCGTTGACATCTCTCCAGACGGCAACTACGTCGCCGCCTGCTCTGCGGCCTGGGGCTCCGGCTCCCAACTGCGCGTGTGGCGCCTCGACGACGGCGCCAGCATCCTGTCCCAGACCGGTTCGACCTCCTGCTACGACGCAGAATTCTCCCCCGACGGGGCACAGGTCGCCTTTGCGCTTGGATGGTACGGCGCTGAGGGGGCGACGACGAAGATCTACGAAGTCAGCACCGGCACGACGATCCAGTCGATCACCACGCCCCGGCCCGGCGGTTGCACCTCCTTCCAAGGCAACAACTGTGGTCAGCACAACGGCCTCTCATGGCATCCCGGCGGCTACGACATCGTGCTCTCCGTGGGACGCAACGACGAGGGCGTGTACTTCTGGCACGCCGACATCGACCCGGACATGGACGGTTGGAACTCCACCGACCAAGGCGACGGCAAGGTGGACGCCTTCCCCACCGACGGCACGCAGTGGTTGGACA
>JAYPDK010000065.1:0-7192 GCA_038125145.1 Candidatus Poseidoniaceae archaeon
GAACGCGCAGGACCGCTTCACGGCTCAGGGCAGCGTCGTACACCACATCACCGCCTTGCGTTCGACCCGCTTACACACACGGTGCCGGAGGGATTGTCTAATGCCTTCGGGTCCGGCCTCTTCAGAATGGCGCGTATTGTGCTGCTGGGGGGTGCGCGGTGGACGTGGGAAGCCCGGGGCAAGCACCTCTTTTTCACCTCCGAAGCAGGGACGGTTCGCTGGACCCTTCCGTTTCGTGCGAACCTGAACACCATCCATCCTGACCTGCTCCACGTGGCGACGCAGGCCTTGTTGTCGCCGTGGTACGACGACCTTCTGGAAGGGTGGACCCCTTCCCGTACGCCCGGCTCCCGCGTTGGCCTCGCGTTTTCCGGCGGGATCGACTCCACCGCCGCCATGCTCCTGCTTCCTGAGGACACAGTGCTCGTTCACCACCGCCGCTCCTTCACGTCCAACCTGAAGCACAAGGGCGCCGACCACCTGTTCAAACATCTGCGGCGGCGTTGGGGCCGGGAGGTCCTCAGCATCCCGTCCGACCACGAACGCATCCGCGAGCATTGGGGGCTGCGTCCGGGATTCTCGACGGACGTGGCCAGCGCCGTGCATCTCATCCTCATGGCCGACCACCTCGATCTGCGCGGCATCGCAATGGGGATGCCCTTGGACAACACCTACCTCTGGCACGGGCACCGATGGCGGGATTTTGCCACAAGCGGCTGGTGGCGCCGCTGGTCGTCGCTGATGTCGAGCATCGGCCTGGACATCGTCCTCCCCATCGGAGGCATCAGCCAAGCCAGCACCACGCGCATCGTTCAGGAAGCCGGCCTTGGGGACGTGGTCAGTTCGTGCCTCCGGGCGCCTCACCCCGGGTGCAGGGCGTGCTGGAAGTGCTTCCACAAGCACACGCTTCTCGGACGACCGGTGGACATGGACGCGCGTGAAATCCAGACCTTCCTCTCGAAACGTCCGTTGAAGACCGCCTCGCACGTGTTGTGGTGGATCAACGAACACGACCGTTGGGACCTGGTTCCGGACCTTGAGCACTTCACATCGCACGACCTGAGCGCGTGGACCACGCACCATGCTCCCGCCTTCGATCTGCTTCCGGGGTGGATCCGTGACCACGTGCAGCAGGCCACGGAACGGCAGGTTCCGCGCATGCCGGACGACGCTGCATTGGTGGGCCAAGACCTCTTTCCGGGTGCTCCCTGAGGCTCATTCCTCTTCGGAGAGCAGGGTTTCGTACATGTCGATGGCCTCCTGCACCTCACCAGGGCCGGCCACGACCTTGCCCTGATGGATGCAGACGGCCGTGTCGCAGAAGGTGGCGATCGTGCCCATGTTGTGGCTGACAATGACCACGGTCGTGTCGCCGCTGACCATCTCACGGATGCGGGCCTGGCACTTGCGACGGAAGGCCGAATCGCCCACCGCCATGACCTCGTCGATAAGCAAGACTTCGGGCTCAAGGTGGGCGGCCACGGCAAATCCAAGCCGCGCCTTCATGCCCATCGAGTAGGTGCGGATCGGCTGGTCGATGTGCTCGCCAAGTTCACTGAACGCGATGATGTCCTCCATCCGCTCGAGCACTTCTCGGTCGGTGAGGCCGAGGATGCTTCCGTTCAGGCGCACGTTTTCCCGTCCGCTGAGGTGGCCTTGGAAGCCCGTCCCGATGCCGGCGAGGAGCACGCAGCGTCCACGCGTGCGGATGGTGCCGGCGTCGGGGCGGTAGATGCCTGCCATCAGGCGCAAGATGGTGGATTTCCCCGCTCCGTTTGGCCCAACGATGCCGAGGATTTGGCCGCGTTCAACGGCGAAGTCCACCGAATCCAAGGCCCTGAAACTGCGGCGGTGCCCGTCCTTTCGGAAGCGACCCGTTACTTGCTCTTTGAGGTAGGTCGGGGCGCCGCCCTTCACCGGGAAGTCAAGGGTCACGCCGTGGAACTGGATCACAGGCACATCCTCACCTCACAGATGCTTGACGGCTTCCGCCTCTCGTCGAACGAACACGACGCTGCCCCAGAGCAACACGAGCACCGACACCGCGACGGCTCTGAGGACCCACTCGGCGTGGAGCAAGGTGGTGTCGCCCGTCATGCACGAGCGGGCCATCTCGATGAGGACCGCGACTGGGTTCAACGCAAACAGATCGTGGTGCTTCGGGTCGATGTGCCGCATGCCGAAGAACACGCCGGACAGGAAAAAACCCGCACGGGTCAAGATCCCGACCACGTGGGCCGTGTCCCGGATGTGGGTGTGCAGGACGGAGGCCACGAGTCCTGCACCCATCGCCAGCGCCACGGTGGGGAGGGCGATGAGCGGCAGCAGGAGCAAGGTCCAGTGCAGGTCTGCGCCAAGCACGAGCATCGTCGGGGCGAGGATGAGGCAGGAGAGCATGAACCGGAGCATCTGGAACCCTCCTCCGGACCAGAGGAAGATCTCCCGGGGCACGGAGGTTTGCTTGATGAGGCTCGCGTGCGTGACCAAGCCCGTCGTGGTCTGGCTGAGGGTTTTGGAAAAGAGGCTGTACACGAGCACGCCAAGCAAGATTTCGAGGACGAAGATGGGGTCTTCGTTTCCGCGAAGAAGTGCGAAGACCGCCCAGTAGACCGCCGTCAGCAGCAGGGGCTCAAGCATCGTCCAACCGTAGCCAATGAGGGTGCCATGGTAGGTCACCTTCAGGTCCCGCACGATGAGGTGGCGAACCAACCGTCGATGCTGCAGCATCCTCCTCCACATCAGCACGGGTGCCGCCAACACCCCCGGGCGGCCGCCGGTGATGACGACCTCCTGACCGGGGCGACCCATGCCGTTGTGCCGCTGAAGGAAGCCATGAAGCGTTCGGACCGATGCGAACGTCTCGACCGCTCTCGGGAGGGCACGGCCGCGGCCGAAGCACTGCGCGGCGTGAACACCCGTTCTGCAGGCGTGCCTTCCGACCGATTGAAACGCGAAGCGCCACACGGCGCGGCATGCAACCCGACGCCACCAGCGTGGCGGTCATCGGTTTGGGCTACGTTGGCCTGCCCACCGCCATCGGCTTCCTCGACGCCGGTTTCGAGGTCTGGGGCGTGGACGTCTCCGAACGCACCGTCGCGATGGTTCGGGCGGGGCAAAACCCCACGGGCGACCCCGACGTGGACGACCTCGTCCCCCCTCCCGGCACGCCTCGATGGCACGTGACCACCTCAACGACGGAGGCCGTGCCGCATTGCGATGTGGTGCTGGTGACGGTGCCCACACCGGTCACCCACGACCTCAAGCCCGACCTGTCCTACGTCGAAGCGGCCGGCCGGGCCGTCTTCGGCGCGCTGCCGAAGGGGAAGAACACCGTTGTCGTGTTGGAGTCCACGGTGTATCCCGGCGTTACGGCTGAAACGTGGTATCCGATCCTTGACGAGTTGGGCCTCGTCCACGGGGTCGACGTCACGGTCGCGTACTGCCCGGAACGGTTCAATCCCGGTGACGCGGCCCATGGCGTTCGCTCGGTGGCCCGGGTCATCGGCTGCAGCGATGCGTCGGTCGGTGAGGCCCTGGTCGGGTTGTATTCGCGGTTGACGAGCGAAGACGTGCGCTACGTCGGTGCCCTCGAAGTGGCGGAAGCCGCGAAGGTCATCGAAAACGTTCAGCGTGACCTCAACATCGCGCTGGTGAACGAACTCGCTCGGATTTTCCCTGCCATGGGGGTTGACGTTGAGGACGTGCTCAGCGCGGCCGCCACGAAGTGGAACTTCCACCGGTACACCCCCGGTGTCGGTGTCGGCGGGCACTGCATTCCTGTGGACCCATACTACATGATCCAGCGTGCCTCCAATGTTGGCGTTCCTGCGAACCTCATCACGGCCGCTCGTGCGGTGAACCGGTCGATGCCGGTGCACGTGGCCAGCGTGATCCGCGACCTGCTCTACCGGGCCGGCATTCCTGCCGACGACAACCGCGTGCTCCTTCTTGGCTGGTCCTACAAGGCGGAGGTCGGCGACCCACGCGAAACCCCGGCAGAACCGCTTGCTCAGGCGCTGATGGACATGGGCGTGCACGTCGGGGCGTGGGACCCGCACCTCGAGGGCGGCTTCAGCGAGGGCGTTCAGGTGCATGGCTCCCTTGAGGAGGCGGAGGGGTACGATTTGGCGATCCTCGTCACCGCCCACAAGGCTTGCCTGGAAGCGGATTGGTCCGCCTTGCAGGCGCGGATGCGTACCCCGATCCTTTACGACGGACGACGCGTGCTCAACCTTGAGGACCTGTCCTCGAAGGGATGGATGGTGCACGCCGTCGGTCGACCTTGACCTCAGAATTTGCGGGGCGGCGGGCGCTTCCACTCGTCCTGTTCGGGCGGGCTTCGGTCGGCCGGGCTTTCGCGTTCTGGCGCGGGAGCAGGCTCCTCGGGTTCGGGCGGCGGCGCGGCCATGCGCTCGTGGAGGGTGGAGTAGGTCGGCGCCTCCCGCTCGGGCTCCGCCTGATCTTCAGGTTCAGGCTGTGGCTCAGGCTCGGGTTCCGGTTCGGGCTCCTCCTCGGGTGCTGGAGCGGGCTCAGGCTCCGGTGCTTCCTCCACCTCAGGTTCCGGGAGGGGTTCGGGTTCCGGCTCAGGTTCAGGAAGCGGCTCCGGTTCCACCTCCATTGGCGGCTCGCCGTCGAGGCCCGGGAGCAATTTGACGGTGGATTCCGCCCTGTCGTGGACCCCAAGGGCGTCTTCGATGGCGCCGAGCAGGCGGTCCACGCTGACGTCCCAACTGAGGTGCTCCTCCGCGTAGGCACGAGCGGCTTGCTTGCCGGTGAGGAAGACCTCTGGGTCCTTGGCCATCCTGCGGATGTGGTCCACGGCTCCGTCGAGCAAGGAGGCCTGCGGGTAGAGCATCATGCCGGCTTCGAGCCCGTCGAGGCGATGGCCGGCGTGGTCCACCCCGATGACGTTCATGCCTGCAGCAAGGTACTCCCCGCGCTTGAGCGGGCTGGCGATGACCCACGCGTCCTCTTCCGGCATCGGCAGGAAGCCCACGTGGGCGCGCCCAAGTTTTCGAGCGAGTTCGTCCCGCGGCAGCGGTGCGAGCACTTCGAGGCCGTGCTGGCGTTTGGCCATGCGCTCCAGCGCCCCGACGGCGTCGCCGGTGCCGATCAGCGTCATCGAGGCGTCCACCCCTGCTTCGCTGAGCCGCCCAAGCAGCATGGGGAGGGCGAGCACACCTCGGTTCTTGTCCAGTCGACCGTGGTAGACCAAGCGCACTTCTTCCTTGGTGCTTCGTCGTTCAGCCCCTGGGATGAAGCGCTCGAGGTCCACGCCTGCTGGAAGCACGACGACCGTGTCCTGAACGGCCTTGGTGCGGGCGTTGACGAGTTCCCGGTGCGCAGGGCTGACGGCGGCCCCGACCGGACCTGAACGGCCCTTCGCATCGGCCGCGGCCATCGCCCATGCCCGCTTCCACGTGAACCAGTGCAAGCGGCCGAGCAGCCCGGCCTGGGCAGGAGGGCTCCGGTCGATGAGCAGCCACGGCACGCGCTTCAGCACGCCCGCCTTGCAGAGCACCGGCACGAGCGGCCAGTCGACGAGGACCAGGTCGGGTTGGCCGACCTCCGGCCATCGTACGGCGATGCGTTTGGCGATGGCCCGGCTTCGGCGGCCGAACCCAGCGCCGTCCTGCACGCCAAGGTGGCTCCACGCGTGCGGCTCAGAGGGTGGGCCCCCCGGAGAGAGCATCAACACCTCGTGGCCCACCTCGGTCATTCCGTCGAGCAGGGCCTTCTGCGTCGTGGCGCAGAGGTCCGTGTCGAAATTTCGAACGCTGGCCCAGACGATGCGGAGCCGGGTGGCCTCCGCTTCGGTTCCGGCAGCCTCCTCCTCGCTCATCGCTCCACCTCACGTAGCGAAGGGCACCGCCCGCGCTTGATGGTGACGGTCGATTCACCCCATCACGTGGTCGATGACCTCGTGAAGCACCCGTGCCATGACGCGCACGTTGTCCTCGGTCAGGTGCGGTTGCATGGAGAGGTCCACCGCGAAGGCGATGTTCTCGATGGTCTGCGGCAACGTGTCGCGGTGGGCGTCGACGTAGGTCCACGAACGGTAGTCGCGGGCGTTGCGGCGGATGCCGAAGATCTGCATGGGCAAGCCCTCCTGCTTGGCGACGTCGAGGAAGGCCTCGGCCTGGGCCGTGCTCATGCCCACGAGGTGGAACTGCATGGTGTCGTGGAAGTTCCCGACCTTCGGATGGGGCGACGGGACCTCGATGTTGGGATGGTCGCCGATGAGGGAGCGAAGCAGCGTGTGGTTGCGCGTGTGGATGCCATGGATCACGTCAAGGCGCGGGATTTGCGGAAGGAGCATCGCTGCCGTGACCTCCTGCATGCGCATGGAGTACCCGGGGATTTCGTTCTGCAGGCGGTCCATCATCTCGGCATCGAGTCCGAAGTGCTTCTTCCAGAGTTGCTCGTAGGATCCGGCATACAGCACGGCCTTGGCCGCATGTTCGTCGTCGTCGGTGACGAAGATGCCGCCTTCACCCGAACTCAGCCCTTTGCTGGATTGGGTGGAAAAGCAGCCGATGTCCCCGAAGGTGCCGAGGCGCCGACCGTCCCAGGTCGTGCAGTACGCGTGCGCGCAGTCCTCGATGAAGAAGAGGCCATGCTTCTCGACCACGGCCATGATGGCGTCCATGTCGGGCACGTGGCCGCGCATGTAGGACATCAGCAGCACCTTGGCGCCGCTCTCGGCCGCCTTCCGGTCGAGGTCCTCGGCGTCCATGCCCCATTCCCGGTTCGTCTCGACGAGCACCGGCTCGGCACGGGCGTGGTGGATGACGCTGGGCACGGCGTGGAAGGTGAAGGCGTTGGACAGCACCTTGTCTCCGGGCTCGACGCCCGCGATGTTGAGGGCGATGTACATCGCCGACCCGCAGGAGTTGGTCCCCACGGCGTGCTTCAAGCCAATGTGAGCGGCAAAATCGCGCTCGAAGCGCGCGGTCAGGCAGTCGTCCACGTGCTTCGGCTGGTAGCGGTACATGACGCCACGCCGCATGGCGTCGGTGGCGAGCGCGATGCCTTCCTCCGGGATGGGCTTGAACGCTTTGTTGTCGAAGTCGATGATGGGACGGCCGCCCTCCACCACGAGACGACGACGTTCGTTGGTCATCATGAACCCGGGACCGTGGGCGGGGTCTTCAATCATCCTCATTTCACCGCCTTCAAGGTCGGAAGTTCC
>JAYPDK010000066.1:0-7032 GCA_038125145.1 Candidatus Poseidoniaceae archaeon
AACGCAAGCAGCGTGGTGTTCACAATGGCACGTCGCTGCCGAACGGCCTCCTCCAGCGTGCACACCCCGGACCGACGGAAGTGAAGCACCACACCAGCGGCCAGCGTGGCCGCGGACACAGCGAGCAACGTCGGGCGGAACCATCCCCACCCCTCACCGCCCCAGTACAGCGTGTCGGACAGGCTCGCTGCGGCCGACACCGAACTCAATCCAAACAGGACGAGGACCACGGACGGAAAGCAGCACATGGTGGCAAGAAGGGACGACGACAGGATCGCCCTCCACAGCCCCTTCAGCATGGATGGAGCACCCTCGGCTCAGGGATGAAGGTTGGTTCCGCTTCAATAGGTCGACAGGCCCTCAATCAGAGGCAACAGGACGCTTGCGGGTGCAGGGCCAAGCCCAAGCACCGTCCAGGTCCCTGCAGGAACCTCCGTTCGGCCTGCGTCACGAACCGCTTTGTGCACAACGCCGAGGCGTTCGGCCTGCTCTTGCCGGTACCGCAACGCTTCCTCGTCGGTCACGGCCAACACCAACAATCGGCCGGATTCGCTCCTCCAGCGCTCGAACCGGTGGGCCGCCACGGTTCGGGAGGTAAGGCTGCACCCGACGGCTGCGTGACCGACCTGTGCCGCGACCTTTCCGGGCCCCATGCCGAGGTCCTGCCGTACAAGCACCGCCAAGGTGGGGGCATCAGACGAGGCTGGCATCGGCCTCCAACCCCGTGATGGCCATCGGATCGGCGATCTCACGGAAGTTCATCCATCGAACGATGGACGGACCGGCCCACAACATCACCACAACGTTACCGAGCGCGTGGGCCGCATCGAAAGGCAGGCCGCTCCACAGCAAGGCCGGCAGGGCGTCAAGACCCACGTTCGGACCCAGCACAGACAAGGTGGTCAAAACACCAAATGGCAGCGCAAGCACGCACGCGAGCGCCGTGGCACGACCGAGCCGAAGCACCCCGTCCTCCAGCAGGTCAAGTTTCGAACCTGCCACGGCCATCAGCGACCAACCGACCGCTTGGAACAGCGTCCACAGCCCATCGCCCAGCACCGTGTTGGAGAGCATGGTGACCAGCACGGCGAAGGCCACCCCTCGACGTGCGCCCATCGTGGCCCCGGCCAGCAGCACCATCACGCTCACGGGCTGAACGTTTGGAAGGTCGGCCATCGCCACGCGTGCTGCGGCCGTCGCGGCGACCAGCGAAAGCAGGACGGTTCCCGAAGGGACGGTGAGCCGTCGGTCACTGAGAAGAAGGACCAGGGCCCCACCCAACAGGAGGACGTCGAGCATGAGCGATGCTCCAGGTCCAAGCAGGGGGCCGTGCGTCCCGACGGCTCCAACCATGACCCCGACGACGGGCGACGTGACTTCAAGGTTCAGTCAAGCAAGCCGCCACACCACGATGGCTTCCGGCCCCAACGCACCCTGCGCCGCACCGACACCGAGCAACAGCCCGTCGACCTCCACCACCCAGCCTTGGCCCTCCACCCCCTCAACGGCCGTCACCCACGGTCCGAGGGCATGCTGTTCCACCGTGAGCGTCAATCCGGTGGCCGCTGCTGCGGCCAACGTGGCGTCCAGCACCGTTTCTGCTTCGGAAAGGCCACCGATGGCCACCTGTCCCGAAGGCAACTCGAAGGCCACCACCTGTCCGCCTTCCCACGATGCCGGCCAGGAAGGGTCCCACACGTCCTCAGGGTCTGCTGCGGGGCCAATCGTCGCCCACCACATGCCGATCTGTGGAAGGACCAGCACCAAGGCGACCAACAGGAACGGCGATGCCCACTTGGCTCCATGAAGGGCGCCACGGCGCTTCCATGCCACCGCCCCCACGAGGTACGCCACCAGCAAGGACAGGCTCCAGACCGCTGGACTCCGGTCAACCTGCGACGTGAGCGAGCCGAGCGGACAGGTCGAGCGATGGTCGTCCACCACCACCATCCGTCCATCGTCCTTCACCAGCAGGAGGCCCGAGCCGCAGACCACGGGAGGGGCTGTGCCGAAGCCGCGCGGGCCGTCCACATCGTGTGCTCTCCAGCCGTCCACATCGAGCACGACAAAACCACCCGTTGGACCGTTCTCGGACGCAAGAACGAGGCCTTGTTCTGCCCGCAGTGGGCCGTTGACAGAACGGGAGTCCACCTCCTCCGTGCGCCAACCCTCCGGGCCCCACGTCATGTGAAGGAGGCCGGTGCTGTCGGCGATGAGGGCGCTGTCCTGCCCAAGCCCCAACGGCATTCCGGGCGCGCTACCGCCGAGAAGGCGGTGGGCGGGCGATGCGTTCGAGGGGGTGCCGTTCGGCGTCAACGGATGCCACGCAACCACACTGGCTGCATCGTCCTGCGTGTGCAGGAGCAGGCCTCCGGACACGAGCACCGGGGCATGACGAAGGCGTCCGGAAATGGGGATGGACGTGGCCTGCTCCTCGCCTCCGTGCCACGTCCACAACCGGCCTTCCTCGTCCCCAACGTAGGAGGTGCCGTTCAGCACCGTGGCCGGATTTCTCCAGCCAGCCCCAATCTCCGCACGGGCCAGCAGGGAACCGTCAGCGAGGCAACGGTGTTCGATGCCGTGCCTGGTGACCTGAACCAGAAACGATGGGGTGAGCACTGGCGTGGCAGTGAGCCCCCATCCGTCCACTTCGGTATCGACCGACCACAAGGTCGTGCCGTCAAGGCGGAGCGCGTCGAGGCGCCCGCTTGACCAAGCGACCAGCAGGGCGTCTGGCCACGTGCCACATGCTGCCCCGCCTGCGGGCGCGTGGACAAGGTCGGCCATGTCGGGCTGCACCGTAGGTGGACCAACCACTCGCCAGGATTCAACGCCGCCGCTGTAGGCCACCACGGAGGGTGAGGACCGGCCGTCGAAGGTCGCTGAGGAGCGGACAACCACCATCTCATCGAGCACGAGCGGGGCGGTCGACACGTAGCCTCCCGGCACCTCAACGCTTCCCGAGGCTGAGGCGCTGGGCAGCAGGACCAGAACAAGCAGCAGGACCGCGAGGCGGTTCACGCCAGCACCCGTTGGATTTCGTCCTTCAGCAGGCCACTGACTTCCTTCCCGTCGGCTCCTTTCGCCTCGGCCATCACGAGACCCATCAAGGGCCCGATGGCCCCGAGGCCTCGTTCGTTCACGAAGTCGAGCCGGCTGGCGACCACGGCCGCCACGATGGACTGCAAATCGCCCACGTCGGCCGGTACGTGCCCTTCGGCCTCGGCCCACCCTGCCACGGTCGTCTCGTCGGCTCCGTGCGGGAAGGCCTCGGCTGCTGCTTTCACACCGTCCCTGGACAACCGTTCCTCACCTCGGAGGTCAAGCAGCATGGCGAGGAACTCAGGCGCGTGATCGGGGTGTTCCAAGAGCAACGAGGCGAAGGCTTTGGCCGGCCGGGCGCCAAGGTGTGCAAGGAACACGTCATCGCGTTCACGCGCGACCACCTGGTCGATTTGATCCTCGGAGAGGTCGAGTTGGCCAAGGCGGTGCCTGCGTTCCTCGTGTGTCGGCGGAAGGTGTTCCCGCACCGTTGCCCATGCCTCGGCGGTCAAGGGCCGCGGAGGCACGTCCGTTTCAGGATACATGCGGGCTCCACCGGGCAACGGACGCATGGGCGTGGTGGTGCCGTCCGCGGGAGCGCCCTTGGCAACGACGACGTTCCGAACCTCCCTGGGAAGGCGGTGGAAGGCAGCAAGGGCGCGGGAACGAACCGCTTCGAGCGCCAAGTTGGCCTGCCATCGCGGAGCGAGGCAGAGCACGAAGGCGTCGTCCTCCGTCGCGTCCAGCATCGAGCGCACCGCTGCAACATCCTCCTGCTGGATGCCATAGGCCGGCAATTCATCCGAATGGAAGATGCCCTTCACGCCAGCCAACTTCGCAGCGCCCGCAAGCTCACGCCCCAAACGTGGGAGTTGAGCGCCGTCTTCGTCGAGCGATTTCGTACCCAGCAACCCGGCCATGCGGGGGAGAACGAGCGCGAGAACCACGTGCCCCGCCGCCAGACCCTTGCTGACCATCGCGGAAGAGGACTCGGCAAGGGCTTTGCTGACGTCGATGAGGTCGATCGGAACAAGCGCTTCCAACGCGGCGACAACCTCGGCTTCGCTTGCTTCGTCGTCCTCCCGGCGATCGGGGGGGAGCGGTGGCTGCCCAAAGCGCTCGCGGAGCATGTTGGCCAAGCGGTACATGTGCAATTGCCGCGCCATTTCAAGGCGAACAATGCGTGGAATCCACTCAAGGTCCTGACAGCCCTTGATTTCCACGCGGTCCCCGCAGGCGATGCTGACGTTGAGGTCCTGCCGGATGGACCCAAGGCCTCGGCGTACGCGACGCGTGCGCCTCAACACGGCGCCAAGGGCAAGCGCCGTGGCCTTTGCGTGGTCGGGGTCCGTCACGTCCGGGGCGGTGGCAATCTCGATCAGCGGCAAACCAAGGCGGTCCAGGTTGTAGACGACCACTTCTCCGTCGTCGGTGTCGATGGCCTCCAGTTTGCGTGCGCTGTCCTCTTCCAAACACACGACATCGATGCCAACGTCCCCGCCTTCGGTCGCCAAACGACCGTCGCGCGCCACAAGGGTGGTGCGTTGGAAGCCACTGGTGTTTGAACCGTCGACGACGGTCTTTCGCATCGTCTGCATCAAATCAACGGGGCAGGCGTCAAGCAGCGCAGCCACCGTGAGGGTGATGTCAACAGCGTCGTCGTCAAGCGGCAGAGGGGGGCGTTCATCGAGTTCGATCAACCCAGCATTGGGTGAACGGACGTATTCGAACCGGCGGCGGCGGCGGGCTTCGAAGCGTGCTGCCACGTCGACGGCACCCCCTTCGCCCCGTGACGCACGCAAGCGACGGCGCGTGCGCGGCCACGCCTCGGGGACGGTGGCGGCGGTGACGTCGTACAGAGCGCCTGCTTCGCGGGAATGCAACTTGCCTGTGGCGAGTTGCTGATGCACCTCAATCCCGCACATGAAGCCGAGACCGTGTGGGTCAAGGCTGGAGGGAGCGGACACGTCACCTTGAGGCTCCGCCATGGTGCGGGCACACGGTGGTCGGATATGAGCGACACCGTCAGGCGACCATCAGCGTGTCGTAGCCTCGCGGACGAAGCAGTCCGCCCTGTTGGACCATCTTGTCGATGAGGTCCTCGGCTTCGCTGGATTGCATCCCGTTGCGAACGATCTCGGTCAAGACCTCGTTTCGGTCGGCGACACCGTTGGCGTCCGCACAGGATTCGATGGCGTCCCGGATGATCTTCTCCTTGGTGCGCGCTGTGGTTTTCTTGCCCGTCACCAACGTGGTTTCGTCGTAGTTGTCGCCCATCAATTCCATTCGCCACAGGCGCGTGATGCGCAGCGCCCGCTCGGCATCCTGGACCTCCACGCGTTCGGACAGGCGGATTCGGGCGCTGGCCTCGGCCAGGCGCGAGATGCCTTCGATGGCCCTCGCGGTGATGGCGATGCTGTCGCTGGCTTCGCCGCCTTGCCTGCGGGTTTCGACGTAGTAGTCGACCAGTTTCTTGCTGGCCTCTTCGGTCGGCTCAGGCTGAATGTTGCGCTTCGCGTACGCGACGTACTTCTGAATCATTGAGCGTGAGAGCACCTCGCCGTGAACCGCGTCCGACGGCGTGCGGGCGACCACACCGCGGCTCGGGTCGAGGGCGCTTCCCTCCGCGATGAGCGTCTCGCTCGTGCCTGCTGCCCGGGTGTTGAGAATATGGCGTGCAATCGACTCGTCAAGGTCGCTCTTGGGCGTGTCCGTGAGCACCCAAATCACGTCAAAGCGAGAGACGAGGGGGGGTGCGAGGTTGATCTGGGCCGTGAACGGCACGTCCGAAATCGGCTGGAAACGCCCCTGCTTCGGGTTCGCGGCGGCGAGCACGGCGCACCGCGTTCTCAGGCTCGCCGTGATGCCGGCCTTGGCGATGGAGATGCGTTGCTGCTCCATGGCTTCGTGCATGCTGGAGCGATCGCCGTCGTTCATTTTGTCGAATTCGTCGATGGCCGCCAGGCCAAGGTCGGCCAGCACCAAGGCCCCGGCTTCGAGCGTCCAGCGGCCGTCCGCGTTGGCGTCCTGCACCGCGGCCGCCGTCAGGCCGGCCGCGGAGGCCGACATGCCTGACGTGAACCTCCCGCGCGGGGAAAGGTCGGCCATGTAGGAGAGCAACTGGGATTTGGCCACGCCGGGGTCGCCCATGAGAAGCACGTGGATGTCGCCGCGGCTCCGTGTGCCGTCCTCGTTCTTCCGGGACACGCCTCCAAACAACTGGAGCATCAGGGATTCCTTCACCTGCTTCATGCCAAAAATAGAGGGCGCGATCGACACCGTCAGGAGGTCGTAAATGTCCTCCCGTCGCGCGAGTTCTTTGATTTCATGGACCTCGTCTTCGGTGATGATGATCTCCTCGAGCGGCACGTTTTGTCGTTCAAGGGAATGAATGCGGAGGAAGATGTCGAAGACAGGGGTGTCCTTCCCGTGCTTCCGTTGGGAACGCATGAACAATTCACCGTTCGCCTTCACGCGGTCGCCTGGGTTGAGTTGGCCGCACAGGTCCTGTTCTGCAATGCAGAGGATCCGTTCCGGCTGAATGCCACCGCGCATCTGCTCAGGAAGTTCCTGAAGTTCGATGAATTGCGTGTTGATCAAACGCGAGTCGCGCTCAATGAGGTCAAAGCGGGTTTCGCGTGCCTTTCGGTCGCAACCGCCGTCGAGCGGGTCGCAGAGCATTGGCTGCACCAGTTCCTGCTCGTTTGGCTGGTTGACCACCATGGTGTGGCCGCAGCGGCTGCAGCGGAACGTAGCCAGATACAAGCGCGGCCGGACTCCAGAAATTTTCGTGGTCACCGCGTCGATGGACAGCAGATGACCGAGGTCTTCGGCTCGGAGTTGCGATATGGCGCGGAGTTGATCGCCGGGCAGGTGAATGATGCGGATGAAGGGGTCCATGGCCCCGTGGCCTTCGTCCACCAGCACCTGCTTCGCGGCTTGCTTGGAGGCTTCGAGATGAAGTTCAGGCTGCACGAGGATGCTTTCGGC
>JAYPDK010000067.1:0-7006 GCA_038125145.1 Candidatus Poseidoniaceae archaeon
TCGTCATCACCACGGTGCTGTCCTACGGGGTCGGCTTGTCGCAGATCTTCTTCCAAGAGTCCTTGGAGACCGAGATCTACGACGCCAAGGTGGAGTTCCGACGGGCGCCCGTCGAGGGCGCGCCCGGGTGGACGAACGACACCGACGTCATGCGCGACGTGTGCGCGGAGTTGACCACGACCTACGCCGAGGAATTCGCGGACTGCATGCTCGTGCTTGGACGGCAAGGGCTGCACACCACGTCCTTCTTCTCGGAGGAATTCGCCTACGCTCAACCCCTCGAAATGGTCGAGGTCCTCGACGACAGCAACCTCAACTGGACGGAGCAGGTCTTCGACTACCCCGAACTGGCCGACACCGGCCCGCCCTCGTCCACGACGCGGAGCATCCGCTTCATCGACGACGCGGGCTTCGACGGTGCCTTCGCGGACCGGACGCGGGACAGCGTGATTCCCGGGTTGGGCGAATGGCCGAACGCGACCACGGCGGTTGAGGAACGCAGCATCATGCTGCCCGCGAGCGTGGCCGCCTCGGCCCGGGCGAACGTCGGTGACGTGCTGGAAGAGGTCACCTTTGCCATGGTCGTCGACCGCAACCTTGCGGTCGAGGGCGGCATCGACGAGGCGGACTGCGAGGACGGCGACATCAAGGCCTCCGAGAACGGGATGGTCTACTGCCGCCTGCTCATCACGGTCGAGAACCTCACCGTCGCGGGCATCTACGAGGAGGCGCCGATCGCCAACCCGACCCTGCCCGCCAACGTGCTCATCGCCCACCTGGACGTGCTCAGCGAAGCGCAGCAAGCGGCCCTCCTCTCCAACGACCACGGCTACCTCGCCATCGCGGTCGACCGCGCGCAGTTGCCCACCTCGTCGACCGCGGAAGCAGCCGACTGGCTCGACGCGCTGCAGCTGGACGTGGGCAACGGGAACTACACCGACGCCGGCGTTCGGCTCGTCTACATCGACATCATCGGTGGGTCGATCAGTTTCCTGAACATCTTCCTCGGCCTCATCCAGACCTTCGATTACATCATCATGGTCCCGATCGTCATCCTCTCGCTGGCCGTGCTCGTGTACGGCCTCGTGCTGTCCCTTGAACAGCGGCGCCGCGAGATTTCCATTCACCGCGTCATCGGTGCCGACGCCGAACGGCTGCAGCGCATGGTCCTCGTCGAACTCGCGGTGATGTCCCTCGTGGCGTGGGCTGCTGGTTACGTGCTGGCGCTCGCGGCCGTGCCCGCCGTGCTCTCCGCGGTTGGCTTCATGCAGTTCGAGCCCTCGGGCGTCTCGGTCAACCCCGTCCTCGGCTTTGCCTCCACGCTGGCCACGGCCTTCGCGACCATCGGCCTCGCCTTGCTCTTTGGGCGCAGCCGCGCCCGCCGCTTCCTCGAGATGGAGATCGAAGAAGGCGTTCGTCGCTCGTCGGAAGCGGCACCGCCCCGCACCTGGCTGCACGCCCTCTCCTTCGGCATCGGCGGGCTTGGCACCCTCGACACCTGGCTTGAACTGCAAACGGGCGGCTCCGGCCTTTACTCGAACTTCTTCATCGAAGGGCTGCTCGGCATCTTCGGCCCCTTCATGTTCTGGATTGGCGGCGCGCTTCTGCTCGGTCGCCTCGGCGCCTACGGGCCGCAGTTGATGCAGCTGCTCCTCGGCCGGACGCCGCTCCTGAAGGACGTGCGCCGTGGGCTCAAGGGGTCGAGTTCGGCCGAGTCGGTGAACCGGCTCGCCGTCATCATGCTCCTCACGCTGTCCATCGTGACCCTCGCTGCCGTGCAGGGCTACACGGGGACGTTGGTCGACGAGCGGACGGCCGACACGCAGGTCGGCGGCGACCTGCGCGTCGAGTTTGAATCGCCGGTCAACGCGAGCGAGGCCCTCGGCACCGTGCGCGAGGTGTACGGCAACGACGTGCGCGTGCTGGCGACGACCACGCCCTCCCTCTTCCTGAGCAACGCCGATGGCGAAGCCTTCCAGACCTGGGTCCTGCTGAACGGCAGCGCCGAAGTCCTTCGTTGGGACGAGCAGGGCTTGCCCGGTGAAGACGTCGACGACGCCCTCGCGGCCCTTGCCGAGGGGACCTTCACCGTGGGTGAGGACGCTGCCTTTGCCCTCGACCTGTGGGGCAGCGGCCGCAACGGTCGTTCCGACCGGGGCGACGTGCTGCTCACCGCCGACGACACCGAGCGCTCCGAATCCCGCCAGTTCATCTGGCAGGAAGTGACGATCAACTTCACCGCGCCCGAGGCGCCGGCGTCGGACGACCCGCTCGCCGGCCTTGACCTCGAGGCCCTCTTCGAGGCCTACCGCGCGATGACCGTGCTGAACCTCAGCGACGCCTCGCTGTCGGGCTCCCTTGCGGGCGTGGACCTTGGCATGGCGGACCTGACGAACGCCAACCTGTCGGGCCTCGACCTGCGCGGTGCGAACCTGTCCGGGGCCATGCTTGTGGGCACCGACCTGTCGGGCGCGGACCTCTCCGGTGCGGACCTCTCCGGTGCGGTGTGGGTGCCGACCCTCGGCTTCGGTGCCGCGCCCGGCTTCGCCGGCGCGAACCTGTCCGGTGCGAACATGCTCGGCATGTTCGGCCTCGACCTCTCCGGAACGAACTTCTCGAACGCCGCGAACCTGAGCGGGGCGCTCTGCCCCGACGGGACGCTTGCGGACCTGACGGCCTGCGCCAGCGGGCCCACCCTGCAGCCAACCCCCGCGCTTGCGCCCCTCTTCGCGTCGAGCGCCGGCGGGTTGCGGATCGACGTGACCCCGCACGAGCAAACCTTGCGCTACGTCGGCACGCACCAGTTCATTCCCGGCGTCCCCACCGCCACCATGGCCTCCTCGGTCGTGATCGGCGAAGGCGCATGGCGGACCTTTGTGGGCGACGAAGCGGCCGACGCGCACGCCTCGACGACCTGGATGTTCGCGCTGCCCGACCTCGAAGGGGACGACCTCGTCGCGCTCCGGGCCAGCATCGAGGCCGACGGCCGCGTTGGCGCGGCCGAGGACTGGGAGACCGCCCATCAAGCGGTGGAGCGCAACGGCGGGCTGATCTTCGGCACGCAGGGGCTCCTCTCGCTGCAGTTCGTGGTCGCGAGTTTGGCCGCGGTCGCCTCCTCGTTCGTGTTCCTCTCGCTCGTGCTCAACCAGCGCCAGAAGGAACTCGCCATCCTGCAGGCCATCGGCGCGGCGCCCGGCCAAATCGTGCGCCTGGTGCTCTTTGAGATCCTCTCCATCGTCCTCGTGTCGATGCTGCTCGGCATCGCCTTGGGCCTCGGTTTGGCGCTCTCCTTCAACGGATTCTTCGAGGTGTTTGGCTTCATCTTCCAGATCTTCGGTGGCTCTTCGACGACGCTCACGCGGAACCTTGTGTACCCGTGGGGCTCGTTGGCCATCGTCTCGGCCTCGGTCTTCGCCGCGGTCGTCCTGGCCTTGCTGATCACGACGCGGCGCACGCTGGGCGCGGACCTTGCCAGCGTCCTGAAGGGGGAGTGAGCATGACGGACGAGCAGCCCATGATCCTCGAGGCGGACGCCCTCTACCACATCTACGAGTCGAAGGCGGAGGACGGCAACGTCGTCGCCCTTCGTGGCCTCAACGTGGCGATGCGGGCGGGTGAAGCGGTCGCCGTGGTCGGGCCCTCCGGCAGCGGCAAGTCCACCCTGCTGAAGTGCCTTGGCGGCCTGATGAAGCCGTCCTCGGGCTCGGTGCGCCTCGACGGGCGCAACATGACGCGGCTGACCGGGCAGGAACTCGTGACGCTGCGTCAGCGCACGGTGTCCTTCATCTTCCAGGAGGGCAACCTGCTGCCGAGCCTCAGCGCAAGGGACAACGTCGCGCAGCCGCTCATCAACCAAGGCGTCCGCTCGAAGCACGCGAAGGCGAAGGCCCTCGAGATCCTCGAACGCCTGCAGATGGGCCACAGGGCCATGGCCCTGCCCGCGATGCTCTCGGGCGGTGAGCAGCAGCGCGTCGCCATCGCCCGCGCGCTCATCACAGAGCCTCGGCTCATCCTCGCCGACGAGCCGACCGGCGCGCTGGACCCGGTCACGAGCCGTGAGGTGCTGCGCCTGTTCCGCGACCTGCACGACGAGGACGGCGTGGCCTTCCTCATCGTGACCCACTCAAAGGAGGTCGCGGACTTCTGCGACCGGAGCCTCGAACTGCGCGACGGTCGCTTCGTTGCGGAACACGGCAAGGACCTCGACATCACCAACCTCGAGGTCGGCCGCGAACTGCTCGTGGACGAGATCGGCACGCTCACCCTGCCGCCCGACATGCTGGTGCGGCTGGGCGGCGCCGGGGCGTACAGCGTGGAGGAGATCGCCCCCGGACGCCTCACCCTCGTCGGGGAGGCGGTGGACGCCGGGTCCGGACGCTTGGTCTTGGCCGCGACCTGCCCGGCCTGCCAGCACGCCTACGCCGACGAGGAGGAGCAACTCTGCCCCTCGTGCGGCTCGTCCCGGCCGATGGTTGAAGCCTGAAGTTCAGTCCTTCAAAGCGGGTCGCCAACGACCTGTTGCATGACCAACGCGCCTTCCGAAACGGAGCACATCGCCGCTGCACGGGAGCGCAAGGAAGCCCTTGCGCAGGCCTTTGACGGCCAGACCGTCTGGTACCAGGAGAAGCACATCCTCGTGCACGCACGGGCCGAGGTCACCACCAGCGACTGGGGCGTCAACGTGCGCCTCGCGAACGAGAACGGGTACGCCGTGTTCCATGGCCGACCCGTTTCGCTCAGCGGCCGTTGGGACGTGCTCATCGTGGGTGAGGGCCGGATGGGCGCGCAGTACGCAGGATGGAGCCTCACCACGTGGCACCCCTTCGGTGACGATGAGGTGGCAGCGGTCGCCGACACCCGCGCTACGCGTTCCGAACCTGGAACGTCCGAGGGTTCAAACGCAGTTGAGTGAGGGAGGGTGCATGGTTGACCGACGACGGGACCTCACGCGCCACCTCAACGGCCGCCGCCGCACGAACGACTCGGCGAAGCGGAACCCCCAGCGCCACGGTTTGGCCCGGAGCCCGACCTCGTGGGGTGCGAAGGTGAACACGACCGGATTCAAGCGGCGGGACGTCCACGAGAGTTCGCTGAACGACGCCAAGCGGTACATCGTCGACGACGTGCGCGACGCCCGCACCGACGAAAAGCCCGGCGTGCTGGTCTGCCACGGCTACCGCGGGAGCACGGCCATCCGCGACTGGATGCGCAACGGCTCGCTGGAGCAAGCCCTCACCGCCTACAACCTCAACGTCCGCATTCTTGCGGTGGACGAAGGGAACACCGCGATCCGCCTCGTCTGAAGCAGGGACCAACCTCATGGGGGCCGGACCGCTGCCCCCACCATGCGTTGGGTGGTGTGGCTTGGCTGGGTGGAAGGCCTGTCCGCGGTGCTCCTGATGTGCATCGCGACGCCGGTGAAGTACCTCATGGACGCGCCGCACATGGTGGAGGTGCTCGGGCCGATCCACGGGGCGCTCTTCATGGCCTACCTGTTCGCGCTCACGCTCGGCGTCAACCGGTGGTGGGACTGGCGCACCGTCCCGGTCGGCTTCCTCGCCGCTTCCTTCCCGGGTGGAGCGTGGTGGTTCGACCACAGGCTGTCCAAGGGGCTCTTCGCCCTCGATGCGGCATCGGAGCCTGTGGACGCCTGATCAGGCGGCCTTGACGCCCTCTGGCCAGAGCACGAGGATGAGCGTCCGCCCGCGCGTGCGCGGCGTGTGGGTCGTTTCGCGCCCCATCCAGACGATGGAGCCCGTCGGGTAGGTGCCGTCCTCGTCCCACACCTCACCTTCGAGCACGAGGTAGCATTCGCCACCGGGGTGGGAATGGGGCATGAAGGCGTCCACTTCGACGTCGCTGTCCGCGTCGTAGAGCACCAGCGAGGTGGCGTCCTCGCGCTTGAGTTTGCCAAGCCGCACGCCGGTGCCGAAGTCGCGCCAGGAGACGTTGGCCTCGAGCCATTCGCGGTCCACGTTGAAGCCAAGCCAGTCCGCCATGGGGTGGGTGAACACCATGGTGGAGCCTGCCGGGTCGTCCTCCATAGCCCTTCGCTCCTCTACCACCGTGGGCTTGATGGCGGGTCTGCCGATGAAGGCACGTGGCGACCCCCATCCTCGCACCGACCTTCCCTCCGGAAGGGCCGTGGGCGGCGTACGTCTACGTCATCATTTGGTTGCCGTTGCTGCTTCGTGTGCTGCTCCTGGCCCGCCCGGCGCGCCGTGTGGTGGCGAAACTCGCGCCCCACGCGGGATGGGCGTTGAAGCAACTGATGGAACTGCCCGTCCGCGGCCTTCGCCTGCTCATCCTCAACGAAGTGCTCGCGTTCAGCCTCCCCCTGATCGTCGTTTTTGTCTATAGGCAAATGGCGGACCCCGTCGGCTGGCGGTACTGGTCGGATGGCCCGTGGTACGCTCACCTCCTGTTGTTCGTGCTCGCCTCGGTCTGGGTCTTCCTCGACCTTCTCCGCATTCGCCGCGTTCGTCGCGTGCTCGTGGCCGTCGAACGTCAGGACGTTGAGCGGCTTCGAAAGGTCGCCGACCTGGGCCTTGGCGCACGCAGATGGCTCCGGCGATTCGGCGGAAAGGACCCTGTTGAGGAAAGCACGAAGCAGGAACCTTCGAACGGCTTGAAGGTGTTGAAGCGTGCGGGAGGCATTGCCTTGCTGAGCCGAAAGTTCACCCCTCAAGGGCTGGCTGCCGCCGTCGCGTGGAGCGCCGCTGAGGAACTCGCCAAGCGTGGTGCAGCCCACCTTTCGGACCGGATCGATGACCACATCCAGGCAAGCGTGGACGTGATGATTCGGCGTAACGCGAAGACATCGCTGATGCTGGCTGCGCGTGATTTGGCCATGGGATTGGTTCCCTTGCTTTTGCTTGCGTTGTTGCCGTGGCTGTTCTGAGCCGGGCGTGTGCGAAGCCTCTTCATCCTGCGCTCATTCAGCAAACTGAGGCCCATGTCGCTGCTCATCCTCATGCGCCATGGCCAGTCGATGTGGAACGCGGCG
>JAYPDK010000068.1:0-2390 GCA_038125145.1 Candidatus Poseidoniaceae archaeon
CCTCCACCACGACGGGATCAACAACGCGTGGACCCACTTCGCCGACAACGACACCGCGGACGCGGAAGACGGCTTCTACCAGGAGGACATCGACAACGGCCTCATCGACATCGACCTACGGTTCCGGATGAACCCCGAACTCAGCAAGCGCCTCCTGATGACGGTGGACGGCGAAGTGCGCGGCACCCTCAAGATGGACCTGCAAGGGGACTGGACGAACGGTGACAACCAAGGCCCATGCCAAAACGACTGCGACCAACTCAACGTCACCATCCTGTACGGCATGAACGAACTGTACCGGTACCATCACACTTCAACGACCACTGGCCTACAGGAAATCACCTTCTCCTACCGCGTGACGGAGGAACAAACCGAGTGGGACGGCCGCGATGGCAACCCCACCGTTCACATCACCATGAAACTCCGCGGTAACAGGAACAACGGAATTATCCCCGGAACGGTCACTGGCGACCCTGCGTCCTTCACGTTGTACCTCGGTGCAGACTCGCGCATCGACCTGCCCATCGACGAGGCCACATGGACCGAGGCCTTCCAGGCCGGTGAGGACCCGAACGCGGGCGAGGACGACAGCCCCGGCTTCGGGCTTGTCGTCGCTTCGTCAGCCATCGCGATGGCCGCGGTCGCCCGTCGTGACGACGACGAGGAATGATCAGCCGTTCAGCGCAGCGAGCACGTCCGAGGCGGTCAACGCCACATCGACCTGCGAACCGTCCTTCAGCCGCTTGAGGTTCCCCGTGCCCGCTTCAAGGTCGCGAGGACCGACAACGAGCACGTGGCTGGCGCCAAGACCGTCGGCCCAGGAGAAGGCCTTGCCAATGGCGCGGCCGCGGAGTTCGAGGTCGACGACCACGCCTTCGTCACGCAGGCCGGCCACCACTGGCAGCACGGCCGTGGCAGGGACGCGGAAGGGAACGACCGCAACCCTGGTCCTCGGGCCGGCTTCGCCCGGGAGCACCTCGGACCGCCCTTCCGCTTCGGCTTGGTGCTCCAACGCGAGGAGGACGCGGTCAAAACCGAGGCCAAACCCACACGAAGGGTCAAGGTCGTCCAGACCGAACAGGTGCAGCAGCCGATAGGTGCCGCCGCCGAGCACCTGACCTTCGCCCCCGAGTTCGGGAACGTGCACTTCGAACACCATCCCGGTGTAGTAATCCAAACCCCTGGCCACGCGAAGGTCCACCTCGAGCGAGGGCGGGGCAGGGGCCAGGAGGCCGAGGGCGTCCACGGTCTCCTCCAAGGCATCCAAGGCCTGCGAGGGGAGCCCGTGGGCCTCGAGGAGGGGGCGGGCCGCCGCGATGGATTCGCGGCCCCCTGAAGCGTCCCCAAGGGCACGGAGCAGGTCCAGTCCCGCCGCATCAAGCCCCTGAGCGGCGAACAGGGCTGCAAGGCCGGCATCGTCGCCCTTGTCGAGCAGGCGCATGGCGCTCGCGGTCGGTGCCTCGCCGCCCTCGACAGCCTCAGCCGACAAGCCGAGCCCTGCGAGGACGTCGCGGAGCAAGCCAACGTGCCCGATCCGCAAGGTCCAGCCCTTCAGTCCCGTCGCGTGCAGCATGCGGACCGCGAGAGCGATGACCTCCGCATCCACAAGCGGTCCGTCGGCCCCGACCACTTCGATGCCGTATTGGAAGAACTCCCGGTACCGACCCGTCTTGAACTCCTCGTATCGAAAGCAAGCACCGTGGTAGGCGAGCCGCAGGGGTTTGGCCTCCGCCCGCATCCCTTCAGCGATCATGCGCATGACGGGAGCCGTGAGTTCAGGACGAAGGGTGAGCGGGCGTCCACCCTTGTCCTCGAAGGCGTAGAGCTGCCCGATCACGCCCGGTCCTGATTTTGCGGTGAAGAGGTCGAGGGATTCGAAGATCGGCGTTTGGACGCGGTCGAAGCCCGCGCACATCGCTTCGACGTCAAGCACCTGCTCGAGCAAGCGCCTTCGCCTGCTCTCCAGCGGCCCGAAGTCCCGGGTCCCCCGAGGTCGCTGCACCATACGTCGACCTGCTGGAGCGTGCTTCATGAGCCATTCGTCGGTGAGGCGCCGAGAATGGGGCTTCACCACTCGACGTCCCAACCGTCGTCGTCGGACCCGGTCGACGCCTCGTCCCACGCCGTATCGACCTCCTCCACGAAGGTTGTCGGCTGCGCAATGGTGGATGCAGTGGCCTCGTCGCCTTCTGCACCAGACGGCGGTTCATGGAAAGATTCGCCGGATTCGTCCCCCTCGTCCGGTGCATCCTGTGCCTCGTCCGCCTCCACCCCCTCGTCCGTCATGGCCTCGGAGGCCTCGGGGGGAGGATCGTCATCCGTTGCCGAAGCATCGCCGCTGCCCTCCATGGCTGGCTCGAAGGACGCGGCGACGTCCTCTGATTCGGTCT
>JAYPDK010000068.1:2490-6892 GCA_038125145.1 Candidatus Poseidoniaceae archaeon
CCGCTGCCCTCCATGGCTGGCTCGAAGGACGCGGCGACGTCCTCTGATTCGGTCTTCTCGGTGGAATCGTCGTGCGCAGCACCGGCCTCCGCATCGTCCAACGACGGCAGGTCCGGCATCGCCGGCACGTCTGGATGGGGGTCAAGCAACGCGTCATCGGCGCCGTTCTCGGTCCGCTCCTTCAACGCGCGAAGCCGCTCGATGAGGTCCCAGTCAGGGGCGGGCGCGCCTGCGCGGTCCTGCTCAAGGCTCACCTGCGCGGGACCGTCCACGCGGAGGTCCGCATCGTCCGGCTCCTGCGAAAAGAGGGCATCACCGTCCACCACGGCCGCTTCAGCCCCGACGGTGGCCTTCGGGGCAGGACGGCTCTCCTTGACGTCCCTCAGGACGGGTTGCAATTGTTCGCTGCCGAGGGCGCTGATGGCTCCGCTGATCTGCGTGCGGTCCGCACCCTTGGCCCGCGCTTCGAGTTCCAGCCGGTACCGTGCCTCGGCCGCGGCCTGTTCCGCGGCCGCTTCGTCGGCCCGCATCTTGGCCTCGATCTGGGCCCACATGCGCGCCTCCTGCTTCTGACGCGCACGTTCTTCCTCGTAGGCGATCTGGGCCTCCGTGGGCCGGTCAAAGCGGGACCAAAACCAGCGAACGATGGGGACAAGAATGGCGGCGAGGACAAGACCCGTCACAAGAAGACGGACCAAGTCCTCCACGGACTCACCCCTGGTTCACATGAGCGAGGTCGGGAGCCTCGTCACCGAGCTGAAGCACAAGGGGGTCATCCCCACCGGGCAGCATCGAGATGTCGACCTGGGCTCCCTCCGGCACGTTGCGGTACACAGGGCGTGCCACGAGGTACCGGTTGAACCAGAGGAAGAGGGCGGCGACAACGCCCCAGAAGGCGAGGATGATGCCCAAACCATGCGGGTTCAGCGGGTTCCACACGTCCTCGGTGTTTGCAATCATGCTGCCGAAGTAGGAGATCATGAGGACGCTGAAGAGCACGGGGAAGGCCAGGTAGAGGAGCAGGTCCCACCAACGCCCGATCCACACGTCGTTGTCGCCGGTGTTGATGAAATCGTCACGGAAGCCGGACACGCCAACGTTGAGGTAACCGGCCAAGCCGGGTTCGGCCTCGCCCGCCTCGACCTGTGCTTTCCACTTCAGGAAGCCGTAGCGCCAAATGGTGTAGGCGATGAAGAGGCCCGAGAACATGAGGCCATAGCCCCAGATGTGGTCCTGCACTTCGAGGAATTCAGGGTAGGCCACCCCCTCGCCGTCGAGTTTGATCCACAGCAAGGCCGATGGAAGGCCGAAGAGGAAGATGGCCGCGCCGGTGAACCACACGGACTGCGAACGCTCGTACCCGTGGTCCACGAAGTTGCGGACGCACAGTTCGACGGTCGAGATCATTGAGGTGAGGGCCGCGAACGACAGGGCGAGGAAGAAGCCCGTCATCATCAGGAACGGTCCGATGTTGCCGCCTGGGGCCTGTGCAAAGACTTCTGGGAGCGCGAGGAAGGTGATGGCCGAAGAACCGCCGGTCACCGTGGCCAAGGGGTCGGCCTCGACCGCGAAAATCGCGGAGAGGACGGTCAAACCGGCGATGATGGAGATGCTGTTGTTGGCCAAACCCATCACGAAGGCGTTGAGGGTCGTGTCCTCGTCCTTGCGCATGTAGACCGCGTAGGTGATGGCCATGCCCATGCCGGCCGACGCCGACCATGCGGACTGGGACAGGGCGTTGATCCAGATTTCAGGGTTAAACAGGCCAGACCAGTCCACCGTGAACATGAACAAGGCACCGTCGAGGGTCCCGTCCCTGAAGTCCATGCTCAGCGCCATGAACATCGTCAGGAAGAGCAAGGCCATCAGCGAAGACATCAGGACGACGTTGACCTTCTCGATGGCCTTGGCGCCGCGGGAGATGGCGAGCAAGGTCAAGAGCACGACAAGGAATTGGTAGAAGATGACCTGGCCCGGGGCCTGCAAGAATTCGTTCCACACCTGAACCGTGTCCACGCCGTCGCCGGTGAGGCCACCCGTCAAGCCGAGCTGGAAGTACTTCAGGCACCAACCAGCGACCACGGCGTAGTAGAAGCCGATGGCCGTCGAGATCCACGCAGTCCACAGGCCCATCCACGCAAAGCGCTTGCCGGTGAAGATGCGGAAGGTCCCGATGGTCCCTGTGCGGCTGCGCTTGCCCATCGCGAACTCGGCGATGACGAGGGGGATGGACCAAACGAAGAGGAAGAGAAGCCACGGGATCAGGAAGGTGCCGCCTCCGTTGGCGCCGACCATGCGAGGGAAGCGCCAGATGTTGCCGGTGCCGATGGCGGCGCCGATGGTCGCGAAGATGAGCCCGAGACGGCCGCTGAATTCGTCGGATTGGCCGCTCACGCGTCCACCTCCTCCTCGAGGAGGGCGTCGGCGAGGTCCACCTTCTCCTCACCGTCGGTCATCATGGTGCGCAACGCGACGCCCAATCCGCCCCAGACCGTCCCGGCGATGAGCATGAACATGACAAGGGCGCCGAAGGTACCCCCGTACGATGCCCGGTAGGCGACGGAGAGCACGTGGTAGGCTTCGTTGCCGGGGTAGGTGAACAGCTCGCTTCCAGACAAGGTGCCGAGCACCACGCGGTAGTGGACTTGACCGGAGAGGTCGTCGGGCACGGGCAGCATGGCCCTCAACACCGTGCCGTTGGCACCGTCAAGCAGGGTGCACGTCGCTTCGTCCACCCGTTCGAAGCCTGTGGTGGTCCACGGCTCAGCCTGCCATTCACGCGGACCGTAGTCGGACTGCACCCGCGACGGGCGGACAAGGCGCCACTCCACGTGGCTCAGGTTCTCGTTGAGGGTGTACGGGAAGGCGTTGGAAATGCAGACGTCGATGGGGAGGTCCCCCTCATCGGGCACCGTGACGTCTTCGGGGGGCGTCACGAATTGGGTGAACGAGATGTTTTCCAACGCAAGGTTGGCCTTTTCACGCGGATTGTCGGCGATCCACGTCATGTAGAAGCCAACGCCGACATTCCGGATCGCGATGTCGTCAACGTTCTCGGGTCGCTCGTGGAAGGCGTTGCCGATCTCCATGGTGTAGCAATAGGACTCGAAGACGCCGTAGTGCCAGTCACAGAAGTCCCCCGTGGTGGGGTAGAGCGAGGAGGACTGCATGTTCTCGTAGTTCGTGTAGGACGCGAGCACGTCCCCGTGGTAGCGCAGTTGGGCCTGATCGGGGTTGTCGCAGTTCTGGCAGTGCCCCCACGGGTAGAGCACGAGTTCGGAGAAGGAGTGCCAGGTCAACGTCGCTCGGAAATCCGAGCCTCCGTTGTTGTTGTCGTCGTTCATCTCGGTCAGGTCCTGGATGAACTTCGTCTCCGGCTCGGTGTTGCCACCGAGGGGGTCCTCGTCGACGATGCCGTCGCGGTCGTCGTCGTTGCCGTCCACGTCGTCTTCGTTGAACAGGCCGTCACCGTCTTCGTCGTCGATGGGCAAATCGGGCGGGCCGTTGTAGACGTCGTTGTTCGTCGTGCCCGCGAGGCAGTCGCCGGGGATGAGCGGACCGGTGGCACCGAGCGGAGCGCCCCATTCGAACTCGTAGTTCCGGTTGAGGTCAACGCCGTCGCAGGCCTCGTCGACCTCCTCGTCGAGGTCGGGGATGGGGCCGCTGCCGGAGTAATCGTTGTCGCGGAGGTTCTTCCTCCAGCCCGACGTTGCACAGTTTTCCCACGCGGTGGGGCCGCAGTATTCCTCACGGTCGTAGCGGTTCCCGTCCACGTTGAGCATGGGCACGAGGTAGATCTCGCGGGACTCCACGAGGGAGACGATGTAATTCTCCGAGTAATCCTCGTCCACGCCGAGGTCGCCCGGACCGCATGCGATGCCGTCGCCGTCGCTGTCCTGATGCTCTGGCGCGAGCGAGAGGCAATCACCGTCGTCGTCGAGGATGCCGTCGCCGTCGCCGTCGCCCCACGGGTCTTCGTCGATGCGGCCGTCACCGTCGTTGTCGTAGTCGGGGTTGTTCATCGAGAAAACAAGGGTCTCTAGGAAGAACATCGGCACCTCGTAGGACATCCACTCACGCGCGTGGTGGTTGCCGACGATGAGGATGTCCGAACGGTCCTCGTAGTTGCCTGAATCGCCAACGAACGGATTGTATTCGCCGCCTTCAACGTCCATCGTGATCTTCATCCAGGGGCTCGGGTGCTGGTAGAACCATCCCTTGTACGTCTCCTCGGTGGTGGTTTCTCCCCGGGCGTTGATGCCACCGTTCAACCCCTCGTGGAACTGAAGGAATTCGGGGTTGTCTTCCGCGAGGCGGAGCATGCGCTCACGCATGCTTTCGTAGTCGTGGTAGGCCTTGAACTGGACCTGCTCGTCGCCGCCCCACGGGAATTCGTACGCGA
>JAYPDK010000069.1:0-6780 GCA_038125145.1 Candidatus Poseidoniaceae archaeon
AGGATCTGCACCGCGCCGGACCCGCCTTCGAGGCCGGTCACTTCGAGAACGCGGCTCATTCCTCCTCACCTCCCGCGTTTCCGGCTGAACCAAGGTAGGCCTCGATGACCGCCCGGTCGCTGCGGACCTCGTCGGGCGTGCCTTCCATCAGCACGGAGCCCTCGTTCATGACCACGATGCGGTCCACGCCCTGACGGAGGATGAAGTCCATATTGTGCTCGATGACGAGGATGGAAATCCCCGTGGTGTCGACCAGTTGGCGCAGGTTGGCGAAGATCTTCATCGCCAAGGGCCCGGCCACCCCGGCCACCGGCTCGTCGAGCAACAAGAGGCCCGGCGCGCCCATCATGGCCCGCCCAATGTCCACCAACTTGCTTTGTCCACCCGACAATTCGCTGGCCAAATTGTGGGCCATGTGGGGCACTTCGAGTTCGTCGAGGACCTCGTAGGCTCGCTCGAGCCGAGCCTTTTCGGCCGGGTGCGCGCGACCCTTCCACAGCACCTCGAGGGGGCGGAACTGTTGGCGGGGAGGGACGAGCAGGTTCTCGATGACGGTCATCTCGCGCCACAAACGCGTGTGTTGGAAGGTGCGCGTCACGCCGAGGCGCTGAATTTGTTCAGGACGCATCTTCGACGCGTTTCGTCCAAAGACCTCGATCCGACCCTTGGTTTGCTCCAGCAGCCCGCTGATGCAGTTGAAGGTGGTCGATTTGCCGCACCCGTTGGGACCGATCAGGCCCACCATCTCGCCCTTTCGAACCTCGAAGGAGACGTCCTTGACGGCCACGAGGCCGCCAAATTCCATCCGCAGGCCCTCGACCTTCAGCACGGCGGTCATTCCTCCACCTCCGTGGTCGCGCCCTCATGGCGGGCCGGCCGGAAGGGCACTTCAGGCAGCAGCCCCTTCGCGTTGAATTTCAAGGAAAGCACGATCAGCAAGCCGACGAGGATTTCCTTCAGGTAGCCCATGGTGAGCCTCACCCCGCCGAGCACCTCTGGGTAGACCTCGTCGATCGAGGTGTGACCTTCGCCGCCGAGGAAAACGGCCACGAGCAGCATCGTCAACCCGAACAGGAAGCTCACTTCGGCAAGGCGTACAAGGCGCAGGAGGTAGAGCACGATGGCGCTTCCAAGCAACCATGATGCGGGGGCCAGCGGGGTCAAGACAAACCACTGGAAGACCTCGTCGAGGTCGGCGGCCAAGCGGTGCAGGGGCAGGTCGGAGGAGCCTTGGGCGGCCACGAGGACGTTGAAGAAGAACTCCATCAGGGCGATGATGAACGCGCCGATGACCATGCCCTTGTTGTTCGCTGCACCGCCGATGATGAAGGCGGCCCAGACGAGGAACGTGGAGCGTGCCGGGGACATGAAGGTCGGTTGGAACCCACCGAGCTTCCACGCCCACAGCGCTCCAGCAAAGGCGGCGATGGCACCACCAACGGCAAGGCTCGTCGCCTTGTGGCGCATGATATCGTGACCGTGATGCTGGGCGACCTCCTCGTCCTCACGAATGGCGCGGAGCACACGGCCCCACGGCGAGCGGTAGAGGGTGGCGAGAATGGCCCACGTCAGGGCGGCACCCCCAAGGCCGATCATGGCGAGCAAGAAGGCGTAAGGTGCCGGCTCCACCAGCCCAAACAGGTCCCCGGTGAAGGCCGCCGCGCTTGAGAGACCGTCCTGCGCGGCGCATTCCAAAGGCGTGAGCAGTTCCCCGTCGGCGTCGAACTGCTCGTTTCGACCGCAGAACCACCAGGAATTGAGCGGTTTGGGGTACTGGGCGATGCCGATGGCCGAAGCGTTGGCACCCACGCGAAGCAAGGGCTCCCCGCTGAGCAACAGGCGCACGATCTCGCCCATCGAGATGGTGATGATGGCGAAATAATCGCTTCTCAGGCGTGCGGTGGGCCCCGCCATCAGCCATCCTGCAACGGCGCCGACCACCATCGCTGCGAGCACCGCTGGCAAGATTGGCCAGCCGTAGCCAAAGTACTCCTGAGGGGCGGTGAGGATCCCGACGAGGATGGCGCCGATGCTGGCGAAGAAGATCACACCGAAGTTCAGCAAGCCGGTCATGCCGGTGTGCAGGTTGAGGGAGAAGGCGAGCAAGAGGAAAATGGCGAAGGTGGACATGACGTTGCCAAATTGTGCAATCTTTCGATCGCCCCACAGCCCTTGCTCGGCGTTGATGGGCAACCAAAGAAGGACCAGCAGCAGGAGGGCGAGGAGGACGTAGAAGGTCAACCGTGAACCCTTTTCGGTGCTTCGACCGCCCTCGACGTCGAAACGCTTGGCGAGCCGACCAGTCGCGTTGTTGAGCGTCGAGGACAAGGCCGCCAGGCCCGAATCAAGGCCGTTCGCGGTTTTCGCCAACGCCCAGGGGGCGGACATGGTTGAGACCTTGCTCCATGGCACGAGGAGCAAGGCGCGTGTTTTGGCAAGGCCGTCGGCCGCCTTGGAGGTGACCGCAGACCAGCCCCGGGTTAGCCATGGGGCGGGATCTTCCTCCTCACGGCCGGTGAAGAGAAGTTGGGCTTCGCGCAGGGCGTACAACCACACGAGCAAGGGCACGAGGGGCCAAAGCACGTCCCCAAAGCCGCCGAGGGCGGCGATGACCTGCTGTTCGGTCTCCACCATCTCAAGCCATCGTGCCTGCAGGTCGGCGTCCAGGCCATCGGGCACGATCGCGTCTTGGCCGGCCCACGAATTCGCTCGAAGGAAGGTCGAGACGAGGTGAACAGCCCAGGCCGCTCCAGTGATCCCCATCATGGCGACGGCCTTGGCCGAACGGCGGAGGTAGAGGTGATGCAAGCCGAGCCAACCAAACAGGACGGCCAAGGCCCCGCCCACCTTTGGGTTCGGGGTGCTGTTGCGCTCCGCACGGCTGCGCAAGCGATCGATGCGCCACCGTTCCCACCCGTCGCCAAGCCCCTTTGGCAAGACCAGCAGGATGGCGATGATGATCAGGTAAGGGGTCACGCCGGCCATGGCGGCGTAGTTGGTCCGTTCCAACGGATTCCCGATGGAGATGAGGATGGGCGAGGAAACGGCCCGTACAAACCCGATGACCAAGGAGGCGATGATGGCCCCCGGGATGGAGCCGATGGTGCCGAGGACGATGACAGCGAAGGCCGGCAGCAGGAGGGTGAACCCCGTTTGCGGTGAAAAGGTCACGAACATCCCAAACACGGTGCCGCCCACGCCGGTGATGCCGGCGGAGAGGAAGGCACTCAACATCTGAATCCGCTCGACGTTGATGCCGCAGGAGGAGGCCAACTCGGGATTGTCGGCCACCGCACGCATGCGTCGGCCGAGCCGGGTTCGGGTCAACAAGAGGAGGAGCAAGAGCACCGTGCTGAAGGTCAGGATGGGCATCAAGGCGTTGTTGAACGGGTAGTTGTAGTCCCGCACCTCGCTGATGATGTTCAGGTCACCTGCCCCGATGTCGATGCGAAGGATTCGGGTTGGCAATTCCCACGACTGGGTGGAAGCGCGCATAATGTCGCCGTCGGGCACGAAGCGCTTGGAGGCGGGCGCGAACCGAAGGTAGAGCAAGCCTCGAAGCACCAAGGCCACGCCAAGCGAGGCGATCATCATGACATCAGGTGAGGCTTTTCGGTCCCTGAAACCCTTGAACACCAGACGGTCGACCACGACACCGGCAAAACCGGTGAGGAAGAAACCGAGCACCAAGGCCCATGCGAACACGGTCCACGTCAGCACCCCGTCCCGTGGCGCGGCCATCAGCGGCTCGACCTGCTCCATCCATCCAAGAACGATGCCGGCGTACATGCCGATCATGAAGAACTCCGATTGTGCGAAGTTCCCGTACCGCTGCACGGCGTAGGTGAGGGTGCAACCCACCGCGATGGCCAGGTAGGTGGCCGACCATGTCAGGGTGTCCACCGCAAGGAAGGTCAGGTTGAGGTTGATCGTGGTGGACAGGTCCTGGCCACGAAGCAGCATTTCCAGACTGAAGATCACGTGCACCAGCAGGAAGACGGGGAGGAGCACGATCGCCCCCAAACGCAAGCGTGAGGCGGGCAGGTCGTCGAAGACGATCTTCGCCAGCGCAAAGCCCGTAGCGATGAGCTGGACGGTTTGCATCAACCAGACGAGGTCCCCGGGCAGGTTGCCCAACAACAGCAGGTCCAGCAGGTTCAGGCTGCCCCAGCCTCGCAACAGCCCGTTCATGGCGTCAAGCGCCACGACGAGGGTGATCAACAGGCGCTGAAGGCCCCTGGGCATCTCGGACCACTGCTCTTTGGCGGTGGTCAAGGCGCTCACGTGTCCAACTCCCTAGCGTCCGCAAGCGAACAGGGTGGCACCCCGGCAGGACCTGCCTGCCGGGGTGCGTTCCCGCCGTGCGAAGGTGTGGTGTCAGAACGCTTGGACTCAAGCGGTCTGCACGCCGCCTTCGGCGGTCCAGTACTTGGCGCAGGCGAAGCCGCCGTCCGCGTCGCTGGTGTCGCCGGAGTAGGTGCAGAGGTCGTAGCCCGCACCGCCAACGTCACCGTTGTCGAGGAAGTTGATCAGGCCCGAGGCACCCTCGTAGTTGGTACCGACGGACTCGATGCCGGCCACGATGTCGTCGCCGCCCTGGGAGGCCTTGCCGATGATCATCGTCGCGTCGTAGGCGGTCAGCACGTACTGCTTGATGCTGCCCACGTCAGCGGCGTTGGCATCGTAGCGAGCGTCAAAGTCACCGTAGGTGGTGCCTGCGCGGGGCGCGCTGACCATCACACCGGTGAGTTCCGAATCGTCGCCCGCGTAGCCTTCGTAGAGGCCCACACCGGCGGGTCCGTCACCGGAGAAGATGTGGCCGGTGTAGCCCGCGTCGCCGAGCGCCTCGATGATGAGGGCGGCGTCGGTGATGTAGGAGGACAGGAAGACCGCCCCACAGCCCGCGTCGACGACCGCCTGCGCGGTGGAAGCGAAGTCCGTGGCGTCCTCGGCGTAGCCGATCTTGCCGGCCGAGCACATGTCGCCGGACCAGGCGCCCTCAACGGCGTCGGCGAGGCCGGAGCCGTAGTCGTTCGTCATGTGGAGGATGGCGATGTTGGTCGCGCCAGCGTCGGCCATCATGGCGGCGGCAGCGGGGCCCTGAATCGCGTCGCTCGGGACGATGCGGTAGAAGTGGGGGTAGTCGTCGTCGCTGGACAGCGAGGGGTTGGTGGACGCGTAGGAGATCATCGGCACGCCGGCGGCGGAGAGCACGCCGTTGGCCGCCATCGAAGCGCCGGAGCAGGCCGCACCAACCACGGCGACCACGCCGGAGTCGATGAGGGTCTGGGCACCGATGGCACCAACATCGCCGGAACAACCCGAGTTGACCTCGACGGCCTCGAAGGTGACGCCGGGGTACATCGCGTTGAGGTCCTTGATGGCCTCAGAGACACCCCAGCTGAAGCCGGGGGCGTCGTTCTCGAGGGGACCGGTCTGCGGGTTCAGGAACCCGATCTTGACGGTGCCGGACTCGGCGGTGACGGTTTGCACACCGCCCTCGGCCGTCCAGTACTTGCCGCAGGTGAAGCCACCGTCGGAGTTGTTGGTGAAGCCGGAGTAGGTGCAGATGTCGTAGCCCGCACCGCCAACGTCACCGTTGTCGAGGAAGTTGATCAGGCCCGAGGCACCCTCGTAGTTGGTACCGACGGACTCGATGCCGGCCACGATGTCGTCGCCGCCCTGGGAGGCCTTGCCGATGATCATCGTCGCGTCGTAGGCGGTCAGCACGTACTGCTTGATGCTGCCCACGTCAGCGGCGTTGGCATCGTAGCGAGCGTCAAAGTCACCGTAGGTGGTGCCTGCGCGGGGCGCGCTGACCATCACACCGGTGAGTTCCGAATCGTCGCCCGCGTAGCCTTCGTAGAGGCCCACACCGGCGGGTCCGTCACCGGAGAAGATGTGGCCGGTGTAGCCCGCGTCGCCGAGCGCCTCGATGATGAGGGCGGCGTCGGTGATGTAGGAGGAAAGGAAGACGGCGGAGCAACCGGCGGTCGTCACGGCTTCGGCCGAGGAGGCGAAGTCCGTGGCGTCTTCGGCGTAGCCGATCTTGCCCGCCGAGCACATGCTGTTGTCGGCGGTCCACGCGGCCTCGACGGCGTCGGCAAGGCCGGAACCGTAGTCGTTGGTCATGTGCATGATGGAGAGGTTCGTCGCACCGGCGTCCGCGATCATCGCGGCGGCGGCGGGCCCCTGAATCGCGTCGCTCGGGACGATGCGGTAGAAGTGGGGGTAGTCCTCATCGCTGGAGAGCGAGGGGTTGGTGGACGCGTAGGAAATCATGGGGATTCCCGCGGCGGAGAGCACGCTGTTGGCACCCATGGAGGCGCCGGAGCAGGCCGCACCGACCACGGCAACCACGCCGGAGTCGACCAGCGTCTGGGCGCCGGTGGTGCCGACGGTGCCGTCGCAGCCAGAGTTGACCTCAACGGCTTCGAAGGTGACATCGTCGTACATCGCGTTGAGGTCCTTGATGGCCTCAGAGACGCCCCAGCTGAAACCGGGCGCGTCGTTCTCGAGCGGCCCGGTTTGTGGGTTCAGGAAGCCGATCTTCACCGTCTCGGGGTCGTCGGGATCCTCCTCTCCCTCTCCACCGAGGCAACCAGCGAAGGCAGCGGCGAAGAGGGTGGCGGTCAGCAGCAGGGCAATGGTTCGGTTGGTCTTCATGGTGTCCACGTCCGTGCCGAAACTATTGTGTCCGTGTTTATATCCTTACTCCCGATTTTTACGGGAAGTGGAACACATGAAGCCGTGGTCCCCACTCCCGGACTTGAACCGGGG
>JAYPDK010000070.1:0-6739 GCA_038125145.1 Candidatus Poseidoniaceae archaeon
GCCCCGAGCACGAATCCGCGATGCTGGTGCTGCCCGTGGGCTATCCCGCCGAGGGGGCGCAGGTGCCCGACCTCGAGCGAAAGGCCCTGGACGACATTGCCGTCGTCTTCGACTGATCGTACATCTGCAAGGTGGCCGGTGCGGTTCGGGCGGCTTCGGCGGCAGCCACGAACAGGCCCCGCATCGGCACGCCCATGCGGGCTGGTGCCCCCTCACGCAGGCGGCTGCCGTGGGCATGGTGCATTTCATGCAATTTGCATCATGAGCAACCCGATTCGGGAGTATCGCTCATTCCTCGTGATCGTGGAGGATGAAGTGCGCAGGTTTGGGCGCCAGCGGTCGCTTGAACCACAAGGGGCGTCGCTCGCCACGGGGGTGCGTCTCGCGCTCCTTGGCCCAGCCGTTCCACTTCTGGAAGTGGGCGAAGGCCTTGTTGCGGTCCACTTCGATGTCGCCGTACTGCTCGCCCGGTCCCGGGCGCGACAGGCGAACCTTCTGCAGCCAGCAGTGGGCCCCGGAGATCGGGTCGGGCTGCACCGCGTGCGTGATGTTCTGATGCACGCCGCCGTCGCGCCACCAGAGGCGGTTCGTGTCGGGGTCGTCCGACTTCCACGGCTCGATGCCTCGAACGGTGCGCATGCGCATCTTGCCCTCCCCACGGTCCTCGATGCTGACCGTGTTCGTCATCAGGCGGTTGCCCTGGTCCTGCTCGCGGCGCCACCGGCCGATGTGGTGGGAGCACCCGACAACGCCGGGCTTGATGCCTTCCGTGACCCACACTTTGTCCACGAACCAACCGATTTCGGTCTCGATCTTCAGGAGGTCGCCCTCCGCAACGCCCAGCTTGGCCGCGTCGCTTGGGTGGATCCAAATCGGGTTGCGGTGGGCGATTTCGACCAACCACTTCGCGTTCGCCGAACGGGAGTGGATGTGCTGCGGCAACCGGAAGTTGGGCAGCAGGCAGTATTCGTCGTCGCCCTGCAGGTGGTCGGGGTGGACGTGCGACTTCTGGCGGAAGTGGGGGATGGCGTGCTCGGGGTAGCCGAATTCGATCATCGTCTCCGAGTAGAACTCCTGCTTGCCGCTCGGCGTGGGCCAGCCCTCCTCCTTGTGCTTCTCGTAGGTGGCTTCCTTGATGAGGAAGGCGCCGTGCTTCCGCATGTATTCGAGCGCGGTCAGGCCCTCGGCTTCGGCTGCCTCGGGCAGGCCGGGGACGCGCTCGAAGAGGTACTGGTAGTACTCGTCGATGGTGATCTTCTCGCCCTCGCGGTACGGGCTCATGAAGTGCTGACGGATGCCCATCGAACCGTCCTCGTCGATGCGCCAGGACAGTTCGTTCCAGAATTCGTCTTCCTCCCAGACCTCGCCGGGGTTGACCTCGTAGGTGAATTCAACCTCGCGCCCGTCGCGCCGAGCGTATTCGCGCAGCACGGGCTGCCGGAAGGCGACCCACATGCCCGCGGAGGTGGCGTACGAGTTCACGTCATGCCGTTCTGCGGAGTGGCCCATGGGGAGCACGTAGTCGGCGAAGAAGGCCGTCTCGTTCCAGGTGGGCGTGAGCGCGATGTGGCAGCCCACCGCCTCCTTGTCTTCGAGCATCTCCATCCACGCGAAGCCGTCGGGGTAGGTCCAGACCGGGTTGAAGACGCGCGTGAAATAGACGTCCATCGTTCCGCGGCCTTCCTTCACAAGGTACGGCAAGCAGTGGCTCATCTCGAAGTGGGACAGGGTGTACTCGGGCGGGAAGTGGAGTTCGTTCCATCCGTCCGCCGCCGGGGGTTCATCGAACAGTTCAGGTTTGTACTTCGACCACGTGTTCGGGCTTGTGCCGCCCTCGGTGCCCACCGAGCCGGTGAGGACGTTCAGGAAGTGAAGCGTGCGGCTGACCTGCCAGCCGCCAAGGTTGCCGATGGACGCGCTGCGCCAGACGTGCGTGGCCAGTTTTGAGCCTGCACCCATGACGACCTCGCCCACCTCGATGACCTGCTCCACAGGGATGCGGCATTCCTTGGCCGCGAACTCCGGCGTGTACTCGGCGTACTCCTCGATGAGGAGGTCGATGAAGCGGTCGAAGGTGCAGTCTTCTGCAGGGTGGACCGCCTTCATCCAGGCGTCCCAGTTGACCTGCGTTTCCATGAACTCGCGGTCGAAGGCTTTCGCTTCGAGGATCATCTTCGCCCACGAGAGGAAGAGGGCGGGTTCGCTCCCCGGCCAGGTGGGCACCCAATGGTCCGCCATCGACGCCGTGTTCGACAGACGGGGGTCGATGACAACGAGTTTGGCGCCGTCCATCATGCCCTCCAGGATCCGTTGCGCGTGCGGATTGAAGTAGTGGCCCGTCTCAAGGTGCGACGACGTCAGCAGGATGACCTTGGCGTTGCTGTGGTCGGGGCTCGGTCGGTCGTGCTTGTGCCACAGGGCGTAGCCCGTGCGCGCACCGGCGGAGCAGATGTTGGTGTGCGAGTTGTGGCCGTCCACGCCCCAGGCCTTCAGCACGCGGTTGGTGTAGCCCTCGTGCCCGGGCCGGCCCACGTGGTAGACCACCTTGTCGATGCCGCGGTGGTCCTGCTTCAGCGAGGTGCGGATTTTGGCCGCGATCTCGTCGAGCGCTTCGTCCCACGTGATCTGCTCCCATTCGCCCGAACCGCGCTCGCCCTTGCGGCGCAAGGGGTGGAGGATGCGTTCGGTGTCCTTGAGTTGGTTGATGGTCGCCGGGCCCTTGGCGCAGTTGCGCCCACGGCTGCCGGGGTGGTGGGGGTTGCCCTCCAACTTGCTGACCTGCCCGGTCTCCTTGTCCACGTAGGCCATCAATCCGCAGGCCGACTCGCAGTTGAAACAGGTCGTCGGGACCAGCGAGTAGTGCCGCTCCTTCCGCTCCGGCCAGGACTGGGCGTCCAGTTCAACGTGGTCGTGCCAGCCCTCCGGCTCGGGGAACTTGCGCAGCGGGCCTTGCGTGTACGCCGGTTTCTCGCGGTCGAGGTTGGGGATGAGGCGCAACTTTTGCGCGATGCTTTCGATGAAGGTGTTCGCCATCTCAACTCACCTCAGTGCAGGGTCTCCAGTTGCGGTCCACGCACGGCGTGGTGGCCGTGCACGGAGACGGCCCAGAGGATGACGGCGGCCAGTGCGAGCTGCACGAGGCCCATGGCCTCCGCAGCCCCGATGAGGGCCACGTCGAAGGTCAGGACGAAGGTGCCGGCAAGGCCAGCGGCCAAGGTCTCCATCGACATCTTCGCGGTGAGCCACTTGTCCCGGGACCACGCACGCCCCTTCGCCTGCTTGAACAGCCACGCGGTGTAGATCCCTGTCAAGGCCGCAAGCGGAACGCCGGCGAACGCGAGCGTTTCCATCAGGCCCGTGTCCAGACCGAGCACGAGGATGAGGACGTTGAGCCCGAGGATGCCGCCAAAGCCGCTCAGGAAGACCGCGCCACGCACGAGCCACGAGGAGAAGTTCGGGCGCAGAAGGACGTACAGGAAGCGGTCCGGTCGGTCCAGGTCCTTGATGAGCAAGACCCCGGTCAAGCCGAGGAAGGCGATGCTCGTGGCGGTCAGGCGCCACCAGAGCGCCTCGGTCATCTCAAGCACGCCGGCGAACATCGCGAGCATCATCACGACGTAGGTGCCGGCCGCGATGGCCTTCGTCGTCAGGTAGGCCGAGACTTCCCAGCCCCACAACACGCCCTTCGAGGGCTGGTCGTAGGTTCGCTTGGGCTTCTGTGCCTGCTCCTCGAGCCGTTCCATCACGTCGCGGATGATCGCGCGATCGCGGGGGTTGGCTTCCTTGGCCTTTTGCTCAAGGGCGAGTTGGACGATCATCGAATGGGTGTCGGCCGCGCCAAGCCGCTGGTCGGCGTACTTCGCGTAGTGCCCCACGCCTGCGGCCTGGTCGGTCCAGAGGTAGGTGCCGGTCCGGTCGGTCGCGGCCGGGTCGAGCATCGCGTCGCTCGCCTGAACATAGTACAGGTTCGGATTCGCGCCCGACTCGGGCTTGCGCACCTTGACCTCGTGGTCGCGCAGGTATCCCGAGATGGTGCTGTTTTCGTCGTCGAGGTCGCCCGAGACGATGGCCTCCACAGGGCAGACCACAACGCACGCGGGCTCGTAGGACGCCTCGATGCGGTGGGCGCAGTAGTTGCACTTGGCGGCCGTCCCCGTGTTCGGGTTGATGTACAGCGCGTCGTAGGGGCAGGCCTGCATGCACGACTTGCAGCCAATGCAGCGGTCGTCGTCGAAGTCCACGATGCCGTCTTCGCGCGGGTACAGCGCTGAGGTTGGGCAAATTTTCGTGCACGGCGAGTCCTCGCAGTGGTTGCAACGGTGAACGGAGAATTCCCGTGAGGTGTTTGGGTAGGTGCCGCTTTCGATGTACTTCACGTGGGTCCTGTTGACGCCGACGGGGACGTCGTGTTCGGACTTGCAGGCCACGGTGCACGCGTGGCAGCCGATGCACTTTCGCTGGTCGATCACAAAGCCGTAGTTCACCATGGGGGTTCGCCTCCTTGCGTTCAGGCCGCCATATGGCTGGCGGCGCACTCGTTCTTGCCGAGGTCCATCGTGTCCAGTTCCTCCGCCTCGGGCGAAAGGAGACCGGCGTTGACCTGCCGAATGGTGTTGTACACTTCGGGCTGGTCGCGCATGTTGTCGACGATGTACGCAATGAAATCTGCTTCGTTGTCCAGCCCGTAGATGGACTCGTTCAGGGCCTTGATGGTCCCGAAGTCGTTCATGATCAGGTGGTCACTCGTCGCCTCCGTGCCCCAGTCCGTGTAGTGGCCGGGGAGCACCTGAAGCGCGTCGGGGAGGGTGCAGATGCGTTCCTTCAGCGTCGCATAGAGCTGTTTGGCCCATTCGACGACCTTCTTTCCGAGGTCGGGCCGGCCCACGGAGACGATGAACACCGTGTCGCCGGAAATCATGAATCGCTCGTCCACGAGGTACACCGTCGAGCCAGGGGTGTGTCCTGGAGCGTGGGTGCACAACACCTGTGGCCCGCTTCCGCCCTCGAAGGCGACCGTGGCCCCGTCGACCACAGGGGTGTAGTCCAGCGACGAGGAGGCGAAATCGCCGTCGTGGGCGTGGTACGTCGCCCCGGTCGCGGCGGCAAGCGCCGGACCTCCAGAGACGTAGTCGGCTTGCAGGTGGGTCTCGAAGAGGTGGGTGATGCGCAGGCCGTGCTCCTCCGCGAAGGAGGTGTAGAAGTCCACGTTTCGGCTCGGGTCGAAGACCATCATCTGGCCGTCGTGCACGAGGCCGTAGGAGCACGAGGCTTTGCCCGGACGGTTGAACTGCCACAGGGCGTAGCCGTCCGGCGTCGCGATGCGTTTCGGGATCAGCACCTGCCCCCAACCGTTCATCCCGCCTTCCAGCCAGCGAACGTCGTCGAAACCGGCCTCTTCAAGCACCTCAGCGACGAACATCGCGGAGCCCTGCTTGGCACAAATCGTGCGGTAGGTCTTCGCGGCGTCGAGTTTGGCCACGCTGCCCTCCGGGTCTTCCATGAAGTCGTAGTACGGGATGTTCAGGAGGGTGATGGCCTCCGGCCCTTCGACGGAGAAGCGGGCGTGGTCGTCCTCGCCGCGCACGTCGAGGTAGACGTAGTCGCGCTGTTCCTCGATCCACTGGAACAGGTCTTCCGACGTGAAGGAGGCAGGCATCGGCCCACCTCACATGAACATCTGGATGTCCGCCTCGGCGGCGAAGTCCAGGAAGGCCGCGGCGCCGCCAAAGGTGACGCCGTCGATGAAGTCCTCTTTCTCGAAGCCGAAGACGTCCATCGTCATCTGGCAGGCGATCAGTTCGACGCCGAGCATCACGCACATGTCGCGCAGTTCGGTGATCGTCGCAACGCCCTTTTTCTTGAACGTCTTCTTCATCAATCCCGTCGCCATGGTGTCGAAACCGGGCATCACGCCCGTGATGGCGTGCGGCATGGGCCAGTCGATGTTCTGGAATCCTTTCGGACCGAAGGGCATCTTCATCGGCATCGCAGGGTTCGCTGCAGGCGTCACCTTGGCCTTGATTTTCGGCTTCAGCAAGGGAAGCCCGTAGAAGGTGAAGAAGACCTTGACGTCCATGTCCATCGCGGCCCCGGTCGAGGCCAGAATGAACGGCGGGTAGGCCCAGTCAAGGCTGCCTTGGGCGGCGATGAGCGCCATTTTCTTGCGCTCGGCCATTCACTCACCCCGCTTGACCATGAACCAGAACTTGCCGTCGCCCTCGCCCGTCTCAACAACTTCGTGACCGACGCGGTTCGCCCACGCGGGGATGTCCTGGCAGGAGCCAGGGTCCGTCGTGATGACCTTCAGGGTGGACCCTGCGGCCATGCCGTCAATCTTCATCTTCGCCTTCAGGACCGGCAAAGGGCAGTTCATCCCGCTGCAGTCAATTTCGTCGTCGTGTGCCATCATGCTCCCTCCATCATCTCACGCTGCGTCTCTCCGAGACACGTGAGCATCTTGCCGATCAGCGGATTGTGCACCGCGTACAGCACCCTGCGTCCATCCCGTCGGCTGCTGAGGATCCCTTGGTGGTACATCTGCCGGAGGTGCTGGGACGTCGCCCCTTGCGTCAGGCCAACGGCCTCCTGCACCTCGCTGACGCACATCTCACTGGCGCACAGCAGTTCCACGATCCTCAGCCGGTCGGGGTGCCCCATGGTCCGAATGACCACCGCGACGTCCGCCACAAAGGCGGGGTCGAGGCTGGGGGGCTGCTCCACACCAATCACGGGAATCGGC
>JAYPDK010000071.1:0-6714 GCA_038125145.1 Candidatus Poseidoniaceae archaeon
CCACGTCGGCGAGGTCAAGGCCAGCGACCTTGTTGGCAGGCGCGTCGATGATGAACAATTGGCGGGTCACGGCGCGCTTGTCCTTCGTACCTGCGAAGAAGACGCGCTCCTTGGGGATCCCAAGCGCTGCAGCCATGCGCGTGATGAAGCGGTTGGTTTCCCAGTTTCGCAAGGTGATTCGTGCAGCCGTAAAGCGACCTCGCTGGTCGAGGTTCACGTTCGTTGCTTGCTCCTCGACCCGAAAATCCTCGACGCGGGTTTTGACCAGACCGCCGATGCCGTGCAAGCCGGTGGCGAATCCGACCAACCCAATCGCTTCTGCATGGTCGCTCGTGCTGCGGTCCATGCGGTGCGCCTCCTCAGAGGGCACCGTTGAATTCCGCCGCAATCGCTGCAACAAGGTCCTTGACCACGGTCGCGGGATCGGCCCCGGTGGTGCGGATGTAGAATTCCGGGTCGTCCAATTCAGGGTGGCCGGGGAAGTAGTTCGCATACTCGATGTCGCTGTGCGTGTTCAAGCGCTCGCGAAGCATCTGAAGCGAAGTGTGACCTTCGCCGGTGACGCGCATTCGCAGCTCGTTGCCTTCGCGGAAGAGGACCTTAACTGCCATGTGACCGGCCGTTCGACCTGCCGGGCTGCTTTCAATGCTTCGGGACCGGGGGCCCCGACCCGGGTTCGCCTGTTCGCTTATGAACCGGGCCGATGGGTGTCGGCACAATGGACGCCGAGCGGCTCGAGGCCTACGCCGCCCGTGCCGCACCGGGCTTTGGCAAGGCTGCCGTCCCCATCCTCGCCGTGGCGGTGCTGCTCACCCTCGTGTTGGCAGGGGCGTTGGTCACCGACCCTCCCGAGTTCAACACGGACCTCGACTTGTTCGCTCCGCAAAGCGATGCGATCGATGCACACGACCGCATTCACGAACACTTCCCATCGGAACGCCGGCCGATGTTCGTTCACGTGGTGGCCGATGACGGCTCCAACGTTCTGAGCCTCGAGCATCTGAAGGATATGAAGACCGATCAAGACAGCCTGATGGCCTCCTCGTCCGCTTCTCACGTCGTGGCGTGGGCGACGGCGGTCACCGCCCTCGACGTGGCCCTCGAGGAACAGACCAACGGCACAACGTTGGCGGACGTTGACGACTGGGCGACGCTGCTGGATTTGGTCCTCGAGGAAGGGACGACGTGTTCCTTAAACCAAGAAGATGCCTTGCTCGCCGCCGCCACCTTTGCCTCAAGCGCGATGCTTCACAGCGACCTCGATATTGGCCCCGTGTGCGCTTGGCTTTCGGACGGCGCAGGGGTGCCTGTTCCAACCACGTCCTCCACGCTGTGGGTCTTGGACATCAATCCCGACCTTCCGATTTCGGAACGTGAGGCGGTTCAAGACGCCCTCCGCTCCACGCTTGCTGAGATCAGCGAAGGATCATCCTTGACCTACAGTGCCGTGTCCCTCGACCTGATTTCGAACGACATCGACGACGCGACCTTCGACGGCCTCACGATGCTCATCGGCCTCGCGCTCCTGGTGGTGGTGGTGGTCCTTGCGTTCGCGTTCCGGAGCGTCACGGCCGTCGGATTTCCGTTGGCTGGACTGAGCGTTGCGCTCATCTGGACGTACGGAATGCTCAATCTCTTCGGCGCCAAATTCACCGCTCTGGAAGTGGCCGTTGCCCCGCTTGTGCTCGGCCTTGGCATTGACTATTCCATCCACCTTCAGCGGGTATACCTCTCCATTCGAGAGGACCATGAGAGCCCAGCCGAGGCTTGGTTGATCGCCTGCGGGAAACTGAGCACACCCCTGCTCCTTGCCGTGGTGACGACGGTCGCGGCGTTCTTGGCGAATGCCGTGTCCCCGCTCCCTCCGATTGCGACCTTTGGTGTGGCCCTGGCCTTGGGCGTCGTGTGTGCCTTCCTTGCGTCCACCCTCGTGGTGGGAGCATTGCACGTTGTCGTTGATGCACGAGGCAAGCGCTCCTCGGCTGTGGTGCTTCGTATGCCTCGGTTCAGCGAGCGGCTGGTGGACGTTCAGCACGGCCAGCGGTTGACCATCCTCATTGTTGCCGTGCTCGTGAGCCTCTCCTCCCTTGTCGGTGCACTCTCGCTCGAAACCGAATTTGACCTCGCAGATTTCCTCGACGATGACTTGCCCGTCATGCAGGTCCGGGATGACATCGACACGTCCTACGAGGCAGCAGGTTGGAAGGTCGTGTACCTCTTGATGGAGCCCGTGGACGACGCCAGCACCATCCCGATGGACAGCAGGATGATCGACGAGTTGCGCTTCCTGCACAACGACCTCAAGTCCGACAGCGCCGTGGTCGGCACGGATGGAGCGCTTCGGGCCCCGTCCTACGATGGTCCGTACACGGTGCTGCGCGATGCCATGCTCGAAGACGCCGGATTCGGTGGACGGCACGGGCTGGAACTGTACAACGGCGAGGTGTACGCCATCGACGACGCCCCCGGCCAGGACTTTGCTCCTGCGTTCATTGAACTCGCTGGAAACACCTCCGTCGCCGATCCTCTCACGGGACGCACGTGGGCCGACCGGGTGGAAGCAACGGTCGCGCTTGACGGCAACGCCGTCACCCATTTCAGAAACGAGGTCCGAGTGGAAGCCTCGACGTCCGCAGAATCACGTCGTGTGGTGCTCGGCTTCAACGAACTTGTTGACGGCCCCGACGGCTCCTCCGGTCTGAACGATGACTTCGAAGACCATGCCGTCGTGTACGTCACGGGCGACCTTGTGGTCTTGGAAACGGTGCTTGAGAACCTCAGCGTCTCCCAACTAAAGTCGACGGCGATTTCCCTTGGGGTCTCGTTCCTCGTGCTCCTGCTCTTGACACGGCGCCTTGTCCCAGCACTTGTCGTGCTCTCTCCCGTCGCCTTCTCGACGCTCTGGGTTGTGGGCTCAATGGTGCTCTTGGGATTGAAGTGGAACGTGCTCACCGTGATGGTGACCGCCCTCACCCTCGGCATCGGAATCGATTTCTCCATCCACATGTGGCAACGCATGGAGGTCGAACGGGAGCGGTTGGGTGACCGCCGAAGCGCCATGCGGTCCACCATGTCCACCACCGGCGTAGCCTTGGTGATGTCCGCCGCCACAACATCGCTCGGCTTCCTTGTGCTTTTGGCCTCCCCGATGCCGCTCATTCGGGATTTCGGCCTGATCACGGCGGTCACGGTTGGCTTCTCCTTGCTGCTGTCGCTTGTGCTGCTCCCGGTGCTTGCGGACCTGGCCGATGAGGCCAAGGGACGCAACGCTCAGGACTAAGCAGAGGGACTGAGGGCATCGACGATGGCCTCCATGTCAAGCCCTTGCTCTCGTGCAACCAACGCGAGCGCGAGCCAGGACGTGCACGGACGGAGGGCCTGCTGCTTGCGCTGAGCGCGTCGCAGGACTTCGTCCCGCTCCAGGCCGGATGACCGGGCCACGAAGCCGACCAAGCGTCCTTCCACCCGCGCGCGCGGGTCGGTGGCTGCGCTGACGTCGGGCGCAGGCAGAATCGCCGGTTGTTCGGCCTCCACCGTGGGTGCCTCCGACGATGGGGCAGGGATGTCTGTTTGCGCTCGAGCCTGCCATGGCTCAGGGTTGAGAAGGTTCGAGGGCCGAGGCATCCACCCAAGAGGGGGGTGAACTTTGTTCGTTGCTTCGGAGGGCACGAGGCCTGTGTCCCCCTTCGTCAACCATCTCTGCTCAACCATCCGGTTCACGGCGGTGTCCGCGTCACCGATGCTGAGCCATCCATGGACGAACGCCATCTCACGAGCGAGGTCCGAGGCATCGATGGCGCGACCGTCCCGAAACAGCACGGCAAGGGCCCGCTGGAGGTCGTCGCTCACGTCTCAGGTTCCCCGTCCCCCGCACAAGAACCCGACGGCTCATGCGATGCGCTCGAACCGTCCGTCGTCAAGCAGGCGCCATTGCCCCACGTCATGCGGGCCTTCGTAGAGCGTCTGCTCTGCGCTGTACCTGTACTCACCTCCGCCGGGAAGCGAGGTATGGTCGGCCACGATGGCACCCACGGGCTGGGCATGGGGCTCCGGTTCGGAGGTCTGTTCGGCGGTGAGGAGCGCGTCCAGGGCGGCGTTGGCCGAGCCGAGTGCGGGGGCTGATTGTGGGGGCGTGTTCGCTTCGACAGGAGCGGGTTGGGCCCGCGGTGGCCCCCGAGGTGGCCCTCTGGCTGGCCCGGGTGCCGGTGTTGGTGCCTCGGCGTGCATCGCGGTCTTGAGTTCTTCAGCCTCGGGCTTCGGACGAAGCACGAGACCAAGGAGGACGGCGATGAGCAACGCTCCACCGCCGATGGACGCGATGAGCGCACCCATGTTCGATGAGGCGGCACCAAGCTCGATGCTCCAGGTGTTGCCCTCTTCATCAAGTTCGAGGATGTGGTCGTCCGGGTCGACGACGACAAACAAACGAGCGGATTGCTCAGGCACGTTGAATTGACCTCGGACAACAACGGCCTCGTCGGCGAGGAGTCCTTCGATGTCGCGGCGGACCACCGGGATTTTTTCCTCACCCACCATCATGTACGCCTCCACAACAAAGGTGGCCTCAATGCGCTCGGACGCAGCGGACACCGGGATGACCAGCTCAATGCTCGCCCCTGCCTCCGAAAGGTCGCCGTTCCACGACACCTCGCCGATCCTGAGGTCTGGACCTTCGCTGCTGAGGGTGGTCGTGAACCATGGGTCGAGGGCGGTCAGCGCCGTGTCGCCCACGAGGGCTCGTCCAGCATCGTCCATGCCCGACGCCCAGCAGGACAGGGCCGCCTCAGGGTCGAGCGATGTGGCGTCCCCAAACGAGGACATATCGAAGGTCGCCGTGAAGAGGACGAGGTCCTGCAGGGTGCCGGTCGGCAGGACGTCAACGGTCGCCTCTGGCCACGATTGCTGAGTGGACGACACGCGGCACGTCACCGTCAGCGGTCCAGTCCATGCGTTGTCTTCCTCGATGTTGATGCCGACCTGCACACGGTCAAGGTGGTAGCGGGACCAACGAAGGTCGCTATCGATGGGCACGAGGCGTGGGGCCTCTTCATCGACGGGCACCTCGGGGAGGTCGAAGGAGTGGAGCAAGGCGGTGTCCTGTGGGTCCCACACCTCGATGCGGGCCGCCTGAAGCAACCCCCCCGCCAAGGGGGAGGGGACCACGACCTGCAGCGCACCGTCCGAGACGATGGTGGTGATCCCACCGTCCCAGCGTGACGCTCCAACCTGACCGAACCATCCGACCCGGACTGGTCCGTTGTAGGGCGCTTCGCTGACGCTGTGCACAAGGGTCGCGTTGAGGAGCAGGTCCTCGCCGACGGAGATTGGATGCTCACCGTCCACGGGACCCGTCACCTCTCCAGCGCTGTCGAACAGAGCCACGTCCGCGAAGTCAATCGCGCGCGCGCTGACCCATGCCCCTTGTTCCGACCATGTCGAGGACCCGTCTGCGTCCCTGGCATGCACGCGGACGAGCCCTTGGACCAAACCGTCGGGGACCAAGGCCCACGTGGGGATGAGTTCGAAGTCCACGACGAGGGTCCCGTCCACCACGGAGGCCGTGCAGGACGGTCCGGCGCGGGTCCGCGCGTCGAGGTTCTGGCATTGTTCTGTGGCGACGTCCCAGCGCAGACCGAGGCCCGCGTCTCCGCCGAGGTCAACACGCACCTCGATGAGGTCGTCGAGTCCATTCCCGTCGCTGACCTCGACGGACCAGCGGAGCGGTCGCTCGGGTTCCAGCAAGCGGCTTCCTGCAGCGCTCGGGTCCACGGCATCGACGGTGGCGACCCGCGGGATGCGCGTGCTCCATTCGAGGTGGCCAACGTCGCTGAGGGCCGTTGGGATCGAGAGGCCCGCAAGGTCGTTGCCCATCACGAGGACCAGGGCCCGGCCATGGTCGGGATTCATGCTGTCGTCGACGGTGGTGTTGACCGACCAGAGTGTTCCCGTCGACGACCATGCCACCGCTGCTTCGCGGTATTCGGTGATCGAGGCGATCCCGTCGGGCACGCTTCCGTCGCTTCCATCGTCCTGCCCTTCCACCCACACGAGGACGGTGACCGCTGCCGGGTCGAAGCCGCCGACCTCCGCGAAACTCAAGACGACGTTTCGAGCGGGATTGATGTTGCTGTAGGCACCGTTGGCAGGCGAGGTGGAGATGAGGCTTGGCACCTGCGCATCCAGCACGAACTCGACGGTATCCACGGGCTGCTCAAGGGAGATGTTGGCCTCGCTTCGCACTTCGAGCCGGAGCGTGGCCGGTCCAGAGGCGTTGCTTGGCAGCAGCATGGTCAGCGGCGAGGCAGCAGCCATGTCGACGGTGGTCCATGGCCCGGTCACGTTGAACCACGACGTTGTGGGAACGATGCTCCCCGCCGTCCGTCCTTCCACAGCGAGGTGGAGGCGGGCTTCGAGGCTGCCGTTGGTCGGCACCGAGGTGCCGACCGGGTGGCTCACAGCGAGGTCGACCTCGACGGTGCGGTTCGCGGCCACCACGGTCCGCCCCGGTGCGAGGAGGTCTCGTCCATCGGCCGTGACCGAGGCAAGGTCCACTTCGACCCGATCGGACCAAGCGACGGTGCCGTCGGCCGGGAAGGCTGCGAACACGCGCTTGCTGTTGTTGTGCACTTCCAGGTGGTAGGTCGCCTCGGTGAGCGATGGCGCGCCTTGCCCGAGGGCGAGGTCCCATGAGAGCACATGCGGATCTTGACCCTC
>JAYPDK010000072.1:0-2446 GCA_038125145.1 Candidatus Poseidoniaceae archaeon
GCTCCGCGGCGGACCTTGTCGTCGTGGACACCCTCGACGCGGACCCGTACCGCAATTTGATTCGGGCCGTCGACCCCGACGTTCGGCTCTCGGTCGTCGCAGGGATGCCGCTCTACGGTGACGTGGACCTGATGGAAGCCATGCGTGGCACCGACCACGAAGACGCTGGGCGATTTGGCAAGCGGATCGACGTTACCGCATCGGCCGTCGACGACGGCTTCCGAAGTTGGGCCTCCATCGTGGACGACCTGTCGGAAGCCGCGGCCTTTGACCCGGCCGTGATGGAGGCAACCTTCGGCGACGTGGACGGGTACGATGGCCTCGTCGATGGGGTCGGGCACGGCGGGCTCGACCCATGGTGGACCTACGGTGACGAACGCTACTTCGAGACGCTGAACGCGTCCGTGTCGGGCAACGCCCGCGTGGACTTGAGCCTCCTCCACGAGCGGTATTACGCTCGAAGCGAAGCGTTGCCCGTGGTCGACCTTGGCAACACCAGCACCTGGTCCGTGCCCGTGGACGACCAACAAGGAGGCAACGGTTCCGAGACGGGCGGCAGCAGCAACACGAGCACGACGACCACCGATGGCAACACAACCGAAGCGGTGGTCGACCCGTGCCTCGACGGTCTCGGCTTGGGGTGCGATGCGCCGGACGGCACGTCGGGCTCTGGGAGCGAAGCCACGACGGACGGTGCCTCGACGGCGTGGCTCATGTCAGGAACGGTGCTGGTCCTGGCCTTGGCGGGCGTCGCCCTGCGTCGGCGTTCCACGGACGGATGGGCCAAGGAGGTGACCGTGATCGAACCTGAAGCGGACCCCCCAGAGACCTCCGCTGAACCCCCTCAACCCGTGCGCACCATCCCTGCACCACCTCCGCCGGGTGGACCACCTGCCTAACCTCGTTCGGACCGAAGTCGAGTGGCGGTCTCAACGAAGGGACCACACCGGCCCGTCGGCGGTGTCGGTGACCTCGACGTCCATCTCGGCCAGCCGGTCTCGGATGGCGTCGGCCGCCCCCCAGTCCTTCGCAGCGCGCGCTTCCGCACGCTTGGCAAGGAGGTCTTCGACCTCGTCCGCGATCGCTTCCCGGCGCGGGTCCTCTTTCGGCTCGGCCAACAAGACATCACGCGACGGAAGGATGCCGAGGATCGCTCCCGCGAGTTCTTCGAGCCATTCAACGGCGTGGTGCGCCACGGCGTCGAGGTCGGCCTCGTCGAGGCCGGTGTCCAGCAGGCGCTGGATTTCTCGAACGCCACCAAGCACCTTGGCCACCGCTTCCCGGCTGTTGAAATCGTCGTCCATCGCGAGGGCAAAGCCCTCGGCCATGCGCTCCAGCAGCCCAAGGCTGCGGGCGAGGGCGTCGCTGCTTCCCACATCTCCGTGCGGGAGAGGGACGGGGTGCTCGGTGGTGCGCGCCCTGAGGGCGCGGGCGTAGACCTCAACGATGCGACCGTGGTTGCGTTCCGCATCGTGCAGCAAGGTTTCGTTCATGTCGATGGGGGAGCGGTAGTGGGCGTTGATGAGCGCCATGCGGAGGACGAGCGGGTCCACCCGCTCGAGGATCTCCCGGATGGTCCAGAAATTGCCGAGCGACTTGCTCATTTTCTCGCCGTCCACGTTCACGAAGCCGTTGTGCAGCCAGTGGTGCACCAGCGGTGAACATCCGGTGTGGCATTCCCCCTGGAAGACCTCCGCCTCGTGGTGGGGGAAGCGGAGGTCGTGGCCACCGCCGTGGATGTCGAAGGCGCCATCGAAGCGGTCGAGGCTCATGGCGGTGCACTCGATGTGCCAGCCGGGACGCCCCTCACCCCACGGCGAGGGCCACGTCGGTTCACCGGGTTTGGCGGCCTTCCAGAGCGCGAAATCCCGGTGGTCCCGCTTGCCGCTGCCGGTCTCGTCGACGCGGCCACCCGCGCCTTCCCGCACCGCGTCGAAGGACTGGCCCGTCAGGACGCCGAACTTCTCCGGTGCCGAGGCGACGTGAAAGTACACCCCGTCGTCGGCGACGTAGGCGTGGTCGCGTTCGATGAGGTCCTCGATGATCGTGATCATCCCCTCAACGTGCTCGGTGCAGCGGGGATAGTGGTCGGCCCGGAGGATGTTGAGGGCGTCCATGTCCTCGTAGTACCCTTCGATCATGTCGTCGACGAGGCCCTGCCAATCGCCGCCTCGCGTTTCGTTGGCGCGCGCGATGATCTTGTCCTCGATGTCGGTGAAGTTCTGAACGTAGTCGACGTCGTAGCCGCTCGCTTCCAACCACCGGTGGATGAGGTCGAAGGCAAGGTAGCACCGGGCGTGCCCAAGGTGGCAGCGGTCGTACACGGTCACGCCGCACACGTACATGCTGACCCGCCCTGGGCGGAGCGTCGTGAACGGGACCTTCTCCCGCCGCCTCGTGTCGTGCACACGCAGGGCCATGGTCCTCGACCTGCCGTGCGGCAGGG
>JAYPDK010000072.1:2546-6466 GCA_038125145.1 Candidatus Poseidoniaceae archaeon
GAGCGGTTGGACCTGGTGGAAGCCGACGTGCTGGACGCCGACCCATGGCCCGCCTTGCTGGAGGGCATGGACGGGTTGTTCCACACGGCCACCGTGTTTTCGCTGTCGGGCGACGCGGAGACCATCCTCAGCACCGCGAACCTCGGAACGGAACACCTCATGCGCGGTGCTGCGGTCGCCGGCGTGCCCCGCATCGTGTACACCTCTTCGACGGCCGCGGTCGGGAGCACGCCGAAGGGGCGAACCAAGACGGAAGAGGACTGGCAGCCGGAGGAAGGCACCCCGTACACGGTGGCCAAAACGCAGGGTGAGCAACGCCTTTGGCGCTTGGTCGAAGAACTCGACCTCGACGTGCGGGTCATCAACCCAAGCGCGATCCTTGGCGGTGGATTCGTTCGGCCCACGCCCAGCATCGACTACTTCCCAGACCTGCTGGCCGGTGCATGGCCAATCGCACCGCCCATCCCGATGGCCTTTGTCCACGTTGAGGACGTCGCTGAAGCGCACCGCCGTGCCTTCGAACTCGAGGAGGCCTCCGGCCGCTTCCTGCTCGCCCCCCACAGCGGCCTCACGATGGCGGACCTGTCCCGTACGGCACGGCGGCTGCGTCCAACGTCGGGGGCCCCAAAGCGTGCCCTGCCGCGCATGCTGATGCCGGTTGCCGTGCTCGTGGATTGGTTGGGCGGCCTGCGTGGCCGTGAACGGCGGCTGACCCGCTCCGTCGTTCGCGGGTACATGCGCGGGGATGCCCGCTACGACTCGACCAAGGCAGAGCAGGTGCTGGGGATGACGTGGCGGTCCTTCGACGCCTGCGTCGAGGACACCATCGCTGCGTTCGAGGAGCGGCGCCCATGAACCGGCGCCTCGTGCGGTGGGCGTGGCTGCTCCCAATGAGCAGCGTGCTGCTGGCCCTCGTCCTGCACCACGCGTCCGGTGAGGCGACGTCCGCCATCGTCTTCATCTCACAGGCCGATGCTGCAGGCCTCGATGGTGCCGTGTTCACCGTCGGCCTAAGCCTAAGCGCCCTCCTCCAGATGGTCGTTGTCCACGGGATGACGCAGGGTCGACCGGGCGTGTTCCTCGAGCGCACCTCAGGGCTTCTCGCTGCCCTGTGCGTTCTCCTGATGGCGAACCTGTCGATGTACGACGCCTTGGACGCGCACATCTCCGCTGCCTTGGGCATCTTCATCGCCGGGGGCGTGTGGCTGGCTGCGGTGGAGGTCCGCGCGACCCAAAACGGATGCATGAGCGGCTCCACGCAGCGGCGCGCGGCGGTGGCCCTCGTGGCCGTTGGCCTCGTCGCCATGATGCTCGCCGTCCACCTGGCCGTCGAAGCAGACCCCACCGGCCCGATGGTGCCGACCCGCGACGCCAGCCACCCGTGGTGGACCGTCGCAGCCTTGGCAGAATACCTGCTCGTGGCGGGATTGTGGTGGGGCACTGCCGCCATTGGTCCGGACGAGGCCCTCTATGCTTCGGCGTGATCCATCGCGACCGCAAGGACACGGTCGTCGAGGCTGCTGGTTGGGTGCGCGTCCGGCGACCGCCCCTCGTCCGTCCTGCCAACCACGACGACAACCTCGAGCCGGCGGTGGCTCAGCAGGTGCGTGACGTGCCCCGCGACCGTCCGGCCCGCCCTGAGCGCCGCCGCTTCCTCGCTGTTGGCATCGACCATCGGCGGCCCCCACAAGCCAGCAAATCGACCCGTCGCTGGACGCTGAACCAGATGGGGAAGGCCGTGTTCATCGAGGTCCACGACCGCAACAAGGCGTTCGGTCTTCACGCGCCGAGGCTTTGGCGCGGGGAAGGCTTCGGGGCCTTCCTCGGATGACGTGCCCTTGCAGGTGGCCTTGACGGGGCAGGCCGAGCATCGAACACCTCGCGGACGGCAGACCGTGGCGCCGAGGTCCATCACGGCCTGGTTCCAGACGCTTGGAGCGATGCCGGCCGCCACCGCCTCCTCCATCCACCCTGCTGCAGCCTGCTGGACGTCGCGGTCGCTTGGCGTGCCCAACGCAGACTGGCGGGACACGACCCGGCGGACGTTCCCGTCCACAACCGCAGCAGGAAGGTCGTAGGCAATGGACGCGACCGCGGCGGCCGTGTAGGGGCCGATCCCCGGCAAGGACTGCAGGGCGGCCACGACGTCGTCCGTGGTGCCGGGGGAAGGGAGCAAACCACCCCACGGCGCGTCCGGGTCGCACACGGCGCGTGCGAGCTCGTGCAGGCGTCGCCCACGGGCGTAGTACCCGGCCCCCTGCCAGAGGTGCATCACCTCCTCAAGGTCCGCTGCGGCCATCGCGGCGGGGGTCGGAAAACGGTCCAACAAGCGGGACCAGTACTCGAGACCGCGGGCCACCTGGGTTTGCTGGAGCAGCACCTCGGAGAGCAAAATCGCCCATGGGTCCCGGGTGCGACGCCACGGAAGGTCCCGCGCCACCGCAGCGTACCAGCCAGCGAGGGCCGCGGGGTCCACGGTGGACCGCCTCAAGCCTCGGCTTCTGCAGGCGCTTCCTCGGCCGCCTTCGAGGCCTTGATGGCCGCGTCGTTCGCCTTGAGTTGTGCCCAGACCATCTCGGCCACGTCCTTGACCTCGATGTCGGCTTCGATGGCGGCAAGGCCGTCGGTGACCATGGTCGAACAGAAGGGGCAACCGACCGCAACGGTGTCGGCCCCGGTGGCGGCGAGTTCCTTCGCGCGAATGACGTTGACACGGTCGTGGTCCTCGTCCACCATTTCCTCCATCCACATCTGTGCACCTCCGGCACCGCAGCAGAAGGACTGGCGACCGGTGCGCTTCGGCTCAACATCGGTGCCGCCAATGATGGCGCGGGGCGCCTCGGTTTCTCCGCCGATCCGTCCGAGGTAGCAGGGGTCGTGGTAGGTGACCGAACCGTCGTGCTTGGGCGCGGGCAGTCGCCCGTCCCGCTGCAGGCTCGCGATCAGTTGGCTGTGGTGCAGCACCTCGATGTCGTCGCCGCCGTACGCCTTGTACTCCTTGCCAAGGGTATGGAAGCAGTGGGGGCAGGAGGAGACGATCTTCTTCACCCCGAGTTCCTCGAAGGTCGCGAGGTTGGTTTCGGCCAGCATCTGGAAGAGGTACTCGTTGCCGGCCCGCCGGGCCGGGTCGCCGTTGCAGGTCTCCATCATGCCGAGGATGCCCACGTCCAAACCGGCCTCTTTCATGACGGAAATCGTGTCGCGAGCGACCTTCTTGTTGCGGTCGTCGAAGGAGGCCGCGCAACCTGCGAAGTAGATGTATTCCGCCGGTTCTGCGACCTTCACGTCGAGGCCTTCCGCCCAGTCCCCGCGCTCGTGCGCTGGGATGCCGTACGGGTTGCCTTCGTTCTCGATGTTCTCGATGGTGGACATGAGCGGGAGCACGACCTCCTCCACCGACTCGGCGAACTCCATGCGCTCCATCATCAGGTGACGCCGGGCGTCGGTGAGTTTGGGCACGTGGTCGATGTAGATGGGGCAGGCTTCCACGCAAGCGTGGCAGGTCGTGCAGGCGAAGATGGCGTCCTCACCAAGGCGTGCGATGAGGTCCTCTTCGGGGGCCTCACCTGCCAGCAGCAGGGAGGCGTGGTCGTTGGCGTAGTGGCGGATGTCGTGGATGACCTTCATCGGGTTGAGCGCTTTTCCAGAAGCATAGGCGGGACAGACGTCCTGGCAGCGGGCGCACGAGGTGCAGGCCCAGCCGTCGATGAGGCTGCGCCACGTCAGGTCGGTGTAGTTCACCGCGCCAAAGGATTCGAGGTCGAGGTCGTCGAGGCCGACCGCCGTGCCGTCCTCCTTCGTGGCCATCGGCAGCATCGTGCCCATCGGTCGGAGGTCATGGAAGAAGACGTTGGGCAAGGCCATGACGAGGTGCATGTGCTTCGAGACGGGAATGAGGAACAGGAAGGTGGAGATGGCCA
>JAYPDK010000073.1:0-6433 GCA_038125145.1 Candidatus Poseidoniaceae archaeon
CACAGCACCTTGGATTGGCGGCGGTTCGAATCCGAAGGAGGCGACGCGTGATGTCGACGGGACGCCTTATCGTGCTCGAAGGCCCTGACCACGTCGGTCGCTCCCTTCACGTTCGCTTGCTCTCCGAACACCTCGAAGCCCGAGGCGTCGCGACCATGACGACCGGGCTCGCGCGGTCGATGCTCCTCGGTGAGCAGCTGAAAGGCCGGGACCGCGGGCTGCATGACCTCAATTGGCGTACGCGTGCCCTGCTCTACGCCACGGACCTGCACGACCAGGTGATCCACAGCATTCGTCCCGCGTTGGAGGCAGGCTTCGTGGTTATCGCCGACCGCTACACCCTGACCCCCGAAATTCGTGAGGGCATCCGCGGCGGGGACGTGGAGTGGGTTCGCAGCCTCTACCTCGACGTTCCCTCCCCCGACATCACCATCGTTCTGAGCGCTGGCCCACGCCGCTTGCTGAACCGCATCCTTTTCGGCGAAGAACTGCAGGCCCTCGTGGACTTTGAAGCCGGTATGGACCTCAACCTCTCGAGGTCGGTCACCACGTCCTTCCTCGAATACCAGAAGTTGGTTCGGAAGGCGTTCACGGACGTTGCAGAGGAACAAGGCTTCCCTGTGGTGCAGACGCGGCATTCTGTTGAGGAAGTGCACGCCGAAATTTGGCGGGTGCTTCAGCCGCATGTGTCCGACATGCTCCACCCTCTGTGAGGCTCAGCGGAGGTCGCTCAGCGGCACCGCGATACGCGGGACGTCCGCAGGCAGCGTGTGCCGGCTGGTTTTCGGCGTCAAGCGCTCCCCTCGGGAGGCGAGGTCGACGATGTCCTGCTTCGAGATGGATTCGATGGTCGCGGACGGCCACAGGTCGACGACGATGCTGTCGTCCTCGAGGTAATCGAACAAGAGGGCCGGCATGCGTGTCAGGCCAAGTTCAAGCGAGGCCGTGTAACGGTGGTGGCCGTCAAGGATGGTCCCCGAGGCACGGTCCACAAGGATCGGTTTGTGGATGAAGCCCTGGGATTGCAGTTTCTCGCGAAGCTCCTCAACGCGCTCGGGCTGGATTTCTTCATGAGGCCGCAACCACGCGATGTCCACCAGTTCGGTCTCCATGGGAGGGTGCGGCGGCCTGTGCCCTTCAAGATGACCGCCGAATGGTGTCCAACCTCAAGCACTTGGACACCGCGTCCATTGCGCGCTGCTCCCCTATGGGAGGACTGATAAAGGGGAGGAAGGTCGGGAGGACGCTGGATGGTGTGACCATGACGAAGGGGCTCTATCAGCACGTCCGTGAAAACTGGGGCCAGCCGAAGGCGAACCAGCCCCACATGCACCGCCAGTCCCGCATGGCGCAGTGGCGCCGTGAAGAGGTGTTCACCCGCGTCGAGAAGCCAACGCGCATCGACGCCGCTCGCCGCCTTGGCTACAAGGCCAAGCAGGGCGTTGTCGTCGTTCGCACCCGGGTTCGCCGTGGTGGCCTCCGCAAGGGTAAGGTGCACATGAAGCGCAAGCCCTCGAAGGCCGGTATCACGAAGATCACCATGGCGAAGAGCATCCAGCGCATCGCCGAGGAGCGCTGTTCCCGCCACTTCCCCAACCTCGAAGTCCTCAACTCGTACTGGGTTGGCCAGGATGGCAAGCACAAGTACTACGAGGTCATCATGATCGATACGCACCACCCTGCCATCATCAAGGACAAGCAGCTCGGTGTCTTCTGCGAAGCCAACGGCAACAAGGGCCACCGTGGCCGTGCCGAGCGTGGATTGACCTCCGCCGGAAAGCGCGGACGTGGACTGTACCGCAAGGGCAAGGGTGCGGAGAAGATTCGCCCCTCCCTCAAGGCGAACCTCAACCGCGGCAAGTGAGCCAACGCCTCATGCGTTGGGTTCTAAGGGCAAACCACCCGTCTTGGTCTCGGGGCCGTTATGGACGTCAGCACGGTGCGTGGGAAGGAGGTCTACCTCCCGGATGGCCGTCGCCTCGGCACGGTGCACGACGCCGTCATCGACGTGGACGGTTTCGCCTGCTCCCACCTCTTCGTGGTCGGGACGCCGCACCACCTCGTCGAACAAGGCATCGACGTTGCCGTGCCGTGGCGTTGGGTGCGCGGCGTGGGCGATGTTGTGATCCTCCGTTGGTTCCCAGAGACCCCGATTCCGCTGCCAGGTCGTGGCTGAGATGCTCGACCTTCATGTCCTTGGGACCTCTTCGGCCCGGCCGACCACCGAACGAGCGGTGAGCGGTTCGGTGCTCAGCACCACCGAAGGCCTCGTGGTGATGGACCCCGGGGAGGGCTTCCAAGAGCGTTTTTCCGCCGCCCGACGCCACCTTCGCAGCGTTGGTGGCGAGCCTCGGTTGCGCCCGCGTCGTGTTGGCGCTGTGCTGTTGAGCCACGGGCACCTCGACCATACCTGGGGCCTGCTTCCGTGGTTGCAAACCTCCGGGCTTGACGGCCGAACCGAACCGCTCGAGGTGGCCGGCCCTGTCGCTGCCTCCACCTTCGACCGCTTGGTGGCCGAGGGATGCAATGCGCCACTCGATGGTGGAGAGCCGTCCGACCTCCTTCGTCAAGTGCAGCAGTGGCGTGCTTTGGGGGCGACGTCCGACCGCCTTGGTTTCCCCGTGCGCTGGCGTTTGGGGGACATGGACGGCGGCCGATGGGCGGTGATCGAAGACGACGGTCACGTCGTGGACCTTGTCGATGCCGAATGGTCGCCTGTCGGCTGGGCCAAGGTTCGCTTCACGCCCGTTACCTCGTCCCACTCCGTCGCTTCGTGTGGGTGGAGGATTGACCATGCTGCTCGGCAGGGCAAGGTCGACGCCACGCGCCTCGATCCGCTGTGCTTGACGGAGGACGAGCGCTTGCTCCTCTTCCGACAGGGTCACCTTGAGCAAGGTGGGGAGCGGATTGAACTGGACAGGTACCGCGGTCCGGGAACGCCCTCCCTTTCGCTCGTCGTGTCGGGCGACACGTCCGCTCCAGGACTGATCGTTGAGGGCCCTGCTCCGGACCTCATGGTGCACGAAGCAACCTTCCTCAACAACGAGCACGAGAAGGCTGAGGCTCACCTGCACAGCACCTCGGCCGGCGCAGCACGAACGGCGGTGCAGAGCAACGCTCGCGTGCTGGCCCTCACGCATTTCAGCGCCCGCGTCACCGACCTGAGCGAGGTGCTGGAGGAGGCCCAAGCGGTGCTTCCCGAGGACGTGCCGTGCGTGGCCCTCGTGGACGGGGACCGCTTACGCATCGATGCCCATGGGGCGGTGGAACACCACCGGCGCCGAGACGGCGGCTGGACGGTCACACGGCTCGCGGAGAGCAGACGTTGAAAGGCGCATCAGCGCCGTCATCGTTCATGCAGCGGTACTTCTGGCCCGTCTTGCTCCTGCTGCTTTCCTCGGTGCCGGCTCAGGCTGCGGTTGTTGGTCGTGAGGCTCCGGGTTGCGCCGAGGCCGTGCTTTCCGACGTCACCGGCGCGGTTGGCATCGACGCGGGAACCTGCCTCGTCGTCGACCTCGGCACGCTCGAACCGGGCACGGTGTTTGAGGTCGATGTCCTCGTGATCGATGACGCCATCGACCTGTTGGTGTTCGACGCTGCTGCCCGCACGCCCTACGACCTCGGTCAAGGGTACCGGGCCGGCATGACCCTGCCCGCGAGCACGGAATCGCTGTTGGGCGAACTGGGGTTCCACTGGCGCGTTCCCGCCTCCATCCAGCCCAAGGCTTGGTCGCTGGTCCTCGACAACCTTGCCCACGACGGTGACCAAGGCATGGGGGACCAGGGCGGAGCACGCTCCACCGTGAGCCTGCTCGTGAACCCCATCGTCGAGGGGGCCTTGACCGTCGTCCACGATCTGTATGGGGTGGAGGAAAACGCCTCGTCCTGGTTGACCCCGCAAGGAGGTCTGTCCCTTGATGCTGGCACATCGCTCCTGCTCGAGGCTTGGCCGGTCGACGGGGCGGGCGACCTGCTCCTGCTCAACGACGACGAACGAGCGGCGTGGGAAGGCGGTGCCTCGATGAGCCCGCCTGCAGGCCGCTCGATGCTCGACGTCGACGGCGACGCCACCCTGAGTTGGGTGCTTCCCGCCTCGCTCGAAGGCACGCCGATGCACCTGCTCTTTGACGCAACGAACCGCACCGACGGCGGTGCGGCGGGCGAGGACGTGCGTGCCACCGTCCGCCTCACGCTGGACCCGCCGTTGGCACCCGTGGTCACCGACAGCGCCAACGGGTCCACCACGCTTGGTGTTGGCCTGACGCTCGATGCTGGTGCGACCCCGGACCGTCTGATGCGCCTCGAGGCGTGGTCGTGGGACCTCGACGGAGGTGTGGACGGTGAGGGTGTGGGCCTGACGGGCAACACGTGGGGCGATGAGGCGAGCACGACGTCGACGTGGTCCACGCCCGGCACGAAGACCGTCACCTTGCAGGTTCGGGACGTGGACGGCCGTACGGCCAGCACGACCCACCTCATCGAGGTCAGCGACGTGGTGGCACCGGTTGCTGCGGTCGCTTCGTTGGGGGCGGAACAGCCGATCGCCGACGGATACCGTATCGGCATTGATGACGTGCTGCGCCTCTCGTGCGCCCCATCCTCCGACGACCACCGCATCGAAACCTGTTCGTGGTCCATCGACGGCAGCGCTGCCGCACAAAACACCACCCTTGTGTCGTCGTGGTCCAGCCCCGGCGAGCACACCGTCCGCTTGACCGTCACCGACCCGTCCGGGGGTGCAGACGTGCTCGAACGACGCGTGGTGGTCACCGATGCGTCCCCTCCCTCCATCACGGCCGGTTCCGTGGCAACGCTGCCTGCGACGGTGGAGGCCGGCGCGCAGGTGGTGGTCAGCGTGGTCGTGGAGGACGACGTCGATCCCACCGACGACCTCGTCGTCCATTGGGATCTTGCACCGTTGGTGGACACGGACGGCAACGGTGTCAAGGACGACGATGCCGATGCTGAAGGGCCTCAAGTGGCGCTTTCCTTCAGCGAGGTCGGGGAGCAGACGGTGGTCATCACCGTGGAGGACCCCTCCGGGAACCGCGACCGGGTGGTGTGGAGCGTCGAGGTGACGGCTCCGTCCAACGATCAGCGGGGAGGAGCCTGGCTGGGCTTCCTCGTCGTGCTGCTCTTGGCGGGTGGCGGTGCAACGGTGGTCCTGCTTCGCAGGCGCTCTGGGGATGAACCGCAACCTGCGATCGAACCAGAACCCACGGCCGAGGAACGTGCTGAGGCAGCCAAGGCGGCCGAAATGGCGAGCATCTACGGTGCGAGCGCGACCTCGGCCGCACCCCGTGACCCTTACGCTGCGCCGATGACGTTCGCAGCGGCTCCACCTGCCGGTGCTCGGGCAGCGATGGACGACGCTTCACGTGCGTTGTTCGACGGGGGTGCCGCGACGTCGGCCACAAACACCGGGGAGGACGCCCTGGCGTCCCTGATGAACGCGGATGAACAGCCAACGGAAACGTCCGACGCTTCCCAACCTCAGCCCCGTGACCCCGTGGAAGAGGCCACGTCAGGGATGGCTGAGGCGCCGGCGGCTTCGTCGGGAGGGGTGGCGGCAGGCGGACGCCTCTCGCTGCCGGCCGGCTTCGCATCGATGCTGAACACCGCCTCGTTGGGCACGCAAACGCCCGCGAAGGCGGTGCCCGAACCTGCCCCGCAGCACCAAGAAGAGGTTCAGGCCACGTGCCCGTCGTGCGACCAGCGGTTCATCGCCCGCCTTCCGGACAACCTTCAGGCCGCGCGGGCCGCGTGCCCGTCCTGCGCAAGCCACGTCACGGTTCGCCACCCACCCGTGCCATGAACGCCCGTTGCAGGCTCGCGTCAGGGATGGATTCACAAAGCACCACGGACCGACTGAGGGCATGGAGACGTCCGCACCACGCCTCCTGCATCGTGGCGTCGCGCCGACGCCCGGGGGGCGACGGCCTGCGGCGGTGTTCCTGTTGCTGCTGTTCCTTCTTCCTGTGGTGCAGCCGGTGACGACGGCTGAAGTTGTGGCCGACGATTTTGGCATCCTTGACGCCATGGACGACCTGCTGGCCGAACGCAGCGCCTCCAGTTCGGACCTGTTGGCGGAGGCTGAAGCAGCCTCGGTGCTCGCGACGGTGGACGCCGCAGCGAGGCCTGTTGGAGCAGGGGACGCCATCACCGAGGCCGGTACCTTCCTCGACGGCGTGCAGCGGCGCGATGCTTCACCCATGGACGCCGACCACCCGCGGGCGTACGAGTACCTCTTGGATGCAGAAAACCACAGCGGCGCGGGCCTTCCTGACAACCTCTTCCAGACCTTGTTTTCGCTGGAAAACTGGCAGTTGACCGATCCGTTGGCGTTCGGTCTGAACACGTACGCCATCTACCTCAACTTCACGACCAAAAACGGAGGCCCGTCGTACGAATCGTGGACGTCGGGCACCTTCAC
>JAYPDK010000074.1:0-6374 GCA_038125145.1 Candidatus Poseidoniaceae archaeon
CATCCACCCATGCGCGCACCATGTCGCGCACCATGATTTCCTCCTCCGTGAGGAGCGATTCGATGTCGTAGAAGTCAACGCCTTCGAAGGCTTCCATGGCACGTGTCCAGCGGGTCCGACCAATGAACCTGTTGCAGCGACCGTGGTTCAGCCTTGACGACGGCGACGACGGCGGAGGTACCACGCCTGCAATTTCGGGCTGTTCATGAAGGCCAGGCCGACGATGGTGCCAATCACGGCGATCGCCACAACAATCCCGCCCAGTGTTTCGAACACTCCGGCCTGCGCTTCTGTCATGTCCGGGGTCATGCCGATGAGGTCGCCGTCCGCTGTCAGCAACCAGCCCGTTCCGACGCTGTCCTCCCAGACGCCGGCGATGGCGCGCCCGGCGATGACAGGGTCGAAGGCGACGAGTTGCTCCGCGTTCAGATGATCGTAGATCTCGTCGCTGATCGGGTCGTGGCGGAGCAAGCCCATTGGAGAGAGGTGCACGAGCGATGAACCGCCTGCGGCAACGGACGCCCCCGTCATTTCTGCGTCCATTGGGACGAGTGGTCGGACCTTGCCGACCGTGCTGGCCGACGCGGTCTCCGTGTTCAATTGGATGACGACCGTCGTCAACCCCATGCCGTACGCGGTGCATTCGTTGAGCGTTGAATCCGCGCAGGCAGAGGCCACCCACGTTGTCGAGGAGGTCCCACTCAACCACACCAACTCGTGGTCCCGACCGATCAAACCGAGGCCGTCGTCCGATGTGGTGACCACGCAAATGTTGGCGGCGCGGTGGCAGGTCAGGGAGGTGATGTCCGTTGTGCTCAATCCATCGTCGATGAGGACCGGGCCTGAACCCGCTGCGTAGCGCCACAGCGCGCCGTCCCGTGCAGCGATGTACGCTACGTCTGCGCCGGGGCGCCATTCGACGCCGATGAGGTCACGACCGGCGAGCAACGCCGAACCGTCGACCGACGAGATGGCGTGGGTGTCCCCTTCGTACCGCATCAGCATGCCTGAAGCACCGACAAGAAGGGCGGTCGCACCGCCAGGGTGCCAATCCACGTCATGAAAGTCCGCCGTGCGGCCTGTTCCCAACTCAACGTCGAGGTCCCTTCGCGTGGGTTGCGCGCCGTCGATGCGGTGTGCGTAGCCGTCCTCGCCAACAAGCAACACGGCCGCGCCACCCGGTCGAACGTCGATGGCGGTGATGGCCCCCGGTGCCTCAACTTGACCGTGGTCTTCCAGCACAACGGCGGGAGCCGCTGATGCGAGCGGTAGGCTCAGCATCAGCATCGCCAGCACCACCACGCAGCGCCTTCGCATGCTTGGGGCTCGCGGAGTCTGGTGAAAACCTCTCCCCTACCGCACGTCGCCATGCCGGCCACGAACCTTATGCCGCACCTGCAGGTGGGTTATGCATGGAGCGCTTTCACGTTCGTCGTGGTCATGAGAAAAAGATCGGGGGCAACGCTGGACTTGCCAAACTTGCAGCCGAGTCCTTTGACGGAGCCAACGCCGACGCAGAAGGCCGCTTCACGGCTTCCTTCGGGCTGATGTCGAGCGTTTCTGGTGAATTCCTCGACGGGCGCCTCGTGGTGGACGTGACCCAACTCAAGGGGCAGGACCTCGAGGCCTTTTTGGAGGAACAAGGACGTGAGTTGGCCATGGAATCTCGACGCCGCTGGTCCTCCTTTTTGGACGCAGCAACCGGGTATACGGCCAAGCAACGTGGGGACAAGGCGAAAGAGGAGGCAAAGAACATCTCAAGCGCAAAATCGACCATCAAGATGGCCCTGAAGAGTTTGGAGATGGCCACCAGCCTCGCGGAGGACGATCGGGCGGCCATCCACGCCCAAATCGACACCCTCCAAGCAACGCTCGATGAGGGTGCGAGTCCCACAGAAGGTCAGATCAAGAAACTCAAGGATTTGCTCTGAGGTGGGTGGCATGGAGCAGGTGCAGTTCGACGACCTGCTCGACCGGCACCCTTCCATCGCGGACTTGACCGAAGGCGCTCAACACCGCCTTCACCTTATGGTGGACGGTGCGGAGGAAGTCGTCGGACTTGACCACCTTCTCTCGGTGCTCGGCGGCGGCCCAAGCATGGCGGGCGATGACATCATCCGCTGCTACGTTGGCTTCGAGCCGTCCGGCACCGCCCACATTGGCTGGAAGGTCTTGGCCTTGCGTCTCCGTAACATGCTCGACGCTGACGCGAACGTGCTGATCTTCCTCGCGGATTGGCACGCGTGGGTCAACGACAAGTTCGGAGGTGACCTCGACGCCATTCAGGCAACGGCTCGCTACATGGAGGACACCTTCCGCGCCCTCCTCGGCCACCCTGAAGAGGGGGAAGGCCCGGGCCAATTGCGCTTCCTCTGGGCGTCCACCGTGATGTCCGACGGAGCCTATTGGGCTCGGGTGCTCCGCTGCAGCAAGGGCATGACGCTGGCCCAGGTGCGGAAGACCTTCTCCATCATGGGTCGGGATGAAGCGTCGTCCGACCATGACCTCTCGCGGTTCTATTACCCCGCCATGCAGGCGGCCGACATCGGGCACCTCAACATCGACGTGGCCATCGGTGGCATGGACCAGCGCAAGGCGCACATGTACATGCGTGACGTGTCCTCAAAGTGGGGCTGGCCGAAGGCCACCTGCTTGCACACACCCATCCTGTCGGCCTTGAACGCCTCGGGTGGACGGATGGAGTCCTTCGATCACAAGATGAGCAAGTCCGACCCGCGCGGTGCCATCCTCCTTCACGACGATGTGCAGGTCATGCGCAAGAAGATGCGTAAGGCCTACCTTGACCCCGAGGACGAGCAGTCTCCTGTGTACGAACTGGCCGCTCACATTGTCTTGCCCGAGCAAGGCGTGATCCACGTCACGCCCAATCCGAAGTTTGGCGAACCGTCCTCGTGGACGGACCTCGACGCCTTCCGGGCGGCCGTCATGGACGGCACGCTCCACCCCCTCGACGCGAAGTGGGGCGTGGCGGACGGGCTTGCGGAAGGCCTTCGTCCCGTCGAGGAGCACTTCACGGCCCATCCGGAGCGGTTGGCCATCGTGCGGCAACTGACCGGTCAATCCTGAGGCTCAGACCGGTGGCCCTTGGGCCCACTGGACGTCGTCGACATGAGCAGCGTCGTCCAACAGCTCGATGCCTTCCACCCGCAGCAGGAGGCAGCGGCGGGTGTCTTTCGCGAAGGTCCGTTCCGGCAGGTGGTCCACGTTGACCGTGGCGTGCAACCGAAGCAGCGAACCGACGGGGTAGGACCCAACGTGGTCTTCATCAACGACCGCTGTCCACGTGTGGCGCCCTTGGCCCCACGGCCCTTTCCCAGCCGGGACGACGTCCACCACAGAGAGGTACTGCACGTCGATGTACCGCAAGTCTTCGGTGACAAGGCCAAAGTCCCCAAACATCCCACGATGTTCCGCCATCCTGCGGATGTACTCGCCTTCTTCGTTGTCGGGAAGACCTTCGAGCATGCGCTGCATGCACGACTGGCACGACGAGGGTTTCTCCCGTTCCCTCGCCAACCGCTGGTCCACTTGCACGGTTTCTCCGCATCCGGGTACCCTGCAGGTGTAGGTGGCCCGTTGGAGGTAGCCAATCGGCGGGGTCGCTCCGGTCACGGCGACGTCGAAGGTGAACAGACGGCCCCGGTCCCGCATGCGAAGGCTGTCCAGTGGCCTGCGTCGCTCGTCCGGGAGACCTGCCAAGCGCAGGACGAGGCGGCACGGTGCTTGCATGTGCTGACGAAATCGGTCGTTGAGCACCTGCTCGCCCGTGAGCATGAAGCGTTCGATGTCGTCCACCAAATGGTTTCGGATCACGTCATGTTCCATCAGGTCGGCGTACTCGACATCGAACGAGAACACCTGCTCCTCGCAGGGACCGAGGGTGCGCAATTCGTCCATGTACGTTCCTTCGAAGAGGTCGCCGAAGGCGTCCATCAGGTCCTGCAGGTCTTCTTCGGGCCCGATGGGTCGTCGCTCGTAGGACATGAGGTTCGCCTGCGGGAGCGATGGCCCTTGAACCCTCCCTCTCCGAACTCCCCTAAGCGTCCCTCTGCAGGCGTCGGACAACCTTCTTGGACTCCGCCCCGGTGGTGCGGTCAGCAAGGTGAACGTATGCCCAACATCGTCGTCCTCGTCAAGCAAGTTCCGGACACGAACGCCCCCGTCAGCATCAGCGGCGGCTCCGTTGATTTCAGCGGCGCGAAGATGGTCATGAGCCCCTACGACGAGTTCGCGCTTGAGGCCGCCCTTCGGCACAAGGAAGCCGCTGGTGGCGAGGTCACCGCGGTCACCCTCGGTGGTGCAGGTGCCGACAAGATCCTGAAGGACGCCAAGGCCATCGGCGCCGACCATATCGTTCGTTTGGACCACGACGGATGGGCCGACTCCAACGCCGTTCAAGGGGCCCTCGCGGCCGCCGTTCGTGACCTCGGTGCCGAGGTGGTGTACTGCGGAAAGTCCGCGGCCGACACCGGCGCGGGCTCAACCGGACCCGGACTTGCAGAACACCTTGGCTGGGCGAGCGCGTCCAACGTCATCGCACTCGAATTCGGCGCTGACGTGACCGCGACCGTACCTGCCGAAGGTGGAGACGCCCGCCTCTCAGTGTCCCTTCCTGCGGTTTTTTCCTGCGACAAGGGTGACCTCAAGGTGCGCAAGCCCAACGTCAAAGGCATCATGCAGGCCAAGAAAGCGACCGTTGACGTTCGTGCGGCCCAGGTTGGTGCGAGCAGCGTTCGCGTGGTGTCCTGCACCCTTCCTCCCGCCAAGCCTGAGGGGAAGACCTTCCATGGTGGCGCTGCAGCAGCAGACGTTGCCCGATTGCTCCGCGAGGAGGCCAACGTGCTCTGAGGTGAACCCATGACCGAGACCATCATCATCGCTGAAACGAACGGGGGCGTCGTTGCTCCCGCCACCGCCGAACTCGTCACCGCCGCCCTCGCCCTGGGAGGAGCGCCCGTGCTTGTGGTCCCGTGCACCGACGCATCGTCCGCGGACGCCGCCGGATTCGCCGGTGTGAGCCGCATCATCGCTGCGAAATCGCCCGTGTTCGCGTCCTACGACGCTTCAGCATGGGCAGAGGCCATCGACGGTATCGCGCCTGCCGGCCACGTCGTGGCCCTTGCCTCTTCACGTTCGAAGGACCTCGCGGCGCGCCTCGCCGCCCGTCGAGGCCTTCCCGTCGTTCAGGACGTTGTGTTGATCAACGGCGGGGAGTTGACCTCCCCGATCCTGTCCGGCAAGGCGATGCAGACCGTCGCCGTTGACGGTGCCGCTGTGCTCACCGTCCGTGCGAACGTGATGGCCCCCGCCGCTGCCGCGGACGCTGATGTGTCCGTGGTGGACGCCAGCGGCGACCTGAAGACCGCGGTGCTCGACGTCGTGGCTCGCGCAAGCGAGCGCCTCGACGTGGCTGAGGCGAACATCATCGTCTCCGGCGGACGTGGCATGGGCGAGCCCGGCAACTTCCGTCACCTCGAGGCGTTGGCCGACACCATCGGTGCTGCTGTGGGTGCATCCCGCGCGGCGGTGGACACGTGGGACGAGATCCCCCACAGCATGCAGGTCGGGCAGACGGGCAAGACCGTCAATCCCAACCTGTACATCGCGGTCGGCATCTCGGGTGCGATTCAGCACCTCGCGGGCATGCGCTCGTCGAAATACATCGTGGCCATCAACAAAGACGCGGACGCGCCCATCTTCAAGCACGCCGACTACGGCATCGTGGCCACCTGGGAGGAAGCCCTTCCCGTGCTCAGCGATGCGTTGGCAGGCATGATGTCCTGATCAGAGCCGAAGCCCTCGGATTGGCTCGTCGAGCCATGCCGGGTCCTTCCAATCGATGCCGGGGACGTCGACGTACAGTTCGACTTCGTTGCCGTCCGGGTCGAGCAGGTACAGGGAGTGCGACACGGTGTGGTCGGCCGTGCCGACCAGCCTCGCCCCCATGTCCTGCGCACGCACCAACGCATCCCTCAGGTCGTCGTCATCGTCCCCGATGCACCACCCGGTGTGGTAGAGGCCGAGACGGCGTCCCTGCAACGGGCCGGGGGCCTGCCCGACCTCGATGAGCAAGAGTTCGTGGTGCGTTCGCCCGCCGGTGAGCGCCACCACGCGACCTCCGTGCACCCGGCCGACCTCAGCAAGGCCCACGAGGTCCCTATAGAACCGGAGCATGGGCTCCATCTCGCTGACGTAGAGCACGAGGTGACCGAGGCTCGTCATGCCTGCGGGGGCCCTTCGCTGTGGAATAAACCCTCACCATTCAGGAACGGAGGGCGTCATGCATAGCGGCCGCGGCCGAACGTGCCGTGCTCGCCGGCACCCTCGCCAACGAAGGGGTTCGTTCGCTTCTC
>JAYPDK010000075.1:0-2859 GCA_038125145.1 Candidatus Poseidoniaceae archaeon
TACCCAAGCGGCCGACCAAGTCCCGGACGTCGCTCAATCGAGGGCCGCGATGGCGTCTTCGTGGCGCGTCATCAGGTTGCGCAACTTGACCTTCATCGTCGGGGTGAGCAGGTCGTTGTCCGTGGTCCACTCCTCGGGGTCGAGGATGAGGGCCTTGGGAATCTCGTAGCCCTTCCAGGTCGTGTCGCCCTTGGCGCGGGATTGGATCTTTTCCAGCAGCCACGCACGGACCTCGGCCGAGGCGCACAGGTCCGCATCGTCGCTGGGCGCGTTGACGCCAGCACCGGCCAGCCCCTCACGAAGCGCGGCGAGGTTGGGGTGAACGATGGCGAAGGTGTGGCGGCGGTTCCGTCCGTCGAGGGCGGCTTGCTCGATGAGGGCGTCGAGTTTCATGGCCTCTTCAAGCGGCGCGGGAGAGACGTACTTGCCGTTCTCGAGCTTGAACTGTGACTTCACCCGGCCCGTGATGGTCAAGTAGCCGTCGGGGGACAATTTCCCGAGGTCGCCGGTCCGGAAGGTACCGGGCTCGACGATGACGGCCTCGGTTTCCTCAGGCTTGTTCCAGTAGCCTTGCATGACGTTCGGACCGGTGACGACGATCTCGCCCTCATCGGGGCGGTCGGGGTCGTCCCAGGCCGAGGTGTCAATGGTCACCTTGACGCCGTTCAGCACCTTGCCAACGCTGTTCAGGCGGGATTCGCCGTAGCCCATCCAGCCGTTCGCGGCGACCATCGGGGCCGTTTCGGTCAGACCGTAGCCCTCGAAACACGAAATGCCGACCATCTGAATGAACTGCGCCACGTCGGGCGAAAGGGCCGAGGCTCCGGAGATGGCGAAGCGGAGGTTGCCGCCGAAGCGGTCGCGCACCTTGCCCCAGATGAGGCCGTCGAACTTCTTGTCCCAGAAGGTGGTGGGTTCGACCGCGTCGCACACGATGCCGGCCTTGGCGATGCGCTTGCTGGCGTGCTTTCGGGCCTTTCCAGCCAAGAAACGCTTGACGGCGCTGCTGTCCAACTGCGCGTTCACACGGTCGTAGAAACGGTTCCACACGCGGGGCACCGCGCAGAGGATGGCCGGCTTGATTTCCGTCAATTCGTCGGCGATGCGGGTCACGTCGGAGATGAGGTTGACGTGAACACCGCTGCGAATCATGTAGAACAGGTCCACCGTCGAACCGAAGGAGTGCGCCCACGGCAGGAAGGAGGCGGACTTGTCGCCGATGTAGATCGGGAAGACGCTCTGGACGCTGAGGATGTTGGAGAGGATGTTCCAGTTCGTCAGCATCACGCCCTTCGGGTGACCGGTGGTGCCCGAGGTGTAGATGAGCGTGGCCAGGGCCGACGGGTCGTCGGCCACGTCGAAGGTGGTGGACGATGCACGCCCTTCCTGCACGAAATCGTTCCAGTTGGTCACGGAGATGCCTTCGGGCGGGAGTTCGTTGGCTGGCTCTTCGCCCATCAAGACCACACCTCGAGCGGGCCATGCCGAGGCGTCATCGGGCATGGCGCCGATGAGTTTGTCGAGCACCGTGGTGTTCGCCACCATCACCATGCTGGGGGTCGCGTCGCTGAGGATGTAGGACCACTCCTCACCGTGCTGGTGGGTGTACATCGCCGTGTAGGCCGCACCGATGGCGTTGGCACCGGCCGCGGTCGCAGCCCACTCCACAGAGTTGTCGAGGATGAGCGCAATGCGCTCACCCTTTTCCACGCCTCGGTCGGTCAAGACGGTCGCGACAGCGTCGGCAAGGCCGGCAAATTCGCTGTAGGTGAGGTGAACGCGCGCCATGCCCTCGGCGGGGATGGTCCCAAACAGCGGTTGGTCACCGAAGCGGGCGACGCTGGTTTGCACCATCTGGTAGAGGGTTCGGGGGTCGTCGCCGGCCGGCTCGTCCCAAGAGCGGTCGTTGGGTTGGGGCTCCCATGCACGTTGGAGGGTCGTCATGGACGGCCCAAGGGGGAAATGTGGTTTCAATTCATCTGCGAAGCCGTGCGGAGGACCGAGGTCACGTTGGCCCGCCAATCCGCTCCACCGTTCTTGTTGGCCAGCGGTGACGCAGGGCTCGGATGCCAGCACGTGGACAGGTGCACCTCACGGCCGTTTGGGCTGCGCCCCACGTCGGTGCGCCCCCCGCCAAGGGCGAGCCGTGCGCGCTTCAGCGCGTAGGCACCGACGCCGACCACGCGCTCGATGCCGAGCAGGTCCACGACCTCGGCAAGGTGGTCGTCGCATGCCTCGAGCAAAGGGCCGATGACGGACACGGGGAGTTTGTCCGGCGTGACGTTGGCGCCGCGCTCGTTCAGCAACAGCAAGGGGCAATGGTTCACGAGGAAGACCTGCTGCATGGCGGCTTCCGGACCGCCCCACAGGTCGAGCAGCAGGCCCCACAACCGCTGCCCGCTGACCTCCTGCCGCTCGAGGGACAGCCCCTCGATGGGCCGCTGCGGGTGGGCACCCGCAGGCGTGGTCAACGCGAGGTCGGGCAGCCCAAGGTCGTCCCGCACCACGCCCGTGGCGCCGAACGGAACGCCCGACTGCGCCATGCCCCATGGCCCCGGGTTCATGCCCAAGAGCAGGGTGCGGGCGCCGTGCCCGCCCCACGTGCGGATCCACGCTTCGTGCAGGGGCCAGGCGTAGTCGAGCGGGTTCGTGGCGTGGGCGACGTCACCTGCGCCGATGAGGGCCGGGATGGCCTCGTTGCACCTGTCGGACAATCGGCGGGCGGCCGCGAGCAGCCCCTCAACCATTGCCGTGTCCTGCACGTCATCACCACGGCAAGGTCCGGCCCGTATGCTCGAGGAAGCCACCCGACACCGAAGCGTCTTGACGGTCGATGAGGCCAAGCAGGTCGCCGACGCT
>JAYPDK010000075.1:2959-6108 GCA_038125145.1 Candidatus Poseidoniaceae archaeon
GTGGCAGGGTCCACGTCCGACAGGTCGGACCACCGGCCGTCGGCGACGCCTGCGTTGTTGAGCAGCACGTCCACGTGGCCGGTGGAGGCGGCGATGGCGTTCGCGAAGGCGTCCACGCTTGCGTCGTTGCGGACGTCCAGCGGAAGCGGGTGCACGGCACCAGGGCCGCTGGCGTCAGGCACCTGCGTTGGGTCGCGCGCACCCGCGAACACGGTGTCCCCCCGCGCGCCAAGGACCTCAACAAAACGAGCCCCAAGACCGCGGTTCGCTCCGGTCACGACCCAGACCGCCATGGGGAGGGCTTGCCGTTGGCGTCAATGAACCTCACGCCGCGTGCCGGGGCGAAGAACGGTGTGGACGTCAACCTCGCTTGGCAAGCGCTGTCCAGCGTCGGCGAACCACGCCTCGACGTCGGGTACCAGCGGTGCCGCCGAATCCTTGCGCTTGGACGCGCGGCGGGCACGGGTCGAGACAAGCGCCCACGCCGCTTTTGAGCCGACGCCTGGGATCGCCTCAAGCATCGAGGTGGTCACCGCATCCGCATCCAGCCCCACCTCGACCGCGCTGATGGACCGAGCACCATGGCCGGTCACCACAACGTCCGTCATCGATTCGAGCGTGGTCAGGTACGAGGCCCCGACGAGGATGGGGTAGGCCCCGAGTTGACGTCCAAAGGACACGCCGGCCTGTCCATGCATGGAACCGTCACGGCGCTCCGGAACGTCGTGCGAAGGAAGGCGTGTGCGGTCCTCGTGCGCTTCCCAGTGCACGTTGCGCAGCACGGTACCCACGGGCAGCATCTCCTGCAGCAAGGGACCGTCCACTTCGTCACGGACGCGGCGCTTGAAGGCCGCAAAGGCGTCCGGGTTGACCTCTTGGAAGCCTTCGCCCTCCACCTGCCGGAGGTTGATGCGGCGCAGCCAGTGCCCGTCGTCCAGCAGGTCTCGAAGCAGGTCCATGTTCAGGTCGTAGGTCTGGTTGCGCTCACCGTTCAGGCCCGCGATGAAGTTCAATCCTGGCAACAGTCGCGGCAGGCCTCGAGGGCCTCGCTCGCGACCGTACCGGTTGACCAGACCCACCGCAGCCTTCAGTTGGGCCGGGTCGCAGTTGAGCCAGTTGGCGTCGTGCACGTTGGGGTCGGCCGATTCCAAGCCGAAGGACAGCACCGCACCATCGCTGAGGGTCTCGACGAGGGTTCTCGTGATGACTTCGGCCTCCTCAAGGTGTTCCGCGATGATGCTCGGGTTGCCGTTGTCCGTGTGCAGCAGGTCCAGGCGCTCGTCGTCGCGTAGGCCGTGCAGCAGCCGCGCAATGGGTTCTGGGTCAGGGCGCGGGTACTCCATCTCGCCGACCCCTTCGGCGAGGTAGGTGTAGGTGTCCGTCATGCCGCCAAGCCGAACATGCTGGACGCCGGCATCCAGCGCGAGGCGCACCTCGGCCACCACGTCGTCGGGTTGCCGCCACACCGGCGTGCCCTTCTTCGGTTCGATGCAGAAGCGGCACCCTCGCTTGTACCTCACGCAGCCTTGGTAGACCTCGACCTCGTAGGTCAGCGGCCCTGGCCCCCCGTGGTCAGGATGCGTCAGGTCAGGGTGGCTCGACACGGCCGCCGACGCAGCCCCCGCCCGCGCCCATGCTTCCCACTGCTCTGCGGTTCGGCGCTTGTGCTGCCACTCGCCGGTGCGCAGGTGGTGGTCGAGCGTCGCGTCCGCGTCCTGCAGGGCCATGAAGAGGCCGCGACGCAAGGGGCTCCACCCCTGCTGACGCCACCCACGGATGGCCCATCCACCAAGCACGGCGGGAACGTCCGCAGGTAGCATGCCGACGAGGCTGCGGGTTTCGGGCAAGGAGATCGGCGTGGCCCTCAGGTAGCGACCGGGCACGACCGCTCCCGCGAGCAGCGCGAGTCCGGCCCGGTTGGACAGCAGCGCCCGCTGGCCTGCCTCGCCGTCGCGCCGGCCGAGGCGCCGCCATTGGTCCACGGTCAGGTAATCGTACGGCAGACCGTGTGTTTCCAGAACTCCGCAGAGGTAGCGCACGTGGAAGCCGACGTAGGGCGGCACGCCGAAGGCGGCCGGCTCGTCTTCGTAGCCGTCGAGGACGAGCCAGCGCGGGCCGTTCGTCTCCGCCATGCCCCCCGCTCCCGCCGTCGGGCCTCAAGCGTGCCGATGCGCACCGTCAAGCCCAAGTGCATCCGGTCCGGCCGCGGAACGGGGAGACCATGGTCCGTCAGCTCATCACCGTGGAGGGCGTCGACCGCTCCTTCGGGCCCGTCGACGTGCTGCGTGACGTGAACCTCATTGTGAACGACGGCGACCGCATCGGCATCGTCGGCCACAACGGTGCGGGCAAGACGACCCTGCTGAACACCATCTCCGACCAACTTCAGGACGTCGGCGAAATCGAATTCGCCCCCGGCCTTCGCATCGCGTATTTGACGCAGATCCGTGACCTTGAATCCGACCGGACCATCGAGGAGGAACTCTCCCGAAAAGGCCGGCAATTCCAGGAACTCGAGGAGGAGATTGCCGCCATCGAAGCCCAGATGGTGGACCCGGCCTTCTACGAAGGCGATTGGGAACCCGTGATGGAACGCTACACCCAACTTCAGCAGACGCTGGCGCAATCGGGCGGAGGCAACGTGGCGGGCATCGCGAAGGCCATCCTCGCTCGGCTCGGCCTCGACCAGCACCCCATGGACATGCAGGTTTCCGCCCTGTCGGGCGGGGAGAAGGCCAAACTCGCGCTTGCCCGGCAATTGGTTGGGCTTGCCGGCGTGGACGTCATCTTCCTCGACGAGCCGACGAACCACTTGGACATCCAGACCACGGAGTGGCTGGAAGACTTCCTCCGCGACTTCCGCGGGGCGCAGTTGATCGTCAGCCACGACCGCTACTTCCTCGACCAAGTGTGCAACCGCGTGGTCGAAATCCAAGACCTTCACGCGTGGCCGTACACCGGGAACTACACGCGGTACATCACCCAAAAGGAACGCTTCGAGGCCTCCCTCTCCGACCAAATCGCAACGACGGAGAAGAAGATCAAGTCCACCCAAGGCGCCATGCAGCAGATGAAGCGGGCGAACAAGTACGACAAGTCCATCTCGGCCAAGCACAAGATGATCGAACGGCTTCAGCAGGACCTGAAGG
>JAYPDK010000076.1:0-5760 GCA_038125145.1 Candidatus Poseidoniaceae archaeon
TACCTCGGACAGGTCCAAAGGAACGTGGACTGCTCCTTGGAGCATTTGTGAGCAAGATTGAGGATTCTTCCGAAATCCTTCGTGAATTGTTTGAGAGTCGACGGGCATTTTTTGCTCATGAACAAAGGATCTGGTCTCCAATCCTCACAACTACATCTGAACATTTAGATTCGCCTGTTTTACGAGGGGAAGTCATCGGGCATTTTTCGAAATGCAATAGTCTGATGGGTTTGGGCGAGGAGGTCGTTGGTCTCAAAATTGCGCTTGAAGATCAGCGAATCGGGTTTCTGCCGAAATCCGCTTTCCCGGGTATGAAAAGCAGTCGCATCATTGAAACATACCATGTTGGTACAAAACTCAAGGTTCGTGTTCTTTCTGAAGATAGTGATGGGATTGAACTCGATTTAGCCAATTGAGATCGTCATTCTTCCTCGAACATCGATGCCCACGCGTCGTCGCCGAGCAGGGCTGCCGCCACCCACGCTCGAACCTGCGTCAGGTCCTCCCGCTCAGCGCCTAAGGGAAGGGGGCCGAAGGGCCCCCAGCCGCGCCGGTGCAGCATGATGCGTGCGCGCGGCTGACGGTCGGCCAGGCGGAGGCGTTCCCACGCGTACCGTTGGCCATCGGCGAGGAGGTGCGACCGTGTCACGGCGTACCGTTTTGGAGCGAGCAGCCCCACAAGGTGAACGGTCAACAGAAGGTCCCAGAGGATCGCCCAGTGCGCCGGCGTTCCTGAAAGTCGAACGAAGGCCCAAGGGAGCACCAGCATTGCGGCCATCGAAGCGAGGTTGCCCCATTGGCGGATGGCCTCCTGTGCCCCGCTGCAGCTCCACGCGTAACCTCCAGGCTGAGGTCCGAGCTCGGGCACCTGACGGCGTTGACGCGTGAGCCACCACGCGTCCCACACCACGATACCCGCGAGGACGAGGACGGCAAGCCGGCCAACCGCGTCCGCTGAGGGGAGGTTCATGCCACAGCCTCACAGATGGACGAGGTCCTTCTCGCTCAGGCTGCCACCGCCGCCCCGTCGACGCCCCAGCAGCAGGCCAACGGCGAGGACGGCGAAAACAACGAGCGCGACGAGGCCCCATGAGGTTCCGCCGCCGCTCGAGGTGGTGCCCTCCAGCACGTCCGGGGTACCGTCGCCGTCGTCGTCTTGGTCCGCCACGAGCCACGTCGACGCCCCTGCCGGGCAGTGAAGGTCGTCCGGCTGCCCGTCTTCGTCCGTGTCGACGCTCGCACAGGGGTCCATCGGGTAGGCGTCGCGGGTGTCGCGAATCCCGTCCCCGTCGTCGTCTTCGTCGTACACGTCGGGCCCACACGGCGAGGACGTGACCGTGTCCGACCAGGTCAGGTCGCTGCACGTCGAGGTCCAATCGCCGTCCGTGTCGAGTTGGGTCACCTCAACGTCGAGGGAGGCCGTTCCGACGGCTCCGTAGGCATCCGTGACGCTGACCTCAATGACGTAGATGCCGGGGGGAAGGTCGGTCAGGTTCGTGACGAGGACGTCGGTGCTTCGCGTGACGACGACGGCGCGCACGTCGGTCACCACCCAGTCGTACCGCAGGTCTGCAGCCTCTTCAAGGTCGTCGTCGACCACAAGGCTGACCTGCACCGGCAGCGATTCCATGATCCGTGCTCCCGCAACCGGAGAGGCAAACGTCACGAGCGGCGCAGCGTTGAGGGGGACGTTGACCACGACCTCGTCGCCAAGCGTGACCGTGGTCGTCACGGCCGGCGAACCGGGCACAACCACAACCACGGAGGCTTCGCCAGTGGAGACCGTCCCGGTCGCATCGACGACACCGACGAGCAGTTCCAGCGTCACCGCGGCGCCCGAACCGGTCGTGCTCATCGCCTGTGCCGCTGGAAGGTCGGGTGTGACGGTCCATGCGCCGTCAACCGGGCTTCCAGAGCGCAAGGCCACGAGGCGTTGGGTGGACCACCGATGGAGGTGTCCGCTACCATAGACGCTGGTGGGCCCTCCTTCGAGGACAACATCGAGGAGGCGAACATCGGCATCGCCCACCTGCACTTCACCGTCCAGTACGGTGTTGGAAAGCGACGCCGGGTGACCGTCGGCCGCGAGGGCGATGGCGGCCGTGATGTCCGCATCGCTCAGTTCGACCGGCGCTGCGTCCTCATCGGGGCCAGCGTGAAGGTCCAGTCCCACGGCGTACCCGTCCACCTGGACGCGTTCCATCACCAGCGAGGTTGATCGGCCATGGTGGGCCGTGATGGCGGTCCCTGTGCCGCTTCCGCTCAGGGTCAGGTCCGTGAGCACACCGGCTGAATCGTCGAGGTCGATGCCTGGGGCACCTTCGATGTCCACCACGGCCACGTCCAAGCCGCGGTTTGGTCCGCCGGTCAAGGCCGCGGAGGCCGTGCCTGCACGAAGGTCGAGGTTTCGAATTCGAAGGTCTTGGCGGAGGTCCTGAAGGTGCAGCGAAGCCCCAGCGCCGTCGTGCGAGGAGGCGTTCAGCCCCTCAAGGCTGCCACGAACCCCGAGCAACGTCACGCCCGACGCGGCTCCAGCATCGACCGTCAGGTTGCTTGCCAGCACGTCGAGGTCACGCCACCACACGGCGTGATCGCCGCAGCCTTCGACGGTGAGCCCATCGACCTCGAGGAGCATGTCCGGGCCTTGGGCTTCGAAACAGGAACCCCCCGCGTCCCGGAGCACCACCCGGTCAAGGTGCATCGAGCCGCTGGCTTGAGCGGTCACCTGCAACAGCGGATCGGCACCAGAGGACCGGGCCAAGGTGGTGTCGATGAGGCTCACCGTCCCAGGTCCGCCATGTTGGAGGGCCGGGCTTGCCTCAAGCAGCCGCGTGCCGTGCATTCGGACCTCGGTTTCCGCATCGCCGTCGACGAGCACCCCGCCCCAACGTGCGCCAGCACCGGGGCCCTGCATGGTGGCGTCGCCAGCATCCAAGGTGCCTTCCACATGGATCCGAACCGTGTCGGCGATGCGGAGCAGCGAGCCGTCGAGCAGGGTCAGCGTTCCGGTGGAGGCCACGGTCAAATCGTCGTCAAGGTAGTAGGGGCTCCACTTTGATTCAAGCACGGTCCACCCAAGCAGTGACCCGCCTTCCAAGGTGGACGACATGAAGGTGTGAACGAGCGGCCCCGAGGTGTCCCACGCCACCGAATCGCTGCGTCCGCTGTGGTCGAGGCGCACCATCACCACACCCGTGCTGCTGGTCCCCGATTCGTCCACCAGCAAGGAGGAGGTGGTGCCGGTGACGGAACCTTCGCTGTCGGTCTGGGCGATGTCCCCGGCCACAATCACGTTGGCCCCTTGCACGGGCTGGCCCACGTCGAGCACGTGAACCTCCATGCCGACGAGCAGTTCGAGTTGGGCCCCCGTCTGCGCCACCGCTGTGCCGTTGAGTGAGCCATCGAGCACGCTCACCTCACACATGGGGGCAAGGGTGACCGACCCGTGGAGGTGCAACCTGCTCGTTTCAACGGGAGAAGAGCACGACCATCCGACGTCACCGTGCAGGTGCAGGTCGCCGCCGTTCGTTCCTGCGACCGTGGCGCTGCCGACCAGGTCGATGCCGTCCGCGGTCAAGGCGGCGTCTGCGCCCAGCAGGGTGCCGCCTTGCTCGACCTCGGCCGAATGGCCGTCGGTGAGGAAGAGGTGCGTTCCAAGCAGGGTCAACCGTGCACCCGTACGCACGGTGAGGTCGCCGTCAAGTTCGTGGATGCCTCCGTCCGGCCGGGGGCCAAGCACGGCGTCCACGCCAGAAGAGAGCACCCAATCGCCTTGAGGCAGAAGAGGGAGTTGCATGCGTTGCCCGTTTTGTCCGCCGTACAACACGTCCCTCACGCCTGCGCCTTGCGCCAAGGCCACCACGTCGGAGCCGCCCTGCAGCAGCGGAACAGTGGCGGCACCGTTGACGTCCGATGTGAGGGCAAATCCGTGGACTGCAATCGACGCCACGATGGGATTCCCATCGAGGTCAGTGAAGGTCACAGGGGTCTCGATCAGGCGGTCGGAGGTGCTCGTCTGCACCTGTGGTGACGCATCGCCTCCCCAGAGCAAGTGGCCGTCACCGAGCGCATCGGCCGCACCCGTGCCACCGACCACGTCGAAGTCCCGGACGACGGCGGTGGACGATGCATCGACGTCAAGGGCCAAGGCATGCCGGTCCGCATCCCACGCGCCCACGTGCAGCGATGCGTCCACGAGCACAACGCCGTCAGGGCTCAAACGGGTGCTGAGGGTGGTGGTGGACACCTGCCCTTGATCCACCATGAGGCCTGCGTTCTTTCCGTCCTGCAGCATCAGGGCTCCCGCCGTTAGGTCGGCCACGTCCAATCGAGCGCCGAACGACAGGTTCCGTGACGTCAAGGCATCCGTGGTGATGGAGGTGTAGGTGGCATCGAGACCAACGCTGGAAAGGTCGTTTGAGCGGTAGCGGCGCTCAAACACCACATCACCCCACGCGTGCGAACCTGCCATCACGTCCACGGCAGGCCCTGCTCCCAATCCAAGGTCAACGTGCAGGGCATTGAGTTCCGTGTCCACATCCCGCAACAGCAGGCCGCCTTCACCCTCCAACGTCAGGTCCTGGGCGACGAGGGTCCCCGTGCCGGTGGACTGCAGCACAGGGCGTGCAATGAGCGTTGAGCGAACGGTCACCTGATCCAACGTGGTTGTGCCTGCGCCGCTTGTGTGAAGGCTGGCGTTCTCAAGCACCAAGGAAGCGTTTCGCAGCACGCATGCGCCTGCGCACGGCAACTCGAGGCCGCTGACCCACCCCGAGCCCTGCTGACCCAACGTAGCGGTGAGGTTCTCGATCAGCAGGTCTTGCACGGCCACCCCTTGCACCAATTTGGTCGAATCCTCGACGGTGAGGTCGTGGATGGACAGCGCATCTGCGTCGCTCGCGTCCACGACCAGGTCTGCGCCAGACACAACGGCCTGTTGAACGTCGAGGCTTGCTCCGCTGTCCGCCCCGAACACGATGCGGACGTCGGTGCTCGTGATGTCGAGCAGCGTTGCGTCTGCGCCGGCGACGGCCTTGACGCCCTGCAACGCGACCTGCAGGTCAACGCCGCTGGCCGTGGTCGTGCTTGAGAGCATGAGGGCAATCGAGACGTTGCTCATGGTCACGTCAACGAGGTCGAGCACCCCCTCGTTTCGCACACCGTAGACGTCGGCGCGGGCGACCTGAAGGTCCTGAACGGTCGCCGTACCGCCCACGTCCACACCAAGACCAACCATGCAGTCTTCGAGGACAAGGCCATCGGCGTTCAGCACCCCTTCCACAACAAGGCAACCTTCTGCCCCGCTGATGCTGGAGTCGTTGATCCACGCCTCCGAGGTCCCATCTACGGTGATGCCGGGCCACAAGCCAGAACCGTGCGAACCCGCCGTGAGCGGGGTGGCCGTGGTCAAGACCTGAGCGCCCTCAAGGACGAGCGTCCCGCCGTTCACGACCTCGATGGCGAAGGTATCTGCATCGAGCACGGTGCCCGGCTCAAGCGTGAGCGTCGCCGGCCCTTCGACGACGACGTCGCTGGTCAGCGACACGTCACCCGACCACGTGGTGTCCACAACGATGGAGGCACTCGCGCTTGCTGACGTGCTCAGCAGAGGAAGGAGCAACGGCACCGTCAACAGCACGGCCAGCCACACGGCACGACGCATGGCTTAGGCTGGATTCCGACGCATATCAAAGCAGCACACCGGAGAACAGGAGTGGGCCCGTCCGGATTTGAACCGGAGTCTGACGGCCCCCAGCCGCC
>JAYPDK010000077.1:0-5677 GCA_038125145.1 Candidatus Poseidoniaceae archaeon
CGTGGTGCTCGGTGGACGGCATTTCTGCACAATCCATCGACGTCGGTGTGAACCTGTATTGGGACATCTCGTCGTCCGTCGAAGAGCGCGAGGCCAGGGAAGACCTCGTGCTCACCATCGTCCGACTCGCCAAGGACCTCGGCCTCGAATTCCACGACGCCCGCGTCCGGCAGTCGCGCTGAGTCAGAAGGCGCCCGGCTCGGCGCTTCGGTAGCGCAACAGTCCGAGGGCCACGACAGCGACGGAAGCGAGGGCCAAGCCTGCCGTGCCTTGCGACGTCAGGGCATCCAGACGATGGGCGTACAGCGCGGTGATGCCTCCCCCGAGCCCCACCCACGCAAGGGACCGCCACATGCGAAGCACGCCAAGGCGGGCTTGCAGCCGGTCCACGTCCGCCAACCACGTGGCGGTCGAGGTCAACAGGTCCTCGTCCCCCCACGCGACTGCAGCAGCACGCCACTTCAGCACGTCGACGTACCGCCAGATCCACAGCCCTCCACGGTAGGTGGACATCGGACCGCGCGCAACCCACGCCTGTGGCACGGTGGACGACCACGCGTGAAACCACGCTTCAGGCCCTCCCCCGTCCCGTCCACAACCTGCCTCGACCGCCTCACCTTCGAGGGCCGCGGCATGGGCAAGCCCCGGTCGACGTGGTTCCTTCAGGGAGAGAAATTCGTCGATGGTCGGAGGCAGGAGACGGTAGCAGGTCCCCCCCTCGGTCGTGCGGATGCGGGACCGCAGGGACAGGCGAATCCACGGCAGGCCCACCGTTGATGGGTGGTGTGGAGCCCGCCACAAGGTGGAGGTGCCAAGCCGGCCTTCGAGGACGGCAACCTCGTCGTTCCAACGCCGTTCCGCACATGGCGTGGACCAGCGTCCGAGGGAGGCGAGCAGGCGTCCAGCATCGGCGAAGGCCGTGAGGAGGTCTTCGTTGACGCCGACCTCCGTCGCGTGAGGGTAGACCAACAGCGCGTCGTGCCCGTCAAGGACCGTCCCGCCCACAGGAAGGTGGGCGGCACCCGTCGCCTCGAGCGCCGCCGCCATCTCGTGCTTCTGCGCGAGGGAGGACGCTCGACGGCCACAGCCGAATCGCGGAACGAGGACGTCCCACGACGCGTCCTCCTCCTCGACGAGCAACCAGCGGCCGTGGCGGTCCGTGCGGAGGTCCTGTGCCGTGGTCAGGCTCGGGACGTGCCCCCACGCCTCGCCAAGGTCCTGGAGGAGGTGCAGGTCCGCGGGGAGCACCTGGACCTCGCCCCACGGCGTGGTCGACGTCCCCTTGCTTCCGGGCTCGAGCAGGCCCGTCGGCCACGGTGCTCCGCCCTCCATGATGCCCCGACAAGCACGGCGCGTGTGAACCCTGCCCTCGCTGCTGCGGATGTCTCAAGGACGGAGGGACACTGGGGGGGTCGTCATGGGGGTCAGCGACCGCGTCGGGGACGCCCTTGGGCGTGCCGTGGAGCAGCGGATGCTGCGCGAGGTGCTCGCCGACGAGGCGCGTCCACAGCACCTCGCGATCATCATGGACGGAAACCGTCGCTTCGCCTTCCGCCGTCGCATCGAGGCGGGGCTCGGGCATCGCATCGGGAAAGCGAAGCTCGAGGAAGTGTTGGATTGGGTGCTGGAGCTCGGCATTCCGTGGTTCACGGTTTACGCGCTCTCGACGGAGAACCTGAAACGACCAGCCGAGGAACTCGACACCCTGTTCGACCTCTACGTCGAGGGGCTGATGGACATCGCCGAAGACCCTCGCATCCACACCAACGAGGTGCGCGTGCAGATCATCGGCCGGCGCGAACTCCTGCCTGCGCGCGTGCTCGACGCCATCAACCATGCCGAAGCAAAAACGGCGGGCTACGAGCGCTTCGTGTTCTCGGTTTGCCTTGCGTACGGCAGCAGGGAGGAGATCTTGGACGCCATCCGTTCCATCGCCGAGGACCACGCTGAGGGACGGCTCGACCTCGAAGCCATCGACGAGCGGGCGGTTTCGGAACGGCTCTACACCGCCGAGATGCCCGACCCGGACCTCGTCATTCGGACCTCGGGCGAAGAACGGATCTCGAACTTCCTGCTCTGGCAGATGGCCTACTCCGAGCTCTACTTCACCGACGTGTTTTGGCCGTCGTTTTCCAAAAAGGAGTTGCTGAAGGCCATCCGTGCCTTCCAGCAACGCAGCCGACGGTACGGGGCGTGAGCGCATGGCCCTGTGCGACCGCTGCCAAGGCTACCGCAACCCCAGCCTTGCGGTGGACGCCTGCGTCCGGCGCGGGGACGAGGTGCTGCTCATCCAGCGCCGGCACCCGCCCAACGCCGGAGCGTGGGGCTGTCCGGGCGGTTTTGTCGACGACGGCGAAACGACCGAGGACGCCTGCCTTCGCGAACTGAAGGAGGAAACAGGCATCCTCGGACGTGACCCGCGCCTCTTGATGGTCATGAGCGACCCGGACCGGGACGAACGCAAGCACGTCGTGAGCATCGTCTACGAGGTCACGATGGTGGACGAGTCCCAGGAACCGCAGGCGGGCGACGATGCAGCCGACGCCGCCTTCGTCCCCATCGAACGCGTCCTCAGCGGCGAGGTCTGGCTCAACGGTGACCATGCGGACATCATGCGCGACTGGCTCACGCCCTCGGCCGACTAAGCCAACAGGTCGCGCAGCGCCGCGCCTGCCTCAGGCCACGGGTCGGGGTCAAGGGCATCGGTGAGCGCGAGGCCGGTCAACCAGCGCGCGCGGACGTCCAACCATGCCTCGCCCTCGCAGGGCCCACGGTGCCGGAAGAGCGGCCAGCCCTCGTCCAGGACACGGTCGAGGAACCCTCGCTCCGCCCGAGAGACAAGCAAGGTTGGAACACCGAGCAGCGCCGCTTCTGCCGCGAAGGTCGTGGATTGCGTGATCGCGCCATCGACGTCCGACAAGGCGTCAAGCAGGTTCCACGCCCGTCGCTCCGTCGCGGAGGCCACCTCGTCCCAGACCACCACGTCGAACCCGTCGATCACCGCGTCAGGGATTGTGATCACCTCGCCATTGTCGTGGCTTCCGTCGCCGAGAAGCCGACGCACCAGCAGGCGCGGGGGGTCGTGAATCGACAGCGGCCGTCGAATGGGGCGCAGGTGGAGGTGCTGATGGGTCCCGTCAAGGCGGTGCATGCGCCATCGGCCCGACGCTTCGCCTTCCTTCCACCCCAGAAGGCAACCACCGTCGAGGTCCTCCCGCCAGTGGGTCGGGACCACAAGGTCCGTCACGCCACGCTCCAGCCAGCGCAGGTGCCGGTGTTGCGCCTCGGTGTCCACGAGGCACCAGCGTTCATCCAATCCAGCAAGGCGACCGGCCCACGGCATCAGGGGAGCGTTCATCGCCACCATGCGGTACGCAGCGGGCACCTCGCGCGACCAGCGACGAATCGCGCGCCGAGCCGCAGCCAAGCGCCGAACGCCACCGAGCGCGCCACGGGCGCGGGGCAGCCATGCCGTCCGGCGTGAGGGAAGGTGCCCGTCGCGCTGGTCAAGCATCATGCGAACTTCTGGGCGGTCCGTGGCCAGCAGGAGGTCGGAGGTCGAGCCGTCCCGAACGCTGTCGGCCAGCGCCCGGACGTGCGCAGGGTGGTCAAGCACCCAGCACGTGGCCATGGCCCTCGTGCACGGCCGCACCTCATGGACCTCCCGCCCCGACCTTGATGGACCCAAGGGAGGACCACCTCCCATGAGCACGAAACGCGGCATCGACCTGCCCGGCGCCCCGACCTATGGCCCCTACACCCCAGGCGTGGCCGCAAACGGGGTGCTCTGGCTCTCGGGCCAGATTGCACCCGAGGCAGGCGACCTCACCGCGCAGGTGTCCGCGGCGCTCGACAAGGTGGACGCCCTCCTTCACTCGGCGGGCTGCAGCAAACATGACGTGGCCTTCGTTCAGGTGCTGCTTGCTGACATTCAGGACTTTGCGGCGATGAACGACGCCTACGCTGCATGGCTTGAGGGCGTGAACATCAAGCCTGCTCGAGCGGCCTTCCAAGCCGCGGCGCTTCCGGCAGGTGCAGCGGTGGAGATCGTCGTCCAGGCCGCGCTGCCTTGAGCAGGCGCGTTCAAAAATCAAGCCAAGGTGGTCTGACCATGGCGTGGCCTGAGCACTGCTTCAAGGCCTACGACATCCGAGGTCATGCCTCTGGTTCCGAAGCGGACGAGTTGACCCCCGAGTTCGCAGAACGGCTCGGACGTGCGCTGGGCACCATGCTCACTGCGGAACGCATTGCGGTGGGGCGGGACATTCGAGCCACCAGTCCGGGCCTGACCGAGGCCCTCGTGCGCGGCATCCTCGCCACGGGCACCAACGTCCTCGACCTCGGCATTTGCACGACCGGAGCGGTGTACCACGCCTGCTGGACGGAGGACGTACAGGGAGGCGTGATGGTGACAGCGAGCCACCTGCCGATGCCCACCCACAACGGCTTCAAGATGTGCGAAGGGCGCCTCCCGCTTGCTGGTGACGACATTCAGCGCCTCAAGGCCTGTTTTCTTGAGGGCGACTTTCAGCACGGAGAGGGCCTCCGGACGGAACGCCCGTACATGCCGACCTACCTTGACGCGATCCTCGAGAGCGTGGGCTCCCTCACGCGGCCCGTTCGCGTCGCCGTGGACGCTGGCAACGCCGTGCCTGGCCCCTTCCTCGTCGAGGTGTTGCAACGGCTCGGCGCCGAGGTGCACGACGTGCACTGCACGTGGGACGCGAACGAACCGAACCACGGTGCGGACCCGACCCGGCCGAAGAACATGGTCGACCTCGCCGACCTCGTGCGTTCAACCGGTGCAGAACTCGGACTCGGGAGCGATGGCGACGGCGATCGCATCGGTGCGGTCACGGAGGACGGGGCCTTCGTCTACCCGGACCGACTAGTCGCGCTCCTCGTCGGTGACGTGCTCGCGGACCTTCCTTCCGATGCGTCGGAACACGAACGCACCGTGCTCTTCGACGTGAAGTGCTCCATGAACGTGGAGCAGGCGATCCTTGACGCGGGAGGGCACCCCGTCATGGCCCGAACCGGGCACTCCTTCATGAAACGGGAATTGGCTGCACGACCCGGCTGCAGGTTGGCCGCGGAAATGAGCGGTCACCTCTTCCCGGCCGACCGAGGATGGTACGGGTTCGATTGCTCGCTCTACAACGCAGCACGCCTTGTGGACCTTTGGTCAAGGCTGTCCACGGGGGAAGGACTCACCTTCTCGAGGGCGCTCGATGCCGTCGCACCGAACCTGCCCACGACAGGCGAATGCAAGGTCCCCTGCGACGAAGGCGACAAAGCACGGGCTGTGGAGGCCATCACCACCGCCTTCGGAGATCACCCCTGTTCGACGGTGGACGGCGTCCGCGTCCGCTTCGAGGACGAAGATGGCTCGCAGGTGGGTTGGTACCTCGCACGCCGCTCCAACACCGAGCCGGTCCTCATCATGCGGGCGGAGGCCCTCGACGAGGCCTGGCTTGCGGCGATCCGGACCATGATTGAGGAGCGCGTGGCCGACGTGCTCCCCATGGACGGTTTCCTCGACGCGTTCCAATGAGCGACATGGTCACCAAAGGGTAACGAATGTGCTGGAGGACTGAACACCCTTTGTACACCTCCACAATCTCTTGAGGGGTTTGCAAGAACCCTTCCGATTTCGTGGAAATGAAATGTCGCTTCT
>JAYPDK010000078.1:0-5354 GCA_038125145.1 Candidatus Poseidoniaceae archaeon
TCCAGCACACGCGCCTCTGGCGTGAGATGACCGTGATCGAAAACCTCCTCGTCCCACCTCGCAATCAATTTCGTCCGCTTGACGTGCTCTGGAAGGGCCGCAAGCACGCTGCGGAGCAGGCGCGCCTCGCCCGTGCCTTCGAGGTACTGGACGAGCTCGAAGTGCCGCACATGGCGCACAACCTGGCAAGCGAATTGTCCGGCGGACAGAGCAAACTCGTCGACATCGGCCGCGCCATGATGGGCGAGCCGGGGCTTCTGCTTCTGGACGAGCCAGTGGCCGGCGTGGCTGGCCCGCTTGCGATGAAGATCTTCTCCAACCTGCGCCACTTGGTCGACACCACGGGGATCTCCATCTTGGTCATCGAGCACAACATGGATTTCATCCTCCGACAGGGCGTCGACCGCATCGTCGTCATGAACGAAGGCGAGGTCTTGATGCAGGGCACGCCCGACGAAGTGCGAAGCAACCGGGCCGTGGTGGAAGCCTACCTCGGCTCAGCAGGTGACGCAGGAGGTGAGGACGAATGAGCCGCGTGCTGGAGGTGACGGGCCTCGAAGGCGGGTACGGCGCCGTGCAGATCCTCTACGGCATCGACCTGCACGTCGAAGAGGGCGAATTCGTCACCATCATTGGGCCCAACGGCTGCGGAAAATCGACCTTCATCAAAACCGTCTTTGGCATTGCGAAGCACTACGGTGGGCAGGTCCTGTACAGGGGTGAGCCCATCGAAGGCCTGCGCAGCGACCAACTGGTGGCGAAAGGCATCGCCTACGTGCCGCAGGTGAACAACGTTTTCCCGTCCTTGTCGGTCGAGGAAAACCTGCAGATGGGGGGCAACAGCCTTCCAGGGTCGCTGTTGAAGCAGCGCATCGAACGCGCCCTCGACATGTTCCCGGACCTTCGAAGCCGAGAACACGACCTCGCTGCCTCCCTTTCCGGTGGCGAGCGCCAAATGCTCGCGATCTCCCGCGCCCTCATCGCAGACCCGACCTTCCTGTTGCTGGACGAGCCGACGGCGGCCCTTTCCCCGCTGTACCAGCAGCAGATCATCGAGCGCATCGACGCCCTCCGGGAGCAGGGCATCACCGTGCTGATCGTCGAACAGAACGCACGGCTCAGCCTCGCTCGCTCCGACCGCGGCTACATCATGGCCAACGGCAAGGTGGTCCTCACCGGTACAGCCGAGCACATCCTCAACGACCCGGACATTGGGCAGTACTTCCTCGGGACGCACGACGACTGAAAGATCAGAGCAGCGGCAGCAGCAGGTTGGCGGCGAACAGGAACATCAGGGCCGCGATGCTGCGGTCGATCCACATCCACGCCCGTGCGCTGGACAGCTGGGACGCGACGCGGCTGGACCCGTAGCCAAGTGAGAAGAAGAAGAGCACGGAAGCCGTGGAGGCTCCGACGGTAAACGCGAGCCGCTCGGTGACGTCGAAGCGGAGGGCGTACCCTCCAATCAGCACGAGCGTGTCGAGGTACACCAAGGGGTTCAGGAAGGTGAACGCGAGGGCAGCAAAGACCGTTCGACCTCGTGACGCGGTGTGCATCGTGCCCAGGTCCATGCCTTCGGCCTGCATCGACGAACGCAGCCTGAGCGCGCCATAGGCGACAAGAAAGGAGGCAGCACCGAGGGTCATGGGAAGGTGCACCTGCTCATGGGCGTCGAGCGCGGCGCCCACGCCGAGCGTGCCCAGGGCGATGAGGGCGATGTCGGCAAGCGTGCACACGAGGCAGACGAGAAAGACGTGCGCCCGCATCAGCCCTTGACGGATCACAAAGGCGTTCTGTGGGCCGAGCGCGACGATCAGGCCGAGGCTGAGGGCGAAGCCCTGCAGCGAGGCCGACAGCAGGGGCATGCCGCTCCCGCGGCATGGCCGGATTCAAGCGCACCGGTGGGGCCGGGTGTGCTGCGGTGGGGTTCAAAGGGGGTCGGGTGCAGTTGGTTCCCGTGCCGTTGCTCCAGCGCTGGCGATGGTGGCGGACGACCAAGAACGCCAGGTCTGCCGCTCAGGAGCACCGAGAACTGGTCGCGTGGAAGGCGGAACACGCGGTCGCGGCTGCCGTTCGGAACCTGCCGGGGACACGGAGCGTCCACCTCGAGCGGCGCGTCCCCAACCCGGACCGCTCCCGAGGAGCGGGTGAAGTGGACGTCATCGCGGTGACCGAACGCGCGCTGCTGGTCATCGAAGTCAAGAACTGGGCCGGCCCTGTTGACCTGGTCGATGGTGACCTCGTTCAGGCCCGGCAGGCAGCACGAGGGGGCGCGGCGAAACCGGTGATCGCCAAAATCAAGGAGAAAGCCGACCACCTGAACCGATGTTCGCTTTCCCACGACCAGCAGGAACTGCTCGAGGTGCTCCCCTTGGTGGTGTTCGCCAACGCGAACGTCGAGCCAAGCGACGACGTGGCGGCCCACCCCAACGTTTGCCGGTTGAGCGACCTGAAGGCGTGCTTGGCGACGAAACTCGCCGCGCGCGAAGTGCAGGACGACGTCGAACTCAGCCGCCAAGAGCGGCTGCTTGAGCGGTTGCCAACGTGGGACACGGTGACTTTTGACGGTGGTGACCGACGCACCGGGGACGCCATCGACGAGGACCTGCCACCGGGCTGGGACCGTGCCACGTGGGCCAGCATCGAGGTGCGCCTCGTTGGGGGATGGCTGCCGACCTTGCTTCGCGGTCCACGTCTCTTGGTGACCTTTGTGGACCATGACGGTGGACGGCATGAGGAGGTGGCCGCGCCCGGCGCCACCCTTCGCCACAGCGAACCTTGGGGTGCCTCGGGGGTGGACGGCCGTGGGACCTACCCCATCGAACACCTTCGTCGGCTCGTCTTCGGCTTTCGGACCCCGTTCACCTGGGACGGAGGGGGCGACGCAGGCGGACGTGATTCCGGCGAGGCAACCGGCCCGATGAACGACGACGGGGACCACGAGGCCCCCGCCTCGAACCCGCTCGACCGCTTTCAGGAGGGAGGGGTGTACACAGGCACGGTCGTCCATCACCTGATCGACGGCACAACGGGAGCCGTCCACGCCGTGCTCGTCGCCCTCGTCGAGCGTACGGTGACCGGTAAACTGGACGTGAACCGCCTCGGGACGATGGACCCCGTCCTGTTCGAGATGTTTTACGCGGTCGGCCGGCAGGTCGACGTGAAGATCGTGAAGATCCGTTCTGCCAAGCGCATCACCTTGGCTCCTGCTCCGCTTGAGGACGTCGATGGAGACAACGAGGAATAACCAGAGGCGGCTTCAGTTCCGCTGGATGGGGATAAGCCGGCCCGATTCCACGTCGTAGATGGCACCGCTCACGCGCGTTCCCGCGTGCAGGTCCGGGTGGGCGACCAACCGCTCGACGTCGTTCAGCAATTTCTCCTGCTGGTCATCGATCGCGTGTGGGGTGACTTCACGGAGGTGGTGCCCGGTGACGTCGCTCACGCGCGCGCTGAGGGCATCCGCGTCGCCACTGGCCATCGCACAACGGGTGTGGGGCATGATGAGGATCCTGTTCACGTCCAGCAGGTGCGAGGCCAAGACAAGGTCATGCAGCGCTCCGCTGTTGAGTTGGGCGCCCGCATTACGAACGACCTTGGCGTCGCCGATGTCCAATCCGAGCACAGCGAACACGTCGATTCGGCAGTCCATGCAGGTCAAGATGGCGAGGTTCTTGGCCGGGGTGGGGCCAACACCTCCTGCATCAAAGCCTTCAGCGTAGGCAGCGTTGCCTTCGAGCAGGTCATCGAAGCCGTCCATGCGCGGTGGTGGTCGGTTCGGTTCTTCAGGGCATGGTCGCAGACTGGCTTCAATCGGCCCGCTGGCGCAGGCATTCCATCAGGAGGGCCGTCGCCGCGACCTGCAGGTTGTAGGACGGAACAAAGCCCGGCATTGGGAGGCGAACGACGGCGGAGGCCACGGCCAGCAACGAGGCATGCACCCCATCAGATTCGGCCCCCACCGCCAAAATGGCGTTCCATGGCATCATCGCGTCCCACGGTGCCACCTCGCCGACGTCCTCGGCGACGATCAGCGGTCGTCCGGATGCAAGGACCGCCTCGATGGCCACCTGACGGGTGGCATGCACCAAGGGCATGAACCGCGTGGCCCCCATGCTGGCGTGGGTGACGTCCTTGAGCCACGATGTTGCTGGCGCATCGTCGCTGAGGAGCAGGACCCCGGAGGCACCTGCGACTTCTGCTGTCCGTACCACGAATCCGACGTTTGTTGCGTACCTCACGCCGTCCAAAAGGACAACAGGGCCGGGTTGAGTCAGCAGGTCCTCAATGTTCTCGACCTCCGGACGTCGTCCAACAAGCGCAAGTGCCAACGGCTGTTCCAACCCAGGGGCGGACATCCGCCACAGGTCTCGCTCCGTCCCCTCGTGCACCGGTACGCCCTGTTCCGCAGCAAGGCGACGCACGGCCATCACGTCCACGTGGGGGCAATCCTGCTGAACAAGCACGGCGGTCGCCTCGCCGGCGCGAAGCGCAGCGACGGTGGCCTCAACCCCTCGCTTCTGCATGCTGCGGGGACGTGCACTGCGTGCATCATCCTGCCGTTCCTCCATAGCAAGTCTTGAAGCGAAGAAGTGGTCTTATTTTCTTCATGGAAGGCCGCGGCATCCTCATCGCCGTGGAGGGCATGGACGGCAGCGGGAAATCCACCCAAGCCAAGTTGCTCTACAATTGGCTGCGCGCCAAAGGCATGCCCGTGCACCACACCGAATGGAACTCCAGCCCGGTCGTGGCCGAGGCGACCAAACTTGGGAAAACCACCCAGCGGCTCAAACCGATGACCTTTCACCTCATCCACGCCGCCGATTTTGCCGACCGGTGGAGTTCCCAGATCGAACCCATGCTGGCCGTCGGCGCCATCGTCGTGTGCGACCGGTTCAAGTTCACGGCCATGGCCCGTGACGGGTCCCGCGATGTGCCGTTGGAGACGGTGGAGCGGGCCTACGCCTTTGCGCCTGAGCCCGACCTCACGCTCTACTTCGACGTCCCCCCTGAGGTTGGGTTTCAGCGCATCACGGAAGGACGAACCTCGTTGAAGTTCTACGAGGCCGGCCTCGACATGGGGTGGACGCACGATCCGTTTGAGTCGTACCGAATCCTCCAGAGCCGCACCAAAGCCATCTACGACGGGTTGGTCGAGACCGGGCGCATTGTCCGCATCGACGCACTCGGGAGCGTCAGCGACGTGCACGAGCGCGTCCGTGAGGTGTTCAGCGCCAAGGTGGACCTCAGTGGCGTCGAACCGATTGACGAAAACGACCGCGTTGCACAAACGATGCGTCACAGCACCTTGGATTGGCGGCGGTTCGAATCCGAAGGAGGCGACGCGTGATGTC
>JAYPDK010000079.1:0-5236 GCA_038125145.1 Candidatus Poseidoniaceae archaeon
AAGCGGTGGAGCGGCTTTCGACCCGACTGGACGTGATGGCACGACGGATTCGGGAGGTCGGAGAGGCTCCCGCCATGGACACTCGCCCCGTGAAGACCACATCACGAACACGGCAACCCCGTGCTGAGGGGCAAGTGGTAAGTGAAGCACTCATGGTTTTGGGGGCCTCGTTGCTTTGGGTGGTCTCCATCCTCGGCATCGACCACCTCCTGATGCAACAAGGTGCGGAATCCCTCGGCAGGGTTCCGTTGAGCCCAGTCATTTGGGCCGTTGGAACGTCCACATGGGTGCTCTACTTGCTCGCGAGACTTGCGAGGGTCGGGCCGTGGCTCGACGCTCCGAACACCTTGCGAGTGCAGACGTCGCTCGCCGTTGGGATCACGACCCTGATGGCATTGGTGTTCACGGACGACACCACACAGGCGATGTCCGACATTTGGGTGTGGGGCACCGTGGGCATGGTCGCGCTCATCCTCACGGCAGGATTGGTGGCCAACGCTTGGCGAACCACGAAGCGACTTGTCGGCATCGATGGTTGATCAGGCGCCCTCGTCCTGTTCCTTGCGGTAGCGCTCGAAGCGCTCCATCATCTCCGCATGGGTCATCGTGATCGTCTCTTCCTCGCCCGGCACCGCGATGAGGATGGCGTCGGCCGAGTCGATGGCCTCGTCCATGCGGGGGCCGTAGACCTCGAAGAACTCGATGATGTTCGAAATGCAGCGTTCAAGGATGGAACTGTGGAAATCGCCCTCCTCAAAGGGCACCTGAATCCGGACCGTGAGTTCCCCGCTGCTGGGCGACCAGTACGGGCGCACCAGTTTGAACTGCAGGGCGGCGTCGTTGAAGACGTCGAACAGGGCCAGCCGCTGGGCGTCGCTGAGGCCGCGCAACGTGCGCACCCACGGCGCGGCGACGATGAGCAACTCGCCGTCCTCGGAGGTGTGGAGGACCAGGCCGAGGTGGTGGTCACCGTCCTTGTCGATGTGCACGTCCGTGGCGACGCCCGTCAACACGTGGCCGCTCTCTTCCTTCACCTTGTAGGTCCACGACATGCCGTCCAGCGTCGTCGTGATGTCCTCCGTCGAAACCGCCATGCCACTCCCGGGTGGTCATTCGTCGTGACGGGCCATAAAGGAACGCAGACGCCCGTGGGGGCGCGTTCCGCCCTCAGCGCCGAATCGCGTCGGCCATGGCGATGAGGTCACGGGTGATGTTCTTCTGGTGGGATTCCACCGTGCCGCCACCGATCTCCAGGAGTTTGGCGTCGCGCCACAAGCGCTCCACCACGTATTCACCGACATAGCCGTAACCGCCCATGACCTGCATGGCCGCGTCGGCGATTTCCTTGGCAGCCGTGCTCGCGAACAACTTGACGCCGTCGGAGTCGAGGCGTTGGCCCGCATCGCCGATGGCCAACGAAGCCGCCGTGTCGTAGATGTACGCCCTCATGGCGCGGTACTTGGCCCACGATTCCCCCACGTGGCGTTGGATCTGCCCGAAGTCACGGATGGGTCGGCCAAAGGCCTCCCGCTCGCCGGCGTAGCGGTTCATCTCCACGAGCGCCCGTCGCGCGATGCCGAGGGACATCGCTGCGAGCGTGAGCCGCTCGAGCTCAAGGTTGCCCATCATGTGGACGAGCGAACCACCGACATCCCCGACGAGGTTCTCCGCGGGAACAAGGCAGTCTTCGAAGACCAATTCTGCCGTGTTCGAGGCCCGCATGCCCGTCTTGTCCATGATTTTCTGACCGACGCTGTACCCTGGCATCCCTGCTTCCACGAGGAAGGTGCTCAGTTGAACCCGCCCGCGGTCGTCCGTGCCGGTGCGGGCGTAGACCCACACCACGTCCGCGGGTGTGCCGTCCTCGTCGAGGGTCCCGTTGGTGATCCACATCTTCCGGCCGTTCAGCACCCATGAGCCGTCGTCGTTCTGAACGGCGGTCGTGCCAAGCCCGAGGACGTCCGTTCCCGCATCGGGCTCCGACATCGCCATCGCTCCAATCCATTCACCGGAGCACACCTTGGGCAGGATTCGCTCACGCTGCGCCTCGTTGCCGTTCACGCTGAGGTTGTTCACGAAGAGCATGCTGTGGGCGAGGTACGCGAGGGCAAAGCCGGGGTCGCTGGCCGACAATTCTTCGTGGACGATGCAGGCGGCAACGGCGTCAAGGCCAGCACCGCCGTGGTCCTCGTCGGCGGTGATGCCCAGCAGGCCCAAGTCCCCGAGGGAACGCATGAGGTCGAGGTTGAAGCGTTCCGCGCGGTCGTGCTCCAAGGCCTGCGGTTCGAGGTGCTCCTCAACCCAAGCCCGGACCATTTCCCGGAGCATCGCGTGGGCCTCGGTCGGGTTGGCGAGGTCATGCGTCATGGTCGTCACCGTCCCCTCCGACCTTCGGTTCGGCTTTGAATGCGGCGGGGTCGTCGCCCCCACCACGAGCGGCTTCAAGCGTCGCGAGGTAGTCCGCCTCGGTGTCAAACTCCAGCACGAGGACGCTGACTTCCTCGCACGATTGGCAGAGGTACCGTTGCCCTGTGGTGAAGCCCATCCACGGGTAGATGGAGAGGGAGAGGCAGTGCGGGCACGCCAAGAACGCCATGCCACATCCATAGGTTGGCTGCCTATGGCCCTTCGTTCTGGACCGCACCACGAAGGTCGGAAGGGTCCGGCACCACGGGGCGCCCGAACGGGGTCTGGTCCCGCCTTCGGGTCATGCTCCATCGCATGTCACGCAGGAGGCTTCGAACACCCGTGACGAGCCGCCGCAGGGCTTTGAATGGGTGCCGCAGCGGATACCACGGGTTCCCAAGTCCCCGGAAGGGGAGGACCCATTGCTGGACGACGTGGACGGGCATCGGCGTGTCGATGCCGTACCGCGACGGGCGGGCGTCTTTCGGCATGTGGTAGGTGCGGAACACAAGGTCCCAGACCGGAAGGAAGGTCGAGTAATTCGACCAGCGGGCCTCTTCGTGGCTGGAATGGTGCCAGTGGTGGAATTCTGGGGTGATGATCAGCGGGTGCAGGGGGCGCAGCCGAAGGCGGACGTTCGCGTGCAGGAAGAGGCCGAGGAGCGCCTGAAGAACCGCGAGGATACCCCCGAACTCCGGCGAAAACCCAGCGGTGATCAGGAAGACGAAGGCGGGGGCGAGCAGGGCCCCATCGAGCGGATGCGCACGGAATCCTGAGACCCAGTCGAGGTGCTCGGTCGAATGGTGGACCTGATGGAAGCGCCACAGGAAGGGCACTTCGTGGTAGAAGCGGTGCGTCCAGTAGACGGTGAGGTCGAACAGCAGCACACCAACGACGAGGCGTGGGCCGTCTGGAATCATCGCCACGAGCGGCCGGAGCAGCAAACCAGGAATCCACGCGAGCGACACCACGGCCACGACGATGACCGCGGCCCCCGCAAGCACACCGCTGACCGGGGCGAGCAATGCATGGGACACATCGTGCATCACACGAGGGCGTCGCAACGGCTGCTGATGCCGTGGAAAGAGCCGCTCAAACGGCACGACAAGGAGGAAAAAGACGAGCACGACACCAAGCGGAGCAAAGGCTTCGAGGGTCCACGCCCAATACAATCCGGCCGCGAGGCAGGCCCACGCGAAGATCCCGATGAGCAGCGGGGTGGGGGCCTTGGCGTGCGCATCCTCCGCTTCGCGTTGGGCTGTGGCCTCCACCTGTGGGGTCAAGGCGTCGAGCAGCCCCCCGTCGACCTCCGGCAACCGTAGCCCGTCGTCCACATGCGAAGCAAGGCTGCGTGCGGCATGATGCTTCCGACAACGTGAGCGCGGAATTGAAGGCCCTACGGGACGTCCACACGCCATGGGTCGACTCGACGACGTGGCAGCGTCGGGCACGGACCTGCTGCTCGTGGTCGAAGGCTACGGGCTGGTCGCGGCCGTTCCCATCCTTGCCTTTTCCCTCCTGTTGGTGCTTCAGGGTCATCGGCGGCTCCCCCTCACGGCCTTCGCCATTGGTGGCGTGGCCGGGTACATGCTCGCGCCGACCCTGCTCGACCTCCTCGATGGCGCCGGGGTCAACGTCCCCTTGAGCATGGCTCAGGCACAGGTGGCCATCGCGCTCCTTCTGGGCATGATGATGGTCAGCGTGGCGCAGATGAGCCTCCGGCTGGCCGCGGGGTTGCTGGCCTTCAGTGCGATCACCGCAGCGGTCGAGGCCCTGTACGTCCGCGGCATCGATATTGAGCAAGGCGAAGTGATCCCCCTTGTGGCCGCCCTGGCGACCTGGTTCTTCACGCGCTCCGTGCGCCGTTCGCTCCCGGTCATCGCCGCCTCGCTCATCGGGGCGCTTGGCCTTCTGGTGGGCGTTCACATTGCGATGGGCATGCCTGTGCTGTCCCTGCACCCGGGTTCATCGACCTCGATTTGGTTCGCGCTGCCGATCGCTGGCGCGAGCCTCGTCCACCAGCAGCGCGCTGCGCGCAAGCGTCGGGCACGCAACGAAATGGACGCCCTCATGCGGCACCCCTCGATGAAGGACCTCACCGAAGCAGAGCGGCGGGAACGGGCCATCGAGGTCCAGGCCAGCCTTCGAGGACGGCGTTCACGTGAACAGAACGTGCGCCGTCAGGTTGACCCACTGGAGCAGTACCTCACCCCGTACGGGAAGGCCATGCTCGACAAGCAGGCCTACGAGGCGAGCCGGGCCTACAAACGGGAGCAGCGGAAAGCGACCAAGGCCGCCAAAAAAGCCGAGCGACGGGCCAGTATGGAGTCCGTTGATGTCGAAGCGTCCGAGGGTGAAGTCGCCCCAGAGGCGCAGGCAGATTGAAGCAATACCGAACACGGCGTTGGAACATGACCTCCGTCGGCGATGCCGCCCCTGCCCTCAGCCTGACCGCGCACGACCGAAGCACCTGGAGCCTTGCCGACCATGCCGGCCAGCGCGTCGTCGTCGCCTTCTACCCAGCGGCCTTCACTGGCGTCTGCACGAAGGAGCTGTGCACGTTCACCGAAGCGATGGCGACCCTCGGCGAAGCGAACGCCAGCGTCGTGGGCATCTCCGTCGACGCCCCTTTCTCGAACGCCGCCTTTGCGGAAGCGAACGGCATTGGCTTCCCCCTCCTCTCCGACGTGCACCGCGAAGCCTGCACGGCGTGGGGCGTGGCGCTCGAAGATTTCGTGATCCCAGGATACACCGTCAGCCAGCGCGCCGTGTTCGTCATCGAAGCCGACGGAACGATCGGATGGGCGTGGGTCGCCGAGAACCCCGGGCA
>JAYPDK010000079.1:5246-5343 GCA_038125145.1 Candidatus Poseidoniaceae archaeon
CCGTCATCGCCCACTGCGCCCAGTGAACTCCATCCGTCCCCTCGTCGGCCCACTGCCTCTTGGCCATGGGCGGGAGGTGAGCACGGCTCCGCCGTGC
>JAYPDK010000080.1:0-5287 GCA_038125145.1 Candidatus Poseidoniaceae archaeon
CCGTGGTCGAGGTGCTCGGCCGTGGCGAGGCGCTGACGCCCGCCGACGTGACCGCCGCCCGCACCTTGTGAGGTCAATCTTCCTCGGTGGAGGATGGTCCAGCAACCAGAGGGTACGCTGCGAAACCGCTGTGTTCGAGGTGGTTGGAGATGACCGTGTTCACACGGGCGATCTCGAGCGAGCCGTGATGGGGGTCCTTGGGGACGACAACCGTCGACACGCCCAGCATGCACAAGCGAGCGGTCCACGCTTCCACGAGCCCCTCCGCGGCGAGGGCATTGTTGACGGCAGCAAGCAATTGCGCACGCTCGGGTTCAGCGGCGATGCCTGAGTTGGTCGCGAAGTCCTCTGCGGCCTTGAGCAGGTCCGTCCAGCGGTTCGCCGTCCACGGTCCCTCGCACAGGGGAGCGAGCGCGGCTTCGCCAGCGCTGGTGATCGACCGCTTCCAGTCCGGGTGGTCGATGTAGGCCGAGGTGTGCCTCGCTTCGTCCGGTTGCCACACGAGCAGGCACGGCACGTCCACGGGGACCCCCTCGGCGAGGCCGACGACGCCCGGTGCGCCCGGCTGGCGTCGCAGGGCCATGCCGCCAGCACTGATGGCGAGCACGTCGCCAAGTCCGCCGCGTTGCGCTCGCTCAAGGCGATGGGCCACGCGGGCCGCATAGGCATCGTCGGGCGTTCCGTTCGCTTCGAGCACGGCACGGGCGGCGGCGAGCAGCCCTGCTCCGGACATGCCGAAGCCTTGGCTGACCGGCAGGTCGAGCGTGACGTCCATCGACACGGCCGTGGACGGTGACAGGCGTCGCACCGTCCGGAGGTCGTCAACCACGGCGCGGTACAGGGCCTCGCCGTCCGACCACGCCGCGCCCGAGGCGTTGGTCACGTGAACCTCGACGGGTGCTGGCGTCAGGTCGAGCCGTGGTCCCGGTTGCACGCCTGCAAGGTCAGGAGGACGTTCGCGGTGGGTGGCCGTGGCACGAACGGTGACGCCGGCATCAAGGCAGAGCCCCGCTCCACGGCTGCCTTGCGAGCGAGGAAGGTGCTCCTCGTCATGGATGGAGAAGAGGAGGGTAACGTGCCCCCCAACGTGCACCTCGGACGACGTCACTGGTGCACACGTGGCTGACGCCACCCATGAAGGTGACCGCGCCGCCGAGGTGAGCCTCAAGCGAGGGCCTTGGCGAGGTCGGCTTCGATGCCCGTGAAGCGCTCCGCGAGTTCGCGCATGGCCTCGGCCAAGACGTTCGCGGGCGTCAGCGAGCCGGTCGCTTCGAAGGAGAAGACGTAGGCGCCGGGGACCTGCTCGAAAACGATCGCTTCGGCGAAGTCAACGTCGCGGCCGGTGCCGGGGCCGACCTGGTGGAGGGCCTTCTCGAGTTCAAGGACGGTGTCCGCATCTTCGATGCGGCCCTTGGTGAAGAGCTTCTCGTTGATGGCACGGCCGTCGGACGTCGACAGGTCAAGCGCAAACAGGGTTTCCGCGGCCTTCTTGTCCGCGAGCACCGCGTGGCGGTGGGGCACGAAGGTCACGGCCGCCGCGGGGGCGTACTTGGCGTGGTCGCGGCCGCGGCCGTAGGTCGCAAAGGCGTAGAGTTCGAGGAACTGCCCCTTGGCGAGGACGGTGAGCGGGATGCGGGCGAACTCGTCGGCGATGTCGAACATCGGGTCGGAGAGCGTCATCATGTCACCAACGTGGACCGTCTTGAAGTCCTCAGCGTCGTCGGACTTGGGTCCGCGGACGTTGAGCGAGTAGAGCACCTGGCACTGCATGCAGCCGCGGTCTTCTTCGACCAAGGTCTTGCAGTTCGGGCATTCGTCGACGAAGTGGATGCCTTCGCCGGGGTGGGTGGGGATGGGGACCATCGCGAGGCGGTGCGCGATGACCTCGTCGGGAAGCGCGTTGACCGACTCGACGACCTCGCCTTGGTTGTCCTGGTTGACGCCCTGCGTGAAGTCCACGAAGCCAACGGCCAGGCTGGGGACGTCGGCGAGGATGGCGCGACGAATGGCGTTGACCTGGGACGCGTCGGTCTCGGTCATCAAGCAGCGGTGCTTGCGGCCCTTGGGCCAACCTTCGACGGCTTCGATCTTCATCTGCTTCACCTCAGTGCTCAGACGCGACGCCCGCGGCGTCCGCCCTTCTTCTTGGTCCCATCGTGGGCGATGGGGGTGACGTCTTCGATGCGCGTGACGGTCATGCCGGCACGGGTCAGGGCACGGATGGCCGCCTGAGCGCCCGGTCCGGTCGTGTTCGCCTTGTTGCCGCCGGGAGCGCGGTACTTGACGATGAGTTGGCTGAACTCCTTCTCACGAAGGGCGTCGGCGAGCTTCTCGGCCGCACGGGTCGCGGCGAACTGGCCACCGCTGTCCGAGCCGGCCTTGACCATCTGACCGCCGGAGCAGGTCGCGATGGTCTCCGCGCCGGTCAGGTCCGTCGCGGTCAGCAGGACGTTGTTGTAGGACGAGAAGATGTGAACGACGGCACGGCGGTCGGACATCAGGCCTCACCTCCGGGGACGCTGTCGTCGGCGGACGGCGCGTCCTTCGCGCCCTCCACGACTTCCGCTGCAAACTCAGCGCTTGCTTCGGGATCAACCTGCTCCTCAAGGCCGTACTCCGCGCTGTCGCGGCGGTCCTGGATGGCGAGGCGGATGGGGTGCTCGGGGTTGTTGAGCGCGCTCGACGGGTGGTAGGTGATCATGTCCTCCTCGTCGCGGGAGACCTTGTAGGAGGGGATGGTCACCTTCTGCTCGCCAACGACGATCTGGCCGTGGACGATGAGCTGGCGGGCCTGCTTGATGGTGGTCGCGAGGCCCTTGTAGTAGACCTGAGCCTGCAACCGGCGGTTGAGGATCTCCTCAACACCAAGGGAGAGGATGTCGTCGAGCGTCGCGTCCGAGGCGATGAGGCCCTTGTGGTGGAGGGAGCGAAGGAGGTCGTCCTGCTCGCGCTTGCCGTGCCCCTCGCTGGTGTCGACCATGCCGATGAGGCGCATCGCCTGCCGGCGGTGGCGGCGGAGTTCGGACTTGGCCTTCCAGATTTCCTTCATGTTCTTCAGGCCGTGGCTGGCACGGATCGCGTGCTCTTCCTCGATGCGGGCCGCCTTCCAGGGGTGGGGCGGCGTGTCGTACTTTGGTCGAGAGAACTTTGGCTCACCCATCTCATCTCACCTCGATTCACTTCTTGCGCTGGACACCCAGCGTCAGGCCGAAACGGCCGTTGGAGCGGCCGCGCTGGCCACGAACCTTGTGGCCGCTCGCGTGGCGCACACCACGGTAGGCCTTGATGGCACGCAGGCGGTCGATGTCGTCCTTCTGGACCATCTTGACCTGCTGACCGGTGAGGTGCACTTCCTCACCGCTCTCGATGTCGCGCTGACGGTTGAGCATCCAGAGGGGGACCTTGGTTGCGTAGTCCTCGACGGCCGCCATGAGGGTCTGCTGCTCCTCGGCGGTGAGGTGGCCGGCCAAGCGGGTCGGCTCAAAGCCGGTCTGCCGGCAGATTTGGATGGCGGTGCGGTCGCCGACGCCGTTGATCGCCGTCAAAGCGGAAGCAAGCGGGCGGAGCCCGTCCACGTCCGTGTCCGACATCCGAATGATGTAGGAGAAATCGTCTCCGAGGTCCTCGTCCTTGCGGGCCATGCATTCGCCTCCGATGGGTTCGACTCAGTGTCGAGCAACGTGCCGACCGTCCCCCCCTATATGAAAACCACGGAGGGGGTTTCTGGCCCTTGATGGCGCAGCATCACGAATCAGCGCCGTCCCGAGGGACCGGCCCCACGCAGAGGAGGTGCACGTCCGGCCCGAGGCCTGCCTCGCACAGGAAGGCGTTCCGGCGTCCGTGCCGGCGACGAAGTTGGCGGTCAAGCGAGCCCTGCAGGCGCGGCTGCAGTTCATCGGGCAGGCTGCAACGCAAGGTGAGCCGAGCGACGTCGTGCTCCAACGCAAGGGCCACAAGGTCGTCCACCGTCGATTCGCTTGGCGCCTTCTGCACCACCGCGACGAGCCGCCCGGTGGCCTGCACGAGCCCACCTTCCTCGCCCTCGAGGGCGAGCGGGGCGTGATGGTGCACGCGTGGACGACGGCCGTCCACCTCGCCCCAATGCAGGTCGGCCTCCTCGCCGAGGTGGTGGCGAAGCCAGGTGTCGGCCAAGCCCGAGGCGAGCAGCGCAGCGTCGAGCAGCGTGACGTGCTCCCCTCGAACGGGCGGGCGGCGGGCGGGGGCAGGAAGGTCGTCGCCAAGCGCGACCGCACGTCCTCCTTCAAGCACCAGTGGAGGCCCGCCGTCGGGAGGGTAACGAAGGAAGCGACGCGCGACGTTGGACGTGGCGCAACCGCCAAGCCAGAGGGACAAGCGATCAACTCGACCGCCTCCTCGGGAGCCCCAGACCCAGGTCCGGGCGCTTCCGGGGAGGGTTGCATCGACGATCGCCTCAACACCAAGGCGCTGCTCGTGGAGGAGCCGGGGCGACAGGTCGAGCAGCAGCGCGGGGCCTTCCGGGCCCTGCGCGAGGTGGGGCGCCCACGCCCGCAGGACCGCGTCCGGCGAGGGGGCCATTTCGCTCAGGTCGTGCGTTCTGGAGTTGCGTGGTCGGGCCGGGTCCAACTGGAGCACGCCGACGGAGGCGTGGCCCGAAGCCGCCAGAACGCCCGCGGCGTCGGTGCCGTCGCCGACGAGGACCCTCGACTCGCGGAACCACACCTCGTCCTCTTCACCGTACCATGCGGCCACCGCGGCGAGGTTCAATGCGCTCGCCATGGCCCGGCTTCGGTCCAATTCGACCCCCAAAGCCGGGCGGCCGAGGGCCACAGCGAGGGCGGCCAACTGCACACCGGAACCGCAGGCCGGGTCGAGCACAGGACCGACCGGAAGTCGGTCGTCGTCCATGAGCAAGGCACGCTCCAAGGCCACCTGCCAAGGCGTGGCGAGGGGTTTCGCCGCATCACCGTGAACGAACGCAAGTCCTTCTGGAGCGGTGGGGTCGCGCACCGTGACCATGCCCTCGTGGACCAGCAGGTCCGCGGGAACCAGCACCTCGTGCGCCATCGTGATCACCCGGTCACGTCCGAGCGTACAAGGAGGCTCTCGAAGGGGATGCCGGCTTCGGCAAAGGCCGCCACGCCGCCCTCTTGGCGGTCGAGGATGCTCAGCACACCAACCACGGCGCAGCCGCTCTCGGCCCGCAGCCGCTGCACGGCCTGAATGGCCGAGCCACCGGTGGTGGTGACGTCTTCGAGGATCAGGATGCTGCCGCCACCGGCAAGGGAGGAGCCTTCGACGCCGGGGG
>JAYPDK010000081.1:0-5245 GCA_038125145.1 Candidatus Poseidoniaceae archaeon
GTTTTCCCGGGCGCGTGCTCGTGGTCAACCTCTCCACGGGCGCCATCGAGGCCCGCGAGGTGCCCAAGGCGTGGTGCCACGAAGGGATGGGGGGGAAGGGCCTCGCCACCCGCGTCCTCGTGGAATGGGACACGACGGAGGACGCGGCCTACGACCTCGTGCATCCGGTGACGGGCGGCTCGGACGTCGCGCGGCATCCGTCGACCCCCCTGTTGGTGTTCACCGGGCCGTTCCAAGGGACCCGCATCGGCTCGTCCGGCCGGGCCGTGGTCGTGACACGCTCACCGCTGACCGACGTCTACATCGACACGTACGTTGGCGGCAACCTCGGCCATCGCCTCAGGGAGGCAGGCTGGGACGGCCTCTTTGTGTTCGGTGCGAGCCCGACGCTCGTGCGCTTGGAAATCCGTGACCTGGAGGCACGGCTCGTGCCGTGCGAGGACCTCGCCGGCGCCACCACCTGGGCCTGCGAGCAGGCCCTCGACGGCCTCGGCGAATGCTTCTCGATCGGTCCGGCCGGGGAGGCCGGGGTGCGCTTTTCGTCGCCGATCACCGCTGGACGTCGCGCGGCCGGGCGCGGCGGGACCGGTGCACAGTTCGGCTTCAAGCGCCTGAAGGCGATCACCGTCGACGCCAGCCCGGAGGCCCGCGCCCACGCGCGCGTGGCCGATGCCGAGGCCCTGCAGGACGCGGTGAAGGAGCAGCGGCAGGAAATGGGCGTCAAGCGGCGCGCTGGGGACCCCTTCTACGCCTTCGGGACGAGCCGAGCGCCCCACTATGCTTCGGCCAACGACCGCATGCCGACGGCGAACTACACCGCTGCGGACGGGGTCGTTCCTGTGCTCGCCGGGACCGTCGTGTCTTCCGAGGCACCGTCCTCCTCGCCGCCGACCGAAGGCATGAGCACGGGCGGCGCCGTCGCCCTCGATGTACCACGCTTGACCGGCGACCACTGGCACGACGAACATCCGGACGCCAAGCAATCCGGCTGCTGCACCCCATGCCCCATCGCCTGCGAAGCGGCGGACCGACCCACGGTGGAGGGCGAGCGGGTGAAGGGTCGACCGGTCCACCTTGAACGCGTCGAGCGACCGGAATACGAGACGTTGGCGCTGCTTGGGTCGAACCTTGGCCTCAGTTCGAGCCTCGAGGTGATGGACGGCAACGATGCCTGCAACCGCTTCGGTCTTGACACCATCTCCTCTGGAGCGGCCCTCGGGCTGGTCTGCGAATTGGCCGAGCGTGGTTGGTTGCCCGTGGAATGGGGGACGTCCTTCCCCGCCCCGCGGGCCTTCGGCCCCTATGCGCCGGGCGACCCGGTCACCTGGCGCTTTGGCGATGCGGCCCTCCCGCCGCTCGCCCTCGAGGCGCTGGCCTCGGCCACGGTTGGTGACGGCTCGCTCTTTGGCACCCTCGCCGCGGGGGCGGTGGCCTTCGCGGACGAGGTGGAGCGCCGGACCGGGCACCCTGCCTCACGCTGCACCGCCCACTGCAAGGGGCTTGACCTGCCGGCCTGGGACCCCCGCGGCAAGCGAGGCAACGGCCTGGCCTACATGACGGCCAACGTCGGCGCCTCCCACATGCGTGCGGGCTACAAGGAGCCGACGGGGTTGCCCACGGCGAGCGCGCTGGACCTCGTGCCGGAACTCGTGGAAAGCCAAAACGCGATCGTGGTGCGCGATTCCCTCATCCTCTGTGCCTTCGCGAAGGGGGCGAGCCCCGACGGGATGCTCGCCGCGATGTGGACGGCCATCACGGGGGACGTCGCCACCTGGGAGGACCTGTGTTCGCGTGCCGCCGTCCAGTGGGACCTCGCACGACGCTGGAACGTCGCCCACTGGAGCCGGCTTGGTCGCCGGCCCGATGTGGAGGACCGCTTGTCGTGGCGCCTCCGGGAAGAGCCCTTGCCGAGCGGGGTGGCGGAAGGCTGCGTGAGTTTCTCGGACGCGACCGACGAAGACGCCTGCCTGTTCGCCTACTACGCCGAGCGGGGATGGGATGAAGTCGGTCGACCGCAGGAGGCGTTCGCATGAGCCTCGGCGAGCGCGTGCGGACGGCGGCCGTGCTCGGCGCCGTGGGCTTCCTGGCGCTCCGCGTGCTCATCACCTTGGCCTCCCCCCATCCTCTGCTGCTTGAAATGCCCGAGGCGTGCGCCGCATCGAGCGAGAACTGCGCCCGCCTCGATGGGGCAGGCGGCCACCGCATGGACGGCGTGCTTCCTCTTGCTGTCCCGTACGGCGGCGAGGACGCCTTTTGGACCAAGGTGGACGCTTGGGCTGAATCCGAGCCTCGCCTGACGCTGCTGCACAAGGACAGCGACTTCCGGCATTACGCCGTCCAGACCGAAGTATGGGGCTTTGTCGACGACGTGACCGTGTCCGTCAACCCCGCGACCGGCGAGGTGGTCATGCAGTCCTCGTCCCGCGTGGGCCTGTCCGACCTTGGCGTTAATCCTGAGCGCCTCACCACGATGGCCGACGCGCTCAGGTGAGCGTCGACCAGCCGTAGGGCCACCCGTCGTCGTCGACGAGCACGACGTTCACACCGACGCCCGTGCGGTGGAAGGCGATGAGTTGGATCTCGTGGATGCGATGCCCGCTCGGTGCGACGCCAAGCACCGGAGGCTCGCGTCGACCAAAGCGACGGCGCACCGGTGCACCTTCGGCGGCGGCCAACGTTCGCCGCTCCCCGTCGACGTCGTCGAACCATGGGAGCGGGCCTTCTGGGGAGAAGCGGAGGCCGAGGATCATGTCCACGCCCAGCGTTTCCTGCGCCGCATCGGCGTCCGCCCCGCTTGGGATGGCCGGTGCGTTCGGATGGGTGTGCAGCCAGTGGGTGAACCGACCGCCACGGCTGCCGCGGTCGCTGCGAAACAGGTCGTCCGTCCATTCTTCGGGGAGGTGGTGCACCGAATAGGAATCGCCGCGGTTCACCACGGCCGCTTCGCCGATGACGTAGCCTTGACCGGCGAAGAGCCCGTCACGCTGGGCCGCCCCGGCGAACATCGCGTCGACCTCGTCGAGGTGCGGCCGTCCCGCGTCGACGTCAAGCCCGACCAGCACCTCGTCCGGGAGGGCCTGCAGCGCCCACCACACGAGGTCCTGAAGGACGCTTCCGGGAAGGTGCACCTGGGCGGCGTAGGCTTCGCGCCGCTCGTACGAGTCCGCGTTGTAGCGGGACATCGCCTCCACAAGCCACGCTTCGACCATGCGCCTCACGGCGTGCTGGCTCCCGTGCGCCATGAAGCGTTCCGTCATCAGAGGATGGGCAATCCTTGTAGTCGTCCGAAGCAGGGAGATGCACATGGCGCGCAAGCGTGGGGGGCTCGGTCGTTTCATGGGAGCCCTGGCAGGCTCCCCCTACGAACGCCTGCTGAAGCAGATCGGCAAGCTCGAAGACGAGTTCGGCGACGATGAGGGCAAACTTGCCAAGCGCCTTGGTCGGTTCGTGGAGACCGTCCAAGAAGCGCTCGACAACGAGGAGATCGATGCGGAGGAGCACGACCTGCTCATGGAGGCCGTGGAAGACGCGGACCCCGACGGCCGAACCTTCGACCGGTACAGCGACGACGGCGACCACTTCTACGACGAGGACATGCCGGACGGCCCAGAACCCGACCTCGGCCGTCGAAAGAACCTCGACGAATTGATGAGCAGCACGAAGGATTCGTTCATGGGAAGTTTTGCACGTGACGAATTCGATGAGTTCCGCGCCAAAATCTCCGACGAGTTCCAACACGACGCCGACGAAGCCATCCGCTCCGGTGACCATCAGGCAGCGGTCTTGTCCGATGCCCGCGTCTTCGCGGATGCGGAGGAGGACCTCGAGAGCGTCAAGCGTCAGATCGCCATCGAATCCGGTTTGAGCGGCCCCGGGCACGCCGAGGACGAGGAAGAGGACGAGGACGACGGCATCACGGTCGATGAGGACGGCGTTGAGTGGTACGAAGACGAGGAAGGATCGTGGTGGTACCGCGAGCCGGATGCTACGGACTGGGTCCTGTACGAGGAGTGACCCCGGTGGGCGACCGGCCCCTGGCGCTGGTCACCGGTGCCTCCGGATTCATCGGACGGGCCGTGGTCGACGCCGCACCGGGGCCGGTTCGCGTCCTTCATCATCGCACACCACCATCGAGCGGTCATCCGTCGGTCCATGGGGACCTGCTCGATCCCACGGCAGATTTCGCAGCGTGGACGCATGAGGTCGGGCGCGTCCTCCACCTTGCACGCCCCGCTGCGGGAAGCGGGTGGAGGCGAAGGCGCATCGCCCGCCGAACGAACGTGGCCACCGGTCGCTTCGTCGCCCACCTTCTCCGCGAGGACGTGCAGGCGCTGGCCGTGCACGGGTCGCTGTCGTACGGCGACCGCGGCGAGGACCTCGTGCAGACGAGCGACCCCGTCCGTCCCACGGGGTATGCGACGGCCTACGCACGTGGGGAGGCACCGTGGCGAGCGGCGGTCGATGCGGGGCACCTCGCGCTCGTGCGCGCTCCTTGGGTGCTCGGACCAGGGTCGTGGTTCGACATGCTGTACGCCGGACCAACGGTCCCCATCATCGAAGGCGGGCAGGCCTGGATGTCCATCGTCACCACCGACGGCCTCGCCCGCTGGTTGTGGACGCAATCGGAGGCACGCGGTGTGCTGCACCCGCCCCTGCTCGCACGCGTGCGGCAAGCGGACTTCGCCGAAACCGTTGCTGAGGTGCGCGGTGTGCCCACAACCGAGGTCGGCGCCTCCCTCCTGACCGCGCGTCACGGTCACGACGCCATGCGCTCCATCGTGGCCAGCCTGCGGTTGGACGATGGCCACGGCGACCAGAGCGAAGGCGAGCCTGCCCGAGCAGCGTTGCGCGATGCGGTTCACGCCGTCGTTGCTTCACGCTCGTAGACGTAGAGGCTGTGCTCGCCGAGGTTCCAGAACGGCGTCCACCTCAACCACCGGTCGATGGTGTGGAAGGCACGGCTGCGACGCGAGCCTTCGGGCCCCCAATGGTGACGATACCATGCAGGGTGGACGATGCAATACCCCTGCCGCCTTCGAAGCGTCAGCCGCTTGCCGAAGGCCTTCCGCACCTCGCGTGATGAGGGGCAGTGCGAAGCGAGGTGTTTCGTTGGGCTGTAGCCCGTCCAGACCTTTCGTACCCTGGCCATGGCTTTCCTCGGGCGAAAGGTCACGAGGTTCCAGAGGATCTCAAACGCGTACCATTTGTTGACGAAGGTCAGCACCGCTTTGCCACCGGGTGCAAG
>JAYPDK010000082.1:0-5231 GCA_038125145.1 Candidatus Poseidoniaceae archaeon
GGAGCGTCAATAGCATAAGAGGGGACATCGCTGGAAGCATGCTTTCTCGAATGATTGATTGTGAAACGCCATCAGTTGAGGTTTTTTTGAACGACGTGATGAACAGAGAAGCAAGGTTGATTTGCAATCTTAAACGCGTAATTGCATTGCTAGGGTTGATGGGTTACAACGGGAGAGAAAAAGAGGCCGTCGAGGACTTGATGGTTGAGTTAATTCGCACCCCTTGGCCCGAAACTTTTCGCGAAGAGGCCGCGGAGTACCTCTCCACATACCAAAACAAGGAATTGGCCTTTCAAACAGCGGGGAGCGTGAACTGAATGTACAAGCAACAAATTGCCATCATCGGGTCTCGCGAGTTGTCTGTCCAATCTTTGCAGGTTGTGGAATCATTGGCCTGTGAACTCGTGACATCAGGTTACCGCACCGTTACAGGCGGACTTGGCACCTTGCAGAAAGCCGTCCACAGGGGTGCGGAATCAAGTCCAGAACGTTCCGATTGCGATACAATCGTGCTGTTGCCTGGGTTCGATCCCGCGCCAGCAGTTGGACATGCAGATGTCATTATCCCAACTGGACTTGATGCGTACAGGAACGCCTTGGTGGCCAACTCCGAAGCCGTGGTTGCTGTGGGAGGTGGCGCGGGGACGCTTTCTGAAATCGCCTTTGCGTGGCAATTTAATCGGCCAATTTTCGCCGTTGGCGACGAGGGATGGGCTCACCGGCTTGCAAATGCCACACTTGATCATCGTCGCGAAAAACCAATCATCGATTGTTCTGGGTGGTCAGTGACTGAAGTTGTCAGCCATATCACATCTGAGATCGACGTTGGCTACCCTCGCCATGCTGGTATTAGTTGATTGGTGGCTAAACTCGATTCTGCTGCTCTCAGACCCCGGTTCACGTCCAGGAATGGATACGGGTCAAGAACTGCCGCTGAGTTTCCGCCCGCCGATACGCACGTCCGACGTCAGCGGCATCTGGTGCTCCCACGCGAATTCCTTCACGATGCGCCAAGCCTCTTCGATGCCCTCGTAGTCGGTGACTTCGATGATCTTGTTTCGCGTGTTCGCCTTGAACGCCGCTGCGGGCTCGCCGTTGCGGAACACGAGGTAGGCGCTGCCGAAGCCAAAGCGTTCCTTCAGGGTCCCCGCGAAGTAGGGCGCGAGCGGGTCGCTCGGGGGCAGCACGAAGTCACGCATCGGGGGAAGTTCGGTGGCGGCGTCGAGCAGGTCCTTTCGGCCCCAGCAGACCTCGTGCAGGTCGTCGATGAGGAAGCCCTTGATCAGCGTCCCGTCCTGCTCGAATTCGGTCAGGATGGACTTGACTTCGTCGGGCTTGAAGTAGGACCCGGCCAGTTTGAGCAACTGCTTGATGGTCATGATGGGGAAGTCCGACACGAGTTCGCGGAGGTATTCCTTGCGCATCGTCACGCGGTCGTGGGTTGGGTCTTCCTTCACCGTACGGAACCCGCCGCGGAAATCTTGCACGATGTGCCCGGAGCGGATGAGGGGCTGGACCAACTTTCGGAATTCGGACTGGCTGATGGCGTAGCGTTCCTTCAGCAGTTCGTGGTCCGAGTGGCTTGAGAAGAACTCGAGGATGTCGAGCAGGTCCTCGTCGGGGTCGAGCCCTCGGATGGAGAGCAAGGTCTGGAAGTGCTCGTAGGAGGCCCACACCTGGTGCCCGTTCAGGTTCACGCCCTGGTGCAGGCGGTTGGCGCTGGCCATGCTCTTGAGGTCCACGCGGTAAACTTCCGCCCGGCCGCGCAGGGCGAAGTCGTCGCGCACTTCGCGCACCTGCTTGAGCGCGAGGATCTCGTTCTCCAAGCGCGTTTGCTGATGCAGGTGGTGCTTGTGGAAGAGCGCGCGGTCCGCGAACTGCCGGGGCTGGGTCTCGACGATGCCGCCGCGGATCATCCGCTCGCCCGTGCCCCGGAAGCCGATGCCCTCGAGGGCGTTTCTCCACGTGTCGTCGAGTTCCGAGACGGGTTCGCCGTTGACGTTGGTCAGCACGGCGACGTCGACCAACTGGTCCGCGTGGTTGTTGAGCAGGTGGTCGAAGGCGGCGCAGAACTCCTCCAGGTAGGCCGCGGGAATGTGGATGTCCTTCACCTCAAGGTAGTCGTTGACCTTGAACATCAGCACCTTGCCGACCGGGTCGATGCCCTTGAACACCGGCAGGTACCAGCCGCGGTCCAGCGCAGCGCGGACCTCCCAAATGAACCGCGAGACGTAGGGGTCGGACTGCGTCAGGATGCGAAGTTCGCGGTCCTCGCGGCGGGCGCGATGGAAGGTGTCCACCTCGTCCGGTGCGCAGTAGAAGTCCTCGGGGTCGGGCACCAGGGCCGTGACGCGGCTGATGCGCCCGTCGTTCTCGAGTTCCTTGAGGGCGACGAGCAGTTCCTCATACGAGCGGGTGACGTAGAAGCGCAGCGTTCCTGCCTTGATCGGCCCGATCCGCGTGATGACGTCGCAGAGCGCGTCCTGGAAGGTCATCGGTTCGTAGACCTCGTGCACGCGGTGGTAGTAGGACAAACGACGGCGGCGGCCGGGAACGTCCTCGTACTGCTTGGCGACAAGCAACTGCCGCTCAAGGTTCGACAGGCCGTTCTTGACGTCGCGCTGCAGCTGCCTGTGTTCCTCCCCCTTCGGGTACTGGGCGATGATTTCGGTGCGCTGGATGTCGTCGTCCGGCTGGATCCGGTCCAGCAGGTCGGCCTCCATCGAGCCGATGTACGGCTCGGGCTTGAGGCCGAGCAGCATCGGAAGGTTGCGTCGCGTGGTGTAGCCTTGCCGGTTCTGCAGCAAGCGGCCGTTGACGATGTCCGGGTCGAGTTGCAGGTCCTTCCAGTCGTTGTAGCGGAAGTCCTTGATGCGGTAGAGCAATTCCTGCTGCTTCTGGAACAGGAGGTGGGCTTCGAAGGCGGAATCCACGTCCGGATAGACCGTGAACGACTTGTCGAGGATGAGGTTCTGGATGGCCCGGTACTCGACGACCTCGCCTTCGCCTCCGGTCAGGTGGTGTTCGTCCACCTTGAGGATGAACTCCGCATCCGCGGTTTGGGTGAAGAAGCCGATGGTGATGACGTTGCGCGATTCCAACTGGTGGATGGCGCGTTCGACCATCTGGCGGGGGAAGGGGAGCCGTTCCTCGAGCCCCTTGGCGGTGTGCGGCCCTTCGGAGCCGAGCATGTCCACGAGTTTGACGCGCAGCGCTTCGTGCGGGTCGCCGAGGGCCTTGTCCTCCCACGCGGTGGGCGCGGTGCCGTCAAAGGCCGTCGCGATGCGGTAGGACAACCCGGCGGTGTGCAGGTTGAGCAGGTCTTCGGCATCGCTGCCTCCGTTCGCAGCGAGGCAGCCCAGGGTGCCGTGGATCTCGGCCATGAAGGGGCTGAACCACTTGCCGTCCAGTTCCTCCATGCCCGTCCCGTCAAGTTTGGTGATGCGGCCGGTCTGGCACAGTTCGCCCACCCAGCCCTTGATGACGTCGAGGTCGATGCCGCTCAGTTTGCCGCGGTACAGCGGGTTGTCAAAACCGCGGTCGAGCCCGCCGCCGTGCTCCATCAAGCGGAACAACCCATCGGCATCGGTCGGAACGGGGATTTTGTTGGCGTAGTGCTCGGCGAGTTGTTCCTCGGTCATCTCCGTCGCCAAGGAGCGACGGCCGAGGAGCCGTTCGAGGATGGCCGGGTCGATGTCCTTGACGAGGAAGGCGCGCGTGCGCATCGACATCAGGTCCTCGAACGCGGACATGTAGAGGGACATGCCGAGGCGTGACGGCAGCGCGGTGCGGGTGTGGACGATCCTCGCACGGCCTTCCCGGCAATCGTTCAGGAAGCCCTCGAGCCCGGCGAGGTCGATGTCGCCGTGGAGGATCTCGTTCTTCGCTTCACGGATGAGGATGGAGCCGTCCATGGTGCGGTGACGGTTGAGCAAGGCCTCGGCCTTCTGCTGGAACTGCTGCGGGCTGATTTCTTCCGAACCAATGCGCTTTGGAATGATGAGGCTGCGGCCCGCGACTTCGCGGAAGCGTTTCGCGAAAATTTGGGTCGTGACGATGTACTGCTCGATGACCTCGAGGTGGTCCCCGCTGCTGAAGGCAGCGTACATCGCTCCGGGGTCCACGTCCTGCGTGGTCTTGAGCAGCAGGCCGTTTTCGTCGAAGGACATCTCGATGATCGCGATGCCGGAACGCTCCGCAAGGCCGGCCATGAAGTAGCCCAATGCGGTGTTGAACGCGCGTCCGCGGCACGTGGTGATGAGGTAGGTGGGGTTGGGCCCCCCGACGATTTGCTCGACCAAAATTCGGCTCGGGTCGGGCACCTGGAAGGTGGAGAAGGTGTGCTCCTCGAGGTGCCGCGCGATGACCTCGGCGACGTTGTCGCTCAGACCGTAGGCTTCGCGAAGCACGCGGCGCGGGTCCATCTCTCGACGCACCGCGACGACGCAGTGTGCGAGCAGGTCCAGCATGGCGGAACTGAGTTCGGCGGAGCGGGACCTCGCCTCACCGGACCAGGACGGGACGGTGGGCCGGTACCCCGTGACGTTGCTGACGTTCACGCGGGTCCCTTGGATGGTGTTGACGCGGTAGGTGCTGCCGCCGAGGAGGATCACGTCGCCCGTCCGCAGGCTGGCCACGAAGGACGAGGAGAGTTTCCCGAGGATGGAGCCCTCCGCGTTGAACACGAGGTAGGAATTGTCGGGGGCGATGGTGCCGATGTTCGTGTAGAAGATCATGCGGGAATACCCACGCTTTCCGAAGGTGTTCTCTTCCCAGTCGATCCAAATCCGGCGCTCGTCTTCCAACAGGTCGAGCACTTCGATGAAATCGTCGTAGTCGAGGTTGCGGTAACTCCACGCGTTCACGACGACCTCGTAGGCCTCGTCCATGTCCATCTCCTCGTTGATGACGAGGCCGATGAGGAACTGCGCCAGCACGTCGAGGCAGTTCTGCGGGAAGGAGAGCCGATCCATGTCGCCCTGCTGGATGGCGGCCTGCAGCGCAGACAATTCCATCAGGTCGTCCACGGAGGTTGGGAGGAAGCGAGCGCGTGGGATGCCGCCAACGTGGTGGCCCGCACGGCCGATGCGCTGCAGGGCCGTGGCGATGTCTCCCGGTGAGCCGACCTGCACGACGAGGTCGACCGACCCAATGTCAATCCCCATTTCCAGCGAGGACGAGGTGACGACCGCCCGCAGGTGACCTTTCTTCAGTTTCCGCTCGACGTCGAG
>JAYPDK010000083.1:0-5120 GCA_038125145.1 Candidatus Poseidoniaceae archaeon
CCGCCGGAGTGTGGGCAGCCCTCCCCGGCAACCTGGCTGCGCGGGTGCTGCTCGTTGGTCGTGCCCCCGTGGACGCCCCGGAAACGGTCCCTCGCCAACGTCTCGGACCGTTGAGCGTGGACGCCGCCTGTGCCTTGTTGGACCGCGACCCGGGGGACGGCGCAGCCCGACGCATCGCGGAGCGCCTGGAGGGACACCCACTCGCTCTGTTGCTGCACCCACCCGACCTCGACCTCAGCGAAGCCCCGGCCGACGTGACCCGCTTCGTGCTCGAGGCCGTGCTCGACGGTCTCGACGACGACGAACGAGCGAGCATGAACGAACTGTCCGTCCTGCCCATGCCCGTCCCCGCAGGTTCGCTCCGGACCCACGCCATTGGGGATCTGGACGAACGGGCCTTGCTCCGATGGTCGCTCGAGGACGCGGTGCGCTTGCATGCCCTTGTGCACTTGGTCCACAGGGAGGGCCTTCCTCAGCATCAGGTGGAATCGACGGCCGCCTTGGGCGTGGAGCACTGGGGAGGGTCCGACGACCCGCTGGCCCCGTTGATGCACCTGCACCATCGGCTGCTCGCAGGCGGGGAAGGGCTCGCCAACGCCGCCGAGGCCATGCTGCACCAGAGCGAAGGGGGCGGCCTTGGTCGCTTGGCCGCCATCCTCGACGAGGCCCTCGAGCGAGGGACGGAGACGGAACGCCTGCACGGGGTCGCAGCCGAGGTGGCCGTCCGGCGCGGTCGGCCCGAGCAAGCGAGGAAGCACCTCGACGCCATGGACGCCCCAGACCCCGTCGTGAACGCCAACGTGCTCAGGCTGGAGGGGCGGCTCGAGGAGGCCGACGCTGCATTGCACGCGTGCCTCGAAGCAGAGCACGACCTGCGGGCGAGGATCGCGCTTGTGACCGCGCACATCGAAGACCGGTTGCCTGAGGACGTCGTCAGCGATGAGGCCTTCCAGTTGCTCGATGAGGTCCGCCCAGGATCCTTGCCGGAGGAACAGCGGGCCACGGCGGTCGCCGCGATGGCTGCCCTTCGTTGCACCATGCTGGTGCTGGCCGGTCGTTGCAACGAAGCAGCCGAACTGGTCGCCGACCTCGATGCCAGCACGGTGCTGCACCCTGCGTTGCTGGCGGACCTGCGCTGGCGCATTGCGCTCCGCGCAGAGCCGTTGAGCGAACGCTTGGTTGGTGGCCTTGCACAGCACCTCGAAGGGCGCGACGACCTGCGGGCCCTCGCCTTGCGGATGACGCTCGTCGAGCGCTTGGTGGTGGAGGACCCCATCCGGGCTGCCGCCTTGCTCGCCGAACTCCGTCCTTCTGAAGACGCGACCCTTGCTGGCCGACGGTTGCTGGCGCGTTGGGCGACCTGCAGCGCTCGACTTGACACCTCGGCCGGGTCTGCTGCTGGGCGACTGCAGGCCGCCGCACTGCACCGTCATGCCGGTTCGCTTCGCGCGGCAGCACGCTTGATCGAGGAACACGGGAGGCGAGGGTGAGCCCATGGCGGTGGACCTCGCGGGCATTGACCTGCCCGCCTTGCCTGGGGTGTACCTGTTCAAGACGAGCAACGGCAGGGTGCTCTACGTCGGGAAGGCGACACGCTTGTCGGACCGGATCCGATCCTACTTCGCAAGCACCCCTGACCGCGCGATGATTCCGGAACTCGTGGCCCGCGCCGACGACGTGGAATGCATCGTCACGCCCTCGCCCTCCGAGGCGCTCGTCCTCGAACGGCAGCTCATACGCGAGCACAAGCCTCGGTTCAACTCCCTGTTGAAGGACGACAAATCCTTCCCATACCTCGTCTTGACCGGCGAGGCCCTCCCTCGCATCATGTACACCCGTCATCCGCCCAAAGGGTCCTCAAAGTGGGGCCCTTTCCCAAACGCCGGGGCCGCAAAGCAGGTCATGCAATTGCTTCGGCGGCACCTCGGGTTGAGGGACTGCAAGGAATTGCTCCCTCAAGGCTGCCTTGCGATGCACATCGGGTTGTGTGCAGGCCCATGCATCGAGGCGGAGGGCTACATGGAACGCGTTGAGGCGGCGCGGCGCATCCTCAACGGAGATGCATCCGACCTGCTCGAGGAATTGAGCGCACAGATGGACGAAGCCTCGACCGCGATGGCCTTCGAGCAGGCCGCGCTCGTTCGGGACAGGATCCGCGCGGTGCGCGAAGTGATCTCCCAACACGTCGTCTCGAGCCGGATGTACCGCGATTGCGACGCCATCGGCGTCGCCGTACAGGGCGACCTCGCCGCAGTGGTGGTGCTGCATGCCGACGAGGGGGTCGTGCAGGGTCAGGAGGTCTGGCCGATGGTCCACCGTGGCGACCTCGGTGAGACCGTGTCCGCGTTCGTCGCTGAACACTACGAATCACGAACACCGCCCCGCCTCCTCTTGACGCCCACCCCGTTGCTCGACGGGGTCGAGGGGTGGTTGGAGGAGCGGCGAGAACGGAGGGTGGAATGCCGCGTCCCGTCGCGTGGCGACCTTGCCACCCTCCGCCGCTTGGCTGACCAAAACGCCGAGGTGCAGGTGCGGCGGCTCGCACGTCGCGGCTCGGGCAGCCTTGAGCAACACGCCGCGGACGAAGGGGCGCTGCTGCTCGGCCTCGACACCTTGGACCACGTGGTCTGCTTCGACATGGCCCAACTGCAAGGGGCGGAACGCGTTGGTGCAAGCGTGGTGATGCGCAACGGTCGACCGGCCAAAAAGGAATACCGAACCTACACGGTGAAGGGGGATGCGATGGATGACCTGCGCATGATGCAGGAGGTGGTCGGTCGCTGGTTGAAGCGCCAAGACGAGTGGCCGGACCTTCTGCTCCTCGATGGGGGGCAGACGCACCTCGACGCCATCCGGCGCACCCTTGAGGAAGCACAGGTCTGGGGACGCTTCCCCGTCGCCGCCTTGGCCAAGCGGGAGGAGACCGTCCACCGTACCGGTCACGCGCCCTTGGTGCTTGACCGCCGAGGACGCGTGCTCGTGCACGCACGCGACGAAGCGCACCGCTTCGTGAACACCTTTCACCGAAGGCGGCGAGGGCGCTCGACGCTGGAAGACCCGCTCGAGGGCGTCGAGGGCCTTGGGGCCAAGAAAATGCAAGCCCTGTTGCGGCACTTTGGAGGGCGCAAGGGCATCGAAGGCGCCACCGTGGCGGACTTACGCACCGTGCCGGGCATCGGTCGTGCCCTCGCAGAACGGATCCACGAAGCCCTGCACGGGACCGAAGGATGAACAGGTCAGAGCCTGTCGATGTCGCCGGTCATCATGCCTTCGCTGTTGACGCCTGCGTAGCCTGCGAAGGCGGCATCGCTCGCTGCCCACTTGTCGACCGACGCGCCCATTGCCGCGGCCTTCAGGGCTGCCTTACGCGCCTTCTTTCGCTTGCGACGGCGTCGCCACCCCATGAAGAGCAGTGCAACGATGATGAGGAAGGTCGTGGGGTAGACCCAAATCTGGCTCCAGATGAACAACCATCCAACGTTCACGCGGTACTCGATCACGTCGTCCAGGGCGTAGGGCACGAGGTAGGTCACCTGCTGCCTCCCGTCGACCATCTCGAGGTCGAGGAGGTCCTGCTGCGAAGAGGCGTCCACGGTGATGCCTTTGGGCAAAACGATGGTGATCGGGCCGGTGAGGCTGAGGTCAAACTCCGGCGCGAGCATCGTGTCCACCTCGCCGGTCTCGACGACGGTGGCCGACTGCTCCGGAGGGGGGAAGGTCACGCCGTTTGAGGCCACGAGGCCCGAGGTCATGGAGCGTGCAAAACCCTCCATCATCGCCGCCATGGGTTGCACGACCGGGGCCGCGATGGCCCGAGCCGCCCGCGTGTTGATGGCAAATTCGGGCTGAGCCCCGTTGACGACGTCCATCAGCGACGTCGCCATGTCGACCTCGATGCGGACGTTTGGAATGGACACCGCGAAGGTGATGGCTTCCGCGTCGCTCACCACGGCGCCGGGAGCACCGATGCCGCTCAAGGAGGATTGAATGCTGAAGGCATCAAAATCCACGGCGCTGAAGGAAGCACCCTCGGCCCCCTCGGTTCGCTCTGGCAAACTGGCCATGCCGTCCCGGATCAGCGCGGTCACCATCTCACCCGCACCGCTCACGAAGGAGGTCAATCCCGCCTCTGTGAACTCCAGCGGCAGTTCCTGGTCGCACACGTCCCCTGTGAGGTCAAATTCCTCGCACGGCACCGTGATTGGCTCCGAGAGGGCCAGGGGTTCGTCCATGCGGCTGGCGACGTCAACGATGAGGCGCAGCAGGTCCGAGGGAATAACGTCAAACTCGACGTGGACGGCATCACCGGGCTCGGTCACGTTTTCGAGGAAAGCAAGGCGGTGCATGCTCACTTCAACGTCGAGGCCAAATTCAACGCTCGCGGACTGCCGCCATTCGTTGACGTCCACGTCCACGAGGTCGAAGACGACCGAACTCGAAACGCAGGTGCGCTGGACGGCGGTGCAGATGACGAGCCCGTCGTCGTTCGTGACCTCATGGTCCCACTGGAAGGGGTCGGGCCCGCGGACCGAAATGTCGACCTCGTTCTCACCGTCAGCGCTCAAGGTCATCGAGATCTCGTTGCTTCCGGAAGAGGTCACCACCCACGATGGGAGCACGACGGTGACCTGAAGGTCGACACCGCCAAGGCTGTCGGGAACCACGCTGTCAAGGAGCCCTGCGGGGGGGTTGATGGTCGCGGCAAAGCCCGCGTCCATGAGTCGGCGAAGGTCATCGTCCTGAACGGTGGTGAGGAAGTCGTTGACCATCGGGTCGTCGACGTTGGCCGACAGCAAATCGAGGAAGCGCAGGTTGACCGGATCGCTCACGCTGCGCAACACAACGGGATGGTCGTAGCCCATCGCGGCAGGACCTGAGAGGCAGTAATGCCGGTCAACCCCGACGACGCCAACTTCGGTGCAACCCGATGAATGGGTGTAGTTCAGGCCGCCAGCCGGACCTTCGACGCCCTCCGCGACGGTGTCCGACACCCATGCGAGTTCGCTCATCTGCAGGCCTTCAAGACCTGGGACGCCCGACGTCGCCCCGTTGATGATGTCCGCCACAGGGAAGGCATCGGTGAACAGGTTGAGGTCAACCAGACCGTTGTGGTGCGCCAA
>JAYPDK010000084.1:0-5109 GCA_038125145.1 Candidatus Poseidoniaceae archaeon
GGCTTCTACAACCCGCGGCCACCCTACCCGTTCACGCCCGGCTACGAAGCCAGCGGGCACGTGGAAGCCGTAGGGGCGGGCGTGACGCACCTCGAGGTCGGGCAGGCGGTGATCGCCGTCCCCGGCACAGGCGCCCACACGAGCCACCTCGTGTGCGACGCAGGCCTTGTGATGCCCCTTCCCGAAGGCATGACGCTCGAGCAGGGCGCTGCGCTCCCGGTGACCTACCTGACGGCGCACCACATGCTGCATCATCTCGGCGGCCTGAATCCGGGGCACACCGTGCTCGTCCACGGCGGGGCGGGTGGCGTGGGCACCGCCGCGTTGCAACTGTGCCGCTGGGCCGGTTCGGGGCAAGTCTGGGCCACGGCGTCTGCACCGAAACGCGGGGTCGTCGAGGCCCTTGGTGGCACCTTCATCGACCGGCACGCGGAGGACTTCGTGGCCATCGTCAAGCAGGCCACAAACGGCAGGGGGGTGGACCACGTGCTCGACCCAATCGGCGGGACGCACCTTGAGCGCAGCCTGTCGTGCGTGGCGGAAGGCGGACGGCTCTACACCTACGGCCTCTCGCAGGTCGCGCCAAGCGGCCGGCGGCGCCTGCTGCACGCCCTGATGACGCTGCGCCGTCGAACGAAAATCGACCCGCTCCGCCTCATGAACCGAAACCGCGCCGTGCACGGGGTCCACATGGGGACCTGGTCGGACCGGTCGGCCTTGATGCCGCAGATCGAGCGCCTGCTTCACGGCGTGGTCGAGGGTCACCTCGACCCGGTCATCGACCGTACCTTCCCCGTTGAGGAGGCGGCGATGGCGCATCAGCACCTGCACGACGGCGCCAACGTTGGCAAGGTGCTGCTGTCCTTCTGACGCCTCAGAACTTGCGCATGCCGTTGCCGGTCGTGTTGGACGAGTTCTCGATGTCGTTGCTCACGACGTTCGGGTCAAGGCGGGCAACGGTGGCTTTGAGGACCTCGAATTCAATCTCAAGGTCCTGCAGCGCGTCTTTCGTGGTCTCGATGTGGCGCTCCACGCGAGCGAGGAGTTTGGTCACCTTCCTCAAGGTCTGGTCGTCGGCCACGGTGGTCCTTCGGACCCCTGCCTTTTGAGCGTTCGGCGTGATGGCCGACGTTGCTGGCTGCCGAAGCAGCGGGCGCGGCTGGGGGTGCGTCACGTCGGGCAACGTCGTCCACCGAGTGGAGGTCCGGCACCAGACGCGCCCGCGCATTGGCTGCGGTGATGTGGTGCAGGAGGCAGGATTCGAACCTGCGAACCGTTACGGACTGGGACCTCATCCCAGCGCCTTTGACCAAGCTGGGCGACTCCTGCGTGCATTCGGCGGTCATGCCTCCCGTATTTGAACGCCGCGACGGGCATTCGGGGTCATTCGGACTCGAGCAGCCAGGGCGGGGGGCTGTAGAAAATGGAGCAGCAGGTCAGGGAGCCGTCGGCGGCGCGGATTTCGCTCATGTCGAGCACCACCGGCTCCAGCCCGAGGGCCTCGATGGTAGCAAGGACGGTTGGGTAACCCTCGGCGACCAGGACCTTGCCGTTGGGGAAGCCGATCGTGTTGCAGCCGTACACTTCCTCCTCGGGCATGACGTGGACGCGGCACCCTTCGGGCAGGTCCCCGAAGTCCTCTGGACGAAGGTAGCCTTCTGGAATCAGGAGGTCCGTGTCGGTCGGCGTGGACGAGATCGACGTCAGGTGGAGCGCGTGCTTCGGGACGTCCACCACGCGAAGTTCGTAGTTGAGGTGGTCCAACAGCAGTTTGAGTTCGGCGATGCCGGCGTCGTTGGTGCGCTCCGAACGTCCCACGAAGAACAGGTTGCCCAAGCGGACAAGGTCCCCGCCGTCCATCTTGGCCTCGCCCCACATCCGGCACAGGCGCCCGCCGTGGAGTTGCCGGACGAGGAAGTCGGCCACGGGGGGCTGTTCACCTCGCCGGGACGGATGGCCCGGCACGGGCAGCAGGACGTGGTCGTCGATGACCACCGCTTGGTCTTCGACGAAAATGCAGTCGGGATGATCGTGGTCGGCCGGAAGGACCGTGACCTCGATGCCGTTGGCGATGAGGGCTTGACGGTAGGCCTGATGCTGCTCCTGGGCGCGTGGCACGCTCGTTGGACCGGAGCCGAAGAACTTGGCCAGCGCCCGAGGATAAGAATCAGGAACGGCACGCACCAAGGCGCACCGCTTCTGGTCCAATCGGACCGTAGCCATGGGCGGCGGTCTGTCCTTCCGTTCATAATCCTATCCGGAGGTTCCGGATTTCGGGGGAATCGGGTGCGGAATGGCTATGCCTTGGCGGAGGAAAAGCAGGAGCATGCAAGAGCACCTTGAGTTCAACCCCGCCTATTCGATGCTGACCCTCGCCCTCGCTGCAGGCGAGCAGGTCAACGTCGAGCCGGGGGCCATGGCCGCCCTCGGGGGCTGCGAGGTGCAGACGCGCTCCGGTGGCGGCTTCCTCAAGGGACTGAAGAAGGCGGTTGTTGGCGGCGAGTCCTTCTTCCTCAACACCTTCACCGCGGGTCCGCAGGGCGGATGGATCTCCATCGCTCCCGGAAGCCCGGGCGACATCATGGCCTACGACGTGCAGCCCGGACGGGAGCTGTTCATTCAAGGCGGCTCGTACCTCGCAAGCACCACCAACGTGCAGACCGATACGAAATTCCAGGGCCTCAAGAGCCTCTTTTCTGGCGAATCCATGTTCTTCATCCGCGCCTTTTCGGAGGCCGGACCCGGTCGCGTGTGGTTCAACTCCTTCGGCGCCATCAAGCCCATCCCCATCCAGCCGGGACAGGTGGTGACGGTGGACACCGGCCACGTGGTCGCCTTCGAAAACACCCTGCAGTACAACGTTCGAAAGTTGGGCAACCTCAAGTCGGCCCTGCTTGGCGGTGAAGGTTTGGTCATGGACTTCCAAGGTCAGGGAACGGTGTGGATTCAGACCCGTGCCATCGCTGGCCTGGTGGAGCGCATGGTGCCGCTGATGGGCAGCGGCAAGGCGGCGGGCGGCGGGGCGGCAGGCGGCCTCCTCGGCGGCATGCTTGGGAACTGAGCGGACCGCTGCGTTGAACAGGGGCCGCACGGTCCCCGCACCATGTCCAGCGTGCTGCGCGCGACGACCCTCGTACTGCTGATGCTTTCGGCCGGCCTGTCCGGCTGCTTCGGCAACGAGGAGGGCACGTCCCTCCCGGCAGCGGACGACGTGACCGTCTCCCCCGACGCGTGGTCGGCGGGTGAGTGGCAGCGCGTGTCCTTCACCGCCAAGGACGACGTGGCGGTTTTCGTGCCCCACTTCCTGATGTCCACCACCGGTGGCTACGTGCAGAACGGGACCGTGCTCGACCTCGACGCGGGCGAAACGGTCGAACTTGAGGTGCTCCCAAGCGCCCGGCTCAGCACCGCCACGCTGCTGCTTGCGCCGGCCGGCACCGACACCTTCCCCCTCCGCCGCGCCAACGAGTCGTGGACCACCTGGGCCGCACGAAACGGCCCGGGCGCGTCCACCGCCGACAGCGCGGTCGTCGCGACGGCCAACGAGGACGGTGGCCGTTTCGACGTCGTGCGTCACCTGAACGGCACCACGTCCCAAGCGGTGACGATGGTGTCGATCCCGATGACCCGCGCCGTGGACACGGCGTGGGCCGAGGACCAAGGGCAGGCCCACACGGAAGGGTGGGTCAACGGTCGGGACGTCTACGACTGGCTCGCCTTCATCACCGACGAGACCCCGGACCCACTGGACCCGGCGGACGGCGCGGTCGGCTACCTTGACCGGTGGATTGGCAACGGCAATCCGGCCTACGAGGACGCCATCACCTACTTCTCCGGCGTCTTCGAAGGCTATGGCCTGCGCACCGAAGTGCACCGCTTCCAGGCCAACACCGCATGGGCCGTCAACGTGTGCGGCTACAAGGAAGGCACGCTGTACCCCGACGAGTGGCTCGTTTTCGGCGCCCACTTCGACATCGCCCCACCGGTGGCCTACACCCCCGGCCCCGACATCCCCGGCTACGGCACGCGCACGGGCGCCTACGACAATTCGGCCGGCACCTCGATGATCCTCGAAACGGCCGGCGCGCTCTCGAAGATCGACACCCGCCGCACCATGGTCTTCTGCCTCTGGTCGAGTGAAGAAGAGGGGTTGTGGGGCTCCTCGTCGTGGACGCAGGACGTTGCTGAGATGGACGTCACCGTCACGAACTACGTCAACCTCGACATGATGGGCATCAACTGGCCCGGCGATTGGGTGCTCTCCTGCTACATCGGGCCGGAAGTGACGCCCGGCGAGGTCATCGATCAAGCACCGATGTACCGCCTCGCTGAATGGGTCGGCGCGGGCGAGCTTGGCCTTGAATCGCAGATCGAACGCGGCTGGGCCGCGTGGTTGGCGGACGGCGAATCGGCCATGTGGACCGACCAGTACGTCGACACCGTCGCCATCTACGAGTCCCCGACCGCCCGCAGCGACCATGACCCCTTCCAGGAATACCTGAACACCGTCACGATGGGTTGGAACGGGGTGGTGGACGGTTACCCCTGCTACCACCGCAACTGCGACACGCTGCAGCAAATGCAGTCCTACATGGACACGGAAGGCCGCACCGGTGAACAGAACCTCGTGGAGTCCTTCGACGTGGTGGCGTGGTGGGCGACGATGACCTTCCTCGCCCTCGACGAACAGCCGATCCTCAACGCCCTGTGAGGCCATTCAGGCGCTCAAGGCATTGACGTCGACGCCTTCCTCGGCGAGCAGGCGGCGCTTGGTGGCCACGCCGCCCTCCCCGCTGTATCCACCCAGCCCACCGTCGCTGCGCACCACGCGGTGGCACGGCACGCGCGGCGCTTCCGGGTTGGCCCCGCAGGCGTTGGCGACCGCACGAACGGCCGTGGGCCGGCCAACCTCGGCGGCCAGTTCGGTGTACGTGCGCACCTCACCGCGCGGGATGCGGAGCAGGGCCTCCCAGACCGCCATCTGGAAGGGAGTGCCCTGCGGCACGTCGCTCCGTACGCTCATGCTGGGGCCATGGGGGGGCGGCGTCAAAGCCTTCCGGCGTCAGCCCTCGATGAGGGGGCAGCGGTCGTCGTCTTCGACGATCAGGC
>JAYPDK010000085.1:0-4892 GCA_038125145.1 Candidatus Poseidoniaceae archaeon
GGCCAGGTGCAGGTCACCTACCAAAACGCCCTCCGCACCATGTCGGCCCGGGCGAAAAACAGCGAATCCGAACTTGCATCGGGCACCATGATCACGGTGGTTGACCGTGTGGGCTCGACCCTCATCGTCGAGCCGATGTCTGACTCTGAAAAGGCATGATGTTGGATTCAGGAGACAGGGTCATAAGGAGGCCTTGGGTTCTTCGACCTGAGCGACATGCAGGCAGAGGCAACCGAAACGGGGAGCAGCGCCGCCGGAATTTTGGGAACCCTCGGTGTGTTCCTCTTCATCGCCGCCCTTGCAGGCGTGGTCATCCTCTACGCCTTCCGGTACAAGATCGCCCCGTCCGACAAGATCCTCGTCATCTACGGGTCCGGTCCCGGCATGAAGGGGAAGACGGCAGAGACCATCCACGGTGGTGGACGCTTGGTCATCCCCCTGATTCAGCACTACGCCTACCTTGACCTGAAGCCGTTGACCATCAGCATTGACCTTCGGCACGCTCTGTCCATGCAGAACATCCGCGTCAACGTCCCATCGACCTTCACCATCGGCGTCTCCACCGAGCCTCAAATCATGACCAACGCCGCCGAGCGTCTGCTCGGCCTCTCCCCTCAAGGCGTGGAGGACATGGCGAAGGAGATCATCTTCGGTCAACTTCGTCTGACCGTGGCCTCCCTCACCATCGAGGAGATCAACCAAGACCGCGAGGCCTTCCTCACCTCGGTCTCGAAGAACGTGGACGCCGAACTCCACAAGATCGGATTGTACCTCATCAACGTCAACATCACCGACATCACGGACGAGTCGAACTACATCGAGAACATCGGCCGCAAGGCGGCGGCCGAAGCCAACAACAAGGCGCTCGTCGACGTCGCCAACTCCGACCGAGAGGGTGCCATCGGCGTGGCCGCGGCCGACCGAGACCGGGAAATCGAGGTCGCCCGCAACGAAGCGGCTTCGGCAAAGGGGCAGAAGCAGGCAGAGGCCGACCGCCGTGTGTTCATTCAACAACAAGAAGCAACGGCGGTCGAGGGTGAGAACCTCGCCCGCGCCGACATCGCCAGCACGAACGCCGATCTTGCAGAACGTGAAGCAGAGGCGCTCCAGCGTTCCGAAGTTGCCCGACGGCAGGCTCAGGCGGAAATCGAGCGGGCGCAGTATACCCTTGAGTCCGAGCGGCTGCGCGCAGAAGAAATCGCGCGTGAGGAAGTGGCCAAGGCTCAGATCGAAATCGCAGCCGAGGCCGAAGCAGAACGCCAGCGTCGCATCGCCCGTGGTGAAGCGGACGCCATCCTGGCCCGGTACAACGCCGAGGCGGAAGGAACGAAGGCCGTGCTCGCCGCAAAGGCGTCCGGATACAAGGACCTCGTCAGCAGCGCTGGCGGCGACCCACGTGCTGCAGCAACGCTGCTCATGGTGGAGAAGATCGAGTCCATCGTTGCCAAGCAGGTGGAGGCCATCTCGAACCTCACCATTGACAAGATCACCGTGTGGGATTCCGGCGGAAGCGGCGACGGGTCAAGCACCTCGAACTTCGTTTCGAGCCTGATCAAGAGCCTCCCGCCGGTCCACGACGTGGCGAAGATGGCGGGCGTCGACCTTCCCGATTACCTGGGCAGCATGCAGGACGACGCCTGACGCTCGCCGCGGACCCCACAGAAGGCAGGGCTGCGCCGCTCCCGAGGCGGCGGGTTGATAGCCCCTCCATCGAGGCTTCTCGGGAATGACGACCGACCTTGACATCGCGCGCGGTGCCTCCCTTCAGGACATCGGGGACATCGCGTGGAAACTCGCGATCCCCGCGGACGGCCTTCACGGACATGGGCCTCACATCGCGAAACTCACGTGGCCATGCATCACCGAACGTGTTGACCGTCCTCAAGGCTCGCTCGTGCTTGTGACGTCGGTCAACCCAACCCCGTTTGGGGAAGGCAAGACCGTGACCACCATCGGCCTCACACAAGCGCTCAACCGCATCGGGCAAAGCGCCACCTGCGTCGTGCGCGAACCTTCGATGGGCCCTGTCTTCGGGATCAAGGGAGGCGCGGCCGGAGGCGGCCGGTCGCAGGTGCTGCCAATGGAGGAGATCAACCTCCATTTCACGGGCGACCTTCACGCCGTCACGTCGGCCCACAACCTCCTGTCGTCGATGATCGACAACCACCTCAAGCACGGCAACGAACGCCGGTTGGACACAACGCGAATCAGTTGGCCACGCGTGGTCGACCTCAACGACCGTTCTCTGCGCCGGGTGGTCGTTGGACTCGGTGGCCCCGCGAACGGAGGCACGCGAGAGGACCGCTTTGACATCACCGCTGCGAGCGAAGTGATGGCCATCCTCGTGCTCGCCCGTGATTACGCCGACCTTCGCCGACGACTTGGTGAAATCATCGTGGGGGCCAACGTCGACGGCGACCCAGTGCGTGCGGAAGACCTCGGGGCTGCGGGGGCCATGGCCCTCTTGCTCCGGCATGCCTTCCTGCCAAACCTGGTCCAAACCCTCGAGGGTGACCCTGCGTTCATTCACGGAGGGCCCTTCGCCAACATCGCCCACGGAAATTCCTCTGTGATCGCTGACCGAATCGCCCTAGCCTGCGCCGACATCGTCGTGACGGAGGCCGGTTTTGGCTCGGACATGGGGGCAGAGAAATTCATGCACATCAAGGCGCCAATCGGTGGAAAGGCCCCGGATTGCGTGGTGATGAACGTGACCGTCCGTTCCATGAAACTGCATGGCGGAGCCTTCGGGTCGCGCGGCGGCCGTCGCCCCACAACCGAGGAACTGGAGCGGGAAGACGTCGCGGCCGTTCAAGCAGGAGCGGCCTCCAACCTCGACCGCCACATCCGCAACATGCGTGGCTTTGGGATGCCGGTCATCGTCTCCATCAACCGCTTCGCCAGCGACACAGATGCCGAACTCAACGCCCTGTCCGACGCTGCCCGTGCAAGCGGGGCCACGGACGTCTGCCTGACCGAAGTGCACGGCCGCGGTGGTGAAGGTGGCGCTCCACTCGCGCACGCCGTGGTCCGAGCTGTCCAAGACCACATCGGAGCAGGGCGTCCGTTCACCCCGCTCTTCATGCCCGATGCTCCAGTTCTGGACAAGGTGAAGGGCATTGCGACGCGTATCTACCATGCTGGTGATGTCGAGGTTTCAGCCACAGCAGCACGCCAACTCGAACGCTTTGAACAATGGGGCTACGGCCACTTGCCGGTGTGCATGGCCAAGACCCAGTACAGCTTCAGCCACGATGCAGGCCTGCTTGGTGCCCCAAGCGGATTCACCCTTCCCGTCGCAGAATTTCGCTTGAACGCCGGAGCCGGGTTCATCGTGGCCATCTTGGGGAACATGATGACGATGCCCGGACTGCCAGCCCGACCTGCGGCGATGGACATGGACATGGACGACCAAGGTGCGTTGCAGGGCCTGTTCGGGTGAGCACGATGCGCGTGCTCCACCGTGACCCTCAGCGCCTGCGCGCTCGTTGCGAGGGCGAAGACGACCTGTGGACGTTGGCCCGGTTTCTTCGACCAGGGCAATCCTTCGCCATGCTCGGCGAACGGAGGGACGCCTCAACAGGAGGTCAGGAAGGTGGTCGAGCAAAGGCAGCGGAGCGCCGTACAATGTGGATCGTGCTCGATGTCATCAGCGTTGAGCATCACACCTTTGCTGACGCGGTTCGGGTTCACGGCACCATCCGCGAAGCGCCCATGGATCATGGGCAACACCACACCCACGTGGTGGAAGTCGGTGATGAAGTGGAAGTGGCCAGCCAAACCCCCTTCCTTGACGTCGATGTGCAGTTGATGGAGGAAGCAGAAGCCGCAGGGCAACGACCACGGGTCGCCTTGTTGGTCGTCGAGCACGACGAAGTGATCCTCTACACCGTCGCCCAGCGAGGGCTCCGGGAAGGCATGACCTGGACGATGCGAGGAGGAGGGAAGCGAGGTGGCGACCTTCGTGCAGCCGCGAGCGTGGAAGAGGCCTTCCTCAACGGCACCGCGGCAGAGGTCGCAGCAGCGCTGCAGGGTGACGTCCCCGTCGTCGTGGCGGGCCCTGGACACGCGAAGGACCGGATGGCCACCGTGCTTGGCGTCGTCGCCCCTCGGCTTCACCTGACCGTGGTGGCCACCTCCATTGGCGGACGCGCAGCGGCCAACGAAGTGCTGCGTGAAGGCCTTGCGGGCGAGGTGCTGGCCGACCATGCGCTGATTCGAGAGACGGCCCTCGTTGAGGAAGCGCTCACCCGCATGCAGGTGGACGGCGCGGTGGCCTACGGTCGGGAGCACCTCGAGAAGGCCATCGCTGAGGGTGCCGTTGAGACGTTGATTGTCCTGGCCGACCTGCTTCGAGGGGACGACGAGCCCCACTGGTCACGGCTGTGCGCCAGCGTGGCCGAGTTTGGCGGCGACGTGGTGCAATGCTCCGTGGACCACGATGCTGGAGCCCAACTCGACGGACTCGGTGGGGCCATCGCGCTCACGAGGTACAACGTCTGAGGTGAACGGATGCGAACCATCCATGTGGACCCAGACAAGATTCCGGGCCGGGACGACCTGCGTGGAGCCCGTTGGTTGGTGCTCCCCGGTGCGTCATGGGCCTCGCTGAGGCACCTCACGATGTTTGCAGAACTCGACGGTGCGTTGGTAGCGGTGGACGCACGTGGCCACCGGCTCGACCTCGGGAACGACGTCCAACGTCGAGCAGTTCACCTCCTCCTTGTCGACGACGTCGTTGAAGCGGCCCGTTTGCAGGCCTCTACGGGGATCACAAAAGTCATCGCGGGGCACACCGGCCCTGTGGATGACCTTCTCTGGTGAACACACAACACGCCGCGAACGTGAACCGGGCCCAAGGCATCAACCAGAGGTGGGCCCGGTGGGATGTT
>JAYPDK010000086.1:0-4828 GCA_038125145.1 Candidatus Poseidoniaceae archaeon
GCACCGTGCACCCGAATGACGCGCGTGGTGCGGAACCCTTGCAGCACCTTCACGAATCGACGGTTTCGGAATTCTTCGTCGAGGGAGGCGTCGCCCGTGTCGATGCGCAAGGCCTCCAAGCCGAGCAACTTCGACGGCGTGGCGACCGCGAGGAGGTGCTCCAACCCAATCGACCGCAGCACATTGGGCGACAGCTGGAGGTTTCCGCGGCCGATCAAGAAGCCTTGACCGCCCATCGGTGAAAGCAAGAGCAAACGCGGCCCGTCATGCGCCCGGATGAGGTCAAGCAACCGCGCCTCGTCGAGGTCGCGGTGCACGCTCCCACCATGGACCACGTCGATGCCGAGGAGCGTGAGGTCCAGGCCGAGGTGTTCACCCATCACCCGGAGGGTTCCCCCGCTGCCCCAGACGACCAACAGGTCCGGGTCCTCAAGCAAGAGGCCCACATGCTCTGCCATCCCTTCGATGGTGTCCTCTTCGGACTCCCGTTCCACCTGTTCCTTGGCCCCCTGCATGTAGCGAGGGCTCGCTGGCGTCATCGCCTCGCCGTACATCCGAACGCGCCATTCGCCCTGGAGGTAGACCTCTTCGTCGAGGTCCATCACTTCCGTCACCGCACATCGCAGGTCACCGAGGGCATAGGCGAGCAGCACGTCCGCAGCTGCTTCGGGGGTCGTGGCAAAGCAACCGCTGTGCATTTTGACGCCGCCCGGCACCCCGACCAAGGGCACCTTCGTGGCCTCCTCACCGCACGCGGCGAGGGCCTGCACAATGTCTCGGGTGGTCCCGTCGCCTCCGGCGTAGAGCAGGAGGTCGACCTTCGCCTCAACGAGCGCCTCCACCAGGGCGATGGTGCTCTCCGCAGACGTCGAGGAGGGCGTGGCCCCAAGGGCTTCGAACGCGAACCCTTCGGGCACCCAGGCGCCACCCATGCGCCCCGACCAACCCAGAACCTCGAACGAGACCCCTGTGCGGTTCAGCGGTGAGGACACCAAGGTTGAGGCCACGGTCAGCGCTTCTTCCATCCGAGGCCCCGCCCGGTCTTGGGCACCCGCGGCACGGGCTTCTGCAGCACGTCCATCGCTGCCCTTGAAGGCCAACTTCCCTCCAAGGCCAGCGTCGGGGTTGACCACGAGACCGATGCGCATGCATCGGCGAGCGGCAGGAACCTCATCAACCTCCGCTCGGGACTGCGGCACCTTCATCCGCGGAAGAGGGCATCGGGGTCCATGGAACAGCGTCACCCCGACGACACCACGCCTCGGGTCGAAGACCTGTTCGCAGCAGGTATTGCAGCCATGAACGCGGAAGAATTCAGCGAGGAATCCGCCCCGCCCGAGGAGCCCACGCCACCTCCGTTGGAGGCCCCGGTGAACTACAGCGGGCCGACGCAAGCCACCGTTCCCGACACCATCGTGCTCGAAGGGAAGGGACCGTCGGAGGCCCCCACGGTTGCGCTGAGCGCGAAACCTTCCGTGGCGCTTGCAGACGACGAGGACATCGAGTGGTGAGCCTTGCAACGACGCACGGTTCAAGTCCTCCCGCCCGACCGTCGCAGCAGGGGACCTCCATGACCATGGTCAACGTCACGCTGCCCGACGGCACGGTGAACGAATACGCCGCCGGCGTGACCGTCGGTGAGGTCGTCACCGATGCGCTTGGCCGCAAGCACGGCTGCGTCGCTGCGCTGGTGGACGGCGCCGAGCGCGACCTCTCCACGCCGCTCGCGGTCGACTGCAGCGTGACCGGCATTGCGGCCGACAGCGATGCCGGCCTCCACATCCTCCGCCACTCCGCGGCGCACCTGCTCGCCCAAGCCGTGATGGCGCTGTACCCCGATGCTAAGCCGACCATCGGACCGGCCATCGACCGAGGCTTCTACTACGACTTCGCGATGGAACCCATCGGCGAGGCAGACCTCAAGGCGATCCAGAAGAAGATGCACGAGATCGCCCGTCGCAACCACACGGTGGAGCGGGTCGAACTCGACGAAGACGACCTGCGCGAGCATTTCGCGCACAACCCGTACAAGATCGAAATCATTGACGACAAGTTGGAGGCCGGCGACGGCTCCACCATCTACCGGCAGGGCGAATGGTACGACCTCTGCCTTGGTCCTCACGTGCCCTCCACCGCCATGCTGCAGCACGTGCGGCTCACGTCGGTGTCGACGGCCTACTGGCGCGGCGACCAGTCCCGCGAACAACTCGTCCGCATCTACGGGCTGGTGGAGCCGTCGAAGGAGGCGCTGCAAGCCACGCTCCAGCGCCTCGAGGAGGCAAAGAAGCGCGACCACCGTCGCTTGGGCAAGGAGCTGCAGTTGTTTCACGTCGACGAGGAGGTGGGCCAAGGCCTCATCCTCTGGACGCCACGTGGCGCCGTGCTGCGCCAAGAACTCCAGGACTTCATTTCCCATCACCTTCGACGTCAGGGCTACCATCAGGTCTTCACGCCGAACATCGGGAAGTTGGACCTCTACCGCACCTCGGGCCATTTCCCGTACTACCAGGACAGCCAGTACCCGCCGCTCGTCGAGCGGGACCTGATGAAGCGGCTGGCCGACGAAGGCTGCACCTGCGGTGAACTCTCGAACATGATGAGCGCGGGGGACATCGAAGGCTACCTCCTGAAACCGATGAACTGCCCGCACCACGTCAAAATCTACGCTTCACAACCCCGCTCCTACCGCGACCTGCCGCTCCGCCTCGCGGAATTTGGCACCGTCTACCGCTGGGAACAATCCGGCGAAATTTCGGGGATGACGCGCGTCCGTGGTTTCACCCAAGACGACGCCCACCTCTTCGTGACCGAAGACCAAATCGCGCAGGAAGTCCTTGGCTGCATCGAACTCGTGCAGATCATCTTCGGGACGCTCGGGATGAACGACTACCGCGTCCGTGTTGGCCTGCGCGACCCGGACTCCTCGAAGTACGTCGGCGACCCCGCACGCTGGGACCGGGCCGAAGCGGCCTGCCGCAACGCGGCCGACAGCCTTGGCGTGCCGTGGACCGAAGAGCCCGGCGAGGCCGCCTTCTACGGCCCGAAGATCGACTTCGTGGTGAAGGACGTCATCGGCCGCGAGTGGCAACTGGGCACCGTGCAGGTGGACTACAACCTCCCCGAACGCTTCGACCTGTGGTACAAGGGAAGCGACGGTGAGATGCACCGCCCGGTGATGATCCACCGCGCCCCCTTCGGGTCGATGGAGCGCTTCGTCGGCGTGCTCATCGAGCACTTCGAGGGCATGTTCCCCACCTGGCTCTCGCCGACGCAGGTGCACGTGCTCACCATCTCCGAGAAGCACCGTGCCTACGCCAGCGAGGTCGCCGCGAGCCTGCGTGATGCGGGCGTTCGCGTCGAGGTGGACGACAGCGACGACACCATCGGGAAGAAGTTGCGAACCCACCGCCGCATGCGCCCCTCTTACCTGCTCATCCTCGGCGACGAGGAGGCCGAGCAGCGCACCGTGACCTTCCTTGGACCGGACCGTGAGGAACAGAAGGGCGTGCCCTTCGACGCCTTCCAGAACGACCTCCTCAGGGAGATCGCCGAACGCCGTTGAAACGAGGCACTGCGTGGTGTTGAAAAACACCGCATTATATTCTAAATTTCATCACCTGCGAACATGTCCGGGTTGCTCCATGGGTTGACCAACGCCTCCACCTCGCGTCCCAAGACCACCCTTCTGGTGGTGATTGTGCTTCTGATGGCCCTCTCGGCCGGAGCGCAGCACCTCGTCTTCGACAACAGCGAGGACGGCTTCTTCCCCGACGACCCGACCGTGGACCTGCTGTACGAGATCGAAGACGAATACCGAGCGACGGTCGATTTCCTCCGCCTCATCGAGGACATCGAAGCAGGCGACCTCGAGGACCAAGCCACGTGGGAGCGCTTGGCGCAGCACGAAGCCGCCCTGCTGGCGCAGCCCGAGTTGGCCGAGCATCACGTGCCGCTGTTCGGCACGCAGGCGAACAGCGGCCCGGCAGGACATGCCATGCAATGGATGGCGCTGCAGGATCCGCTGACTTCAGCCTCGTGGATGGACGGTGTCTCGCAGGCCTTGGCCGCCGTCGAGGCGAGCGACGATGCGAACCTCTCGATGCACCTTGGCGCCCTGATGGGCGCAGCGGCCGGCGTTCCAGCGGTGGAACCCGTCACGGCCGAGCGCCTGCTCAACTGGACGCCGGGTAACCCCGCCGACTGGCTCGACAGGATGGACGGCAGGGAGAACCTCACCGCCCAGGTGGAGGCCATGATGGGGCGCGCAGCGGCGCTGCCCGCGCTGCATCCGAACCGCAGCGCCGAGGTCGGCCCGGCCGTAGGGATGCTCAGCGGCGCGCTCGGGCCGGTGCTGGGCCTGCAGTCCGTGGACTTCCGCACCCTCATCCTGACCACCCTCCCCGCAGAGGACGAAGCCGACCCATGGGCCAGCGACGGACCGGTGCTCATCACCCTCGTTGTTGACGGCGAGCCTGCCGCATGGGGCCTGGAGACCTCGGACGAGGCCAACGAACGTCTGAAGGGCATCATGGACGCCCTCGAGGCGGACCTCATCGCCGCCGATGGGGAAGTGGTCCGCTCCTTCTCCTTCGCGCAGTTTTCGGAAGAGGCGAACGCGAGCATCGGCGCGGAAATCGGAATCCTGACCTCGGCGGCCTTCGTGCTGCTCGGCGTCATTTTGTGGTTCAACTTCCGCAGCCTGCGCGACACCTCCTACGTGCTCATGCTCACCTTGTTCGCCATCACGGCGACCTACGGCCTCTCCGGATGGCTGCAGTTCATCGGCGTGGAGATGACCTTCAACGCGGCGATGAACTCCATCCCCGTC
>JAYPDK010000087.1:0-4724 GCA_038125145.1 Candidatus Poseidoniaceae archaeon
GGTGCGTGCGATGGGTGTGCAGGCACTGGACGTCGCCGGGCTCCCCCCTTCCTTCGCGGCGAGCCTGGTCTTGGCTGCAATGCGGCTTCAACGTCCAATCGGGCCGCTCCCCGATGACGTTCATCGCATCATGGAACGCCGAGACCCTCTGTTGGTCTCAACGTTCTCACCGGTCAAGGAGGCAAACGCCGTGGCGATCGGTGGCGACGTCGACCAAGGAATCCTCACCCTCACCCAGGGTACCTCTCGGTGCACACTTCGAACACGTGACGTCCTTGCGACGGACTCTCCAGGTGTGTGGATGCTGCCTGATGAGGCTGCTTCTGCAGGAGGGGGGTATTGGGTTGCCGAGCGAGACGTGATCGATGCCGTCCTCCGCCTCTCAGCCAAGGTCGAGAACATGAACTTGGAGCTCTGCGGCCGTCGTTGGTGGGGGAGGTCAGAGTACCTGCGTGAACTCGAGATGTTGCGTGAACGCGTCTTGGCCGGGCAAGCGGGTGCGTTCACCGCGTCCGTCCTCAGTCGTTCGCAGGCACCCTCCATTCAGGTGCAACCTGCCTGGCCATTCGCAGGCGTGGAGCCGGACATCGCCCCTCTCCATCGAGTTCTTGTCGAGCTCGACGGTGAGGGCTGGCGCCCCCGATTGACGCTGCGCGAGGCCGTCATGTTTGGGCTTGCGTTGCAACATGCCCCATCAGGCGAACAAATCTGAACCAAGCAAGGGCAGCAGCACGCTCGCATCGCCTTCGACGCAGACATTCGGCGCCTCCGGTCGCATCTTTCCCCATGAAATGGCTTCCCTAAGCCGTGCGCCGGACAAGGAGCCGTCGTGTTCTGGGGCAGTGGTGACGTAGACGGCCGCGTCGAGGCCTCCGCGGTACTGGTTCCACCAGATGACGTGGTGTTTGGAGATCCCTCCGCCCACCATGAGCGCGTTCGAGCGTGCAACGTCCCATGTCAAATCGCTCATCACCTGCTCGTCGGCAAGGGTGTCGATGTGGAAGTCCCGGTACTTTTGACGGAACATGAACAACTGGGCGCCCACTGAGCCGTCGGTGATGCCAGGGATGCACACCGGGATTCGATGCTCAGCAGCCCAGCGAATCAACGAGTCCTCGGTTCCAATGCGTTCTCCGAGGGCCCACACAAGGTGGATCGAGCCGAAGCCCAACCATGCGTCTGCGCCAGATTTTCCGGTTGTCGCAAGCCGTTCTTCTCGGATGTCTTCGAGGGCCGGCATCACCACACGTTCGATCACTTCGCCGTAGGACGAGGTGGGGACAATGACGTTCCCAAGGCGCATCAGATCGTGCTCTCCCAATTCAATATCGTCCAGTTCGAACGCCCCGTGGTAGTACGCGTCGTGCCCTCTCGCAATGTCGTGGTCGAGCGTGCCGCAGGTCGTGGAGACCACGTTGAACATTCGACGTTTGAGCGCCTCGACAAAGAACCCACGGGTCCCCGTGGCGCACAGGCACGCAGGGAACGAGAGCCAGTTGAGGACCTTGCTTGGGTCGTGCGCTTCCGAGCGGAGTTCCTCATCCATGCCGCGGAGAATGTCGCGTGCCATGGCCAGTTTCGTGGCTGTGAATCCACCCGCCGTGGCCATCTGGTCGAGCAGGCTCCGCGGGGACGACGCGTCGGCGAAGACGTAATCCTTGACCGGGACGTCAAACTGGTCTGGTTCGATGGCCATGGGCGGTGGTGCCGTCGTGTTCTCTTGAATCAATCCCCGCTGCTGGCGATGCGGTCTTCGATGGCCATCAGGCGGTCCCGAAGGCGTGCTGCTTCCTCAAAGTCGAGTGCTCGTGCCGCATCTTCCATGGCCGAGCGGACCTCGACCGCGAGGTCTTTGAGCGCGGAAGGGTCGTGGTCAAACTTCTCGTATTCCAATTGGAAATTTGATTTTTCAATTGGATTCTCGGATTCGGAAGCGGTCGCCAGTATTTCTGCTCCAATCCCGTGAAGTGCACCTTCCTGGCGCCCTCCCCGCTTGGCCACGAGCCTTCGCCTCCCTCCCATGCTCGACGTCGTTCCTTCGAAGAGCCCTTCCGACTCCTGACCAAGGGAAGGTAAGGCCTTGACGATGGTTCGTGGCACAATGCCATGCGCCTCGTTGTACGCCATTTGCCGAGCCCGCCGCTCAAGCGTTTGACGAATGGCCGCTTCCATGGACGGCGAGAGCCCGTCAGCGTAGAGGAGGACGGCGCCGTCTTCGTTCCGGGCTGCCCGGCCAATGGTTTGCAGCAACGACCGTTCGTTTCGAAGGAAGCCCTGCCGATCGGCATCAAAAATGGCCACGAGGCTTACTTCTGGGATGTCGAGACCCTCACGGAGGAGGTTGATGCCTACGATCACGTCAATCAAACCGAGCCTCAAGGCGTTGATGATCTCCGTGCGTTCGATGGTATCGATCTCGGAGTGGAGGTGGTGGGCTTTGACGCCCATTCGGTTGAGGTACGCCGCGACTTCTTCTGCGAACTTGATGGTCAAGACCGTAACGAGGGTTCGTTGGCCTTTGGCGATCCTCGCATTGATTTCGGAGAGCAAATCAGCAACCTGACCTTCCGTCGGCCGAACCTCCAAGGTTGGATCGAGCAAACCTGTTGGCCGAATCTCCATCTTTGGAAGGTGGCGAATCGCTTGAATCGTGTCGTACATCGAGGCAGCATCGGGGGATTTCTTGGCCAGGTCGGCCGGTCCTGCACCGCCTTGGGAAGCAGCATGGCGCAGGCTTTCCGGCACCTTTTGCCCCGTGATTTCGCAAAGGTGACGCAATTCCCTTTCCCCGGGTGTAGCCGAGACGTAGACCATCTGCGGCACCAAGCCTTGGAACTCTGGCAATTTCAGCGGTCGGTTGTCCGCGGCGGATGGAAGGCGGAAACCGTGCTCGATCAGGTTCGTTTTCCTGGCCCTGTCCCCATGGTACATTCCCCCGACCTGCGGCAGGGTCACGTGGGATTCGTCCATGATCACCAAATATCGACGAGCATCGCCGTGGAATTGGCGGGCGCACGCGGCGAAGAAATCGAGGAGGCAATACGGGCGCTCCCCCGGGGCTCGTCCATCGAAGTGACGGGAGTAATTCTCGATGGCGAGGCAGTGCCCCACTTCACGAAGCATCTCCAGGTCGTATTCCGTTCGCTGTTCGAGCCGGTGCCGTTTCACGTGCTCATTGGCTGCATCGAGTTCCTTCAGTCGCTCGCTGAGTTCGTCCTCGATCCGCTCGAGCGCCTCCTCGAAGCGCTCCGGACTGGTCATGAAGAATTCCTTTGGGTGAATCCACGCCTCATCCAGTTCGTCGAGCGCCTCCCACGAGACTGGGTCGCACACCCACACGCTCTTGACACCCTCAAAATCGAAGCGAATCCGCAGCGGGTCGTCCCTGCTTGGCATCCAAACGTCGAGGACCTCCCCGCGAAGGCGAGCCTGCCCACGTTCAAGGTCCGTGCTTGTTCGTGCGTACTGCAATTCCACAAGCGCGCGCATCAGGTCTTGCGGCTCAATGTCCTGCCCCACATGCACGCGAAGGTGGTGCTCAAGGAAGGTTTCAGGCGGATTGAGGCCATAGATGCACGACACGGAGGAGACGATGACGCAATCTGGCCTCGAGACGAGGCTGGCGACGGCTGAGAAGCGCTCCTGTTCGATGCGTTCGTTGATGGAGAGTTCCTTATCGATGTACAAATCCCGCTTTGGCAGGTACGCTTCAGGTTGGTAGTAGTCGTAATGAGACACGAAGTATTCAACAGCATTTTCCGGAAAGTATCCCGCAATCTCGTGGTGCAGTTGCCGTGCAAGTGTTTTGTTGTGTGAGAGAATGAGGGTTGGGACGTTCAACCGTTCGATGAGGTTCGCCATCGCGAAGGTCTTGCCGGAGCCCGTGACGCCAAGCAGCACGCATCGCTCTTGCCCCTGCTCCACCTGCTGAACGAGTTCCTCGATGGCCGCGGGCTGGTCTCCTGCCGGCTCGTGCTCAGCATGAAGCCGAAATCGGCAGACGTCAGGATGCAACCCTTCCAAGGCGGCCCCTTCGAGGGCTTTGGACAGGTCAAAGGGGTCGCGCCGTTCAAGGTCGAGCAAACCGGGGTCTTGGTCCGCGACGGCCTCGAAGGCCCCCTCGTCGTCCCACGCCTCAACCACAGGTTGCCCCCGTGTTCGGGCCTGCTTCAATCCTTGCTGACGTCAGGGGAGGTAGAGGCCGCCGTTCACGTGCAGGACGGAGCCGGTGATGTAGGCGCTGTCCTGAGAGCACAGGAAGGACACTGCGCCCGCCATGTCTGCAGGTGACCCGAGCCGCTTCAACGGGACTTCGTCCTCGCGCTTGCGTCGTTTGTCTGCAGAGTCACCGCTCAGCAGGTCCGTGTCGACGTAACCCGGTGCGATCACGTTGACCCGCTGCCCTTGAGGGCCGACGTCCTGAGCGAGCGATCGGGCCCATGCAGCCAAGGCGGCCTTCGATGCGGCATAGTCCGCCCCGTGGGGCGAACCCCGCGTCCCCAGTTGAGACCCAACGACAACGATGCGTGCCCCAGACGTGAGGTGCGCAGCAACCGCATGCCAGACGAGAAAGGCTCCACGGAAATTCACAGCCATGGTTCGGTCGAGGTGCATCACGTCGAGTTCGGACGCGGGTGTGCGGTCGTACCGTCCGTGGTTGAGCACGAGGACGTCGATGGACCGGGACATCCATGGGTGGGTCGCGAGCAGTGCGACCTCCGCCT
>JAYPDK010000088.1:0-4606 GCA_038125145.1 Candidatus Poseidoniaceae archaeon
TGAACGGAGGATTTTTGTTCCAAGACTTGCTTCGGCCAATGAGGCAGAAGTAGTTTCACTCCTGATTTTTCTGAGAACACATATTCAAAGAACGCGGGAGAATCTAGAAGAGGCGCAATTTGGAAGTCAGAAACAACAACATCTGCAACCTCATTCTTTTTCAAATCAATGACTTCGGAAAAAAAACGACTCAACCCCTTGCTCAAAAGGAGTCGTTTTTCTGATTTGTTTAGAAAGCCCGTGATTGGACCAAAAATTACCCGATCTCTTTCCACTGAATCAATGATATCATGTTCAGAAAGGATTGTACTAATTTGGCCAGAGGTCATTTCTTTCAATAAGTGCGGGCATTGGCATGAAATCTTGAATTTCAAAATTTCCTGTTCGAATTGCTCGTGTCCTTGAGGAAAAGGGTCATCGCATTTTATTTCCAAGGAACGGCCTTTCCATCTTAATTGGACTGAACTTCGAAAGGGACTGTCCTCCTCACGTTCCGATGCATCAGTACGTCTTGGGAAAGACATCACTTTCCTCAACGCTTGTAATGATTGATCCTGATCTGCTTCTACGGTGTTGGTTCGAAGCAGTGCTGCGGCATCTTGCTCTCGCACGAAACCACCTATTCATGCATTCCTAGGCGCGGGGGTATTTAATCTCATCACCATCTTGCAGGATTTTTCGAAGAATTTTGAAATCCAGCATTGGACCATCACGAAAATCTGAGTGCTGTAAATTGGCTATTTTCCAACGGGCACCTTGTCATGATGCCTCGGGGTAAGCACCGCACATGCAATTCCACAGTCACATGGGTGATGGCCTCAAACAAATGTCCCGCAGCCGGGCGGAGGTTGTCATCTGCAAAAACGGCATGGAGGTGAGTGAATGGAGATCCGTTTTGGTGTCGTGCAAGGTTTCCTTGCAACGAGACGAGCTCCGCCCCTTGCTCGATCGTCTTGCGGTGATACACATGCTCATCGTCCATGTACCCGTATTCGACCTCCCTCACCCGGCCAATTCCACTTGTGATGGCCGCTGCCTGAAGGTCGAGTGTCTCGGCCAATCGATGCAAAGACGCGTGGATTTCCTCACCCGGGTCAAGCCGAACGAACACATCATCCCCGCTGCACGTGAAATCCATGGATTGCTCACGTAGTTCACAGTATTTTCAGACTTCGGGACGCTCAATCAGTCATCGATGCGATACCGAGGTCCAGCCGCGAAGCCATACAAGTTCGAATGCGAGACACAATAGCCGCTGGCGCCTGGATAGTTTGAGCAACCAGATGCGATGCACGCTTTCTGCGGGATTTTGGCAGTACCTGACCACATTTCGAGCGGAATGCTTGGGGGTCCACAGTGATTGCATCGGAAATTGACGCAGCGGATGGATCCTTGTGGATCAGGCAGATCGACGGTCAGGGCGCCGCACTTCATGCAGAAGATTCGGCCACCTCCTGCTGGGCCGCCAAGCCAAGGAAGGTGGCCGTCACTCCTCCTCCCCCCTCCTCTGCGAATGAAGGAGGTCGTGGTAGGTGGCGAACGCGTGGATGAGGCGCTCGTCTCCAACCGCGGTGTCTGAGCACAGGGAACACTGGAATTCGATGAGCGTTTGCGGAGGGGCATGCGTTGAACGACTTGGCATGATTATTGCGGGATTTACCCTATATTTGAAATGTGCGGGATTTAGGCGCGGGATTTCCAGCTCGTTGGCATGCCCCTCACACTCGGCGGGCGAGGGCTCAAAGGATGTCGAGGACGGTTCAGGCGCGTGAGTGCGGAGGAAGCGTCGCGGGTCGCTTGGTTGGCGTCCGAAATCGCCCGCCATTCCGACTTGTACTACAACGCTGCAGCCCCGGAGATCAGCGACGCAGCCTTCGATGCGTTGTGGTCGGAACTGCAGGGCTTGGCTCCGGACCACCCCCAACTCCAGCGCGTGGGCGCGGAGGTTGATCCCGGTTCGGTGAAGGTGGACCACCGCTTCCCCATGCGTTCCCTCGACAAGGGCACCACCGATGAGGACCTGCTCCATTTCGTCAACCAGACGACAGGCGGGGTCACCCGGTTCATCGCGCAGCCCAAACTGGACGGCTCCGCCTTGTCCTTGGAATACCGATGCGGGCGGCTTGTTCGGGCGGCCACGCGTGGCAGCGGCGAACGTGGTGAGGACGTGACGCGCAACGCCCGGAAGGTTGGCAACGTTCCCGAGCGCCTTGGCGTGGCCGTGGACGCGCACGTTCGCGGTGAGGTGGTCATGCCCCTCGCGGTGTTCGATGCGAAGTACAGGGAGGTCTCCCCAAACCCCCGCAACCTTGCGGCCGGAGCGTTGAGGCAGAAGCACGACGTAGGCAAGGCCGACGCCGCAGACCTGGTGTTCCATGCCTACGACGTTCAATTCCTGCCGCCCGAGGACCGGCACCCCGATTCGACCGCGCCTCCGGAGCGCACGGCCGACGACGCCCTGCTGACGTGGTTGGAGCATGAGGCGGGCGTTCGACCGGCCGAGTGGCAGGTTCTGGAAGGTGAGGGCCCTGCCGCCGCCGCGCAAGCCCTCATTCAGAACACGGCGTTCTGGTCGGCGTCGCGATCTGCCTTTCCCTACGAAATCGACGGCGTGGTGTTCAAGGTCGCCTCGTTGGACGAACGGAACCGCCTGGGCATGACGGCCCACCACCCCCGTTGGGCGTTGGCATGGAAGTTCCCGCCCGAGGAAGCCATCTCCGTGCTGCTGGCTGTGGATTGGCAAACGGGACGCACGGGGGCCGTGACCCCCGTCGCTCGGATTGCACCGCAAAGCGTTGCGGGGGTGACCGTGGAGAACACCACGCTCCACAACCTCGGTGAAGTCGAGCGGCTCGGCGTCCGGCTCGGCGACAAGGTGCGCATCGTCCGTCGTGGCGACGTCATCCCGAAGATCGAGGCTTCACTCGGCCCCGCCACCGAGGCGGATCTGCTGGGGCGGATGCATGCCGACGGGCGTCCCTTCGAGGCCACCCTGCCCACGTCAATGGACGTCCACGCACCGACGGCCTGCCCGTCGTGCAGCGGTCCCCTTCGCTTGGACGGGGCCTTCCTTCGGTGCGACGACCTGATGTGCGAAGCGCGCACGTCGAGGGCCGTCCTGTACTGGTGCAGGGCGCTTGAGATGGACGGTATCGGTGAGAAACTCGTCGAACAAGTGCTTGAGCAGGGCCTCGTCGTCGGCATCGAAGACCTCTACGCCCTCACCGCGCCGGCCTTGGAATCGCTGGACCGCATGGGCGCGACCTCTGCGGGGAACGTGATGGGGCAGATCGAAGCCTCGCGGACCCTCACGCTCGGGCGATTCCTCCACGCCCTAGGTTTGCCGGGCATCGGTCCGGAACTCGCCTCCGCCATCGCCCGCCATTTTGAGGGGGCTGAGGCGGTGCTTCCGTGGCTTGAGCGTGCCCAGGCCGACCCAGGAACCGAAGGCTTCGGGCCGCTTGAGGACGAGAAAGGAAAGGCCCACGAGCATCCCGAGGCCATCCGGGAATTGTGCACGGTGGAAGGCGTGGGCACCGTCGTGGCGTGCGCCGTTCGCGACGGCTTGTCCTCCCGTCGCAGCACCGTGGAGGCCCTTCTTTCGGTGCTCGACGTCGCGGACGAACCCGCTCCGGCGGCCGGCGGCGCCCTGAGCGGGCGTTCCTTCTGCCTGACGGGAACCCTGACGATGCCACGAAAACAGGCGCAGGACGCCATCAAAGCGGCCGGCGGTCGCGTGGTCGGTAGCGTCTCCAAAGCCCTCGACGTTCTCGTTGCGGGCGAGGCGGCGGGCTCGAAACTGAGCAAGGCACAGGGCCTTGGTGTGGAGGTGTGGGACGAGGCGAAACTCGTCGCGGAACTCGAGCGCGACACAGGCGCGCCGTCGAACGATGCGACCGACCCGTCCACAGCACAGGAACCGAAGGAAGGCCCTGCGGGAACCCTCGACCGTTGGTTCGAAGGTCCATGATCAGCCGTAGAGCATCGGGTTGGGTGAGCCCCCGCCGTCCTCGCCCATGGCTGCGGCCATCATCGACGAGACGTGCTGTTCGATTTCTTCGGCTTCGGCCAACAACTCGTCGATCTCGAGGTTGGCAATCGGCAGCAATTGGTTGATGCAGCGGATGATTTCGGCCGCTGCTCGAGCGTCAGGGTAGCGCGGGTCGGCCTCGGCCATGATGCCCATGATGTCGATGCCTCGTCGATGTGCCTCGCCGTGGAGGGCGGCGTTCATGCCGCGAATCACGCCTCCCTGAACCATGGACAACCCAAGCCCCTCGACGGCTTCGCGCATCTTGTCGTTCGAAGCGATGCCAAGCAGGTCGACCACGCCTTCCTCATCGTCGTAGGTGATGGTCGGCTCGTTTCCTTCCATGCCGATGGCCTTCATGCCGGACTTGGGAAAGGCGTCGATGACCAAGCCCCGGCCGAGGTTGTTCTCCTTGGACCAATCCAGCAGGGCCCAGACGATTTCGTTCGCGATGACGTCCTGCACCATCATTTCGCTCATCAGCAGGACCACTTGGTCGCATCCGTCGATGGTGCAGCCTGGGCTTCCGCCGTACGCACGGACCGGGGGGAGGGCCCACCCGTCTTCGACGATGGC
>JAYPDK010000089.1:0-4563 GCA_038125145.1 Candidatus Poseidoniaceae archaeon
GGGAACCACCTTCGAGATCGGCAGCGACGACAACGCCGACGGTGTGCTCAGCGTGACCGAAGTCAAAGTGACGGTGGACATCTGCGATGGAGTGCAAGGGCCTGAAGGGCCGCAAGGGCCAGCAGGTGCAGATGGTGCCGACGGAACCAACGGTACAGACGGTGCGGATGGACTCAATGGCACTGACGGTCAGGACGGTGTTGACGGGATCAATGGAACGAACGGATTGAACGCTCTCGTATCCACGTCGACGGAGAGTGCAGGGTCAAACTGCACGAACGGAGGCATGCGGATTGATGTGGGCGTGGATGACAACAGCGATGGCGTGCTTGACCCAAGTGAAATTGATAACACCCAATTCATCTGCGACGGTGGCTCATCGAGTTCGACCCTGTTGACCACGACCTCCATTCCACCAGCCAACCTAGGCTGTGACGCGGGTGGCCGGATCATCGCTCAAGGCCTGGACAACGGTGACGGAGGGGGTACCTCTGCCAACGGCCAACTTGAATCGGGTGAAGTGGATTCGACAACGACCTACTGTTCTCGATTTTTTACCGATGATGACCATGTTCACATGGTCAAGGACATCTACGCTGGAAGTATGAGCAGTGCTCCAGTTGCGATTGGCATTGGTAGCGTTCTCTATTTTTTGGCCGACGATGGAATTCACGGAAAGGAACTCTGGATGAGCGATGGAACGGCCTCCGGTACGGTCATGGTCAAGGACATCAATCCGACCGGGGGCAGTAACCCGAGTTCATTCACGGCTTTTGGGAACGAAGTCTATTTCTCAGCCACCGACGGTACCAATGGAGTGGAATTGTGGAAGAGCGATGGTACGACCTCAGGTACGGTGATGGTCAAAGACATCTTCAGCGGGGCCGGAAACGGGTATCCCTGGCAATTCTCGATTCTTGGGAATACGATTTTTTTTAGCGCCAACGACGGAATTTATGGAAGTGAATTGTGGAAGAGCGATGGAACCACCGCAGGTACGGTCATGGTCAAAGACATCAACAACGGAAGCGCCAACAGCATCGTTCGAGAAGTAACCATTCTTGGAACTGAGGTTTTTTTCCGAGCCTCCGACGGAAGCAACGGATTCGAACTTTGGAAAAGCGATGGGACCGCCAACGGCACGGTGATGGTCAAGGATATCCGATCTGGGCTCATCAGCGGTATTCCTTATCATCTGACAGCCATGGGTTCCTCAGTGTTTTTTTCAGCCAGTGATGATTCCAACGGGTCAGAATTGTGGGCGAGCGATGGAACCACTAACGGGACGGTCATGGTCAAAGACATCAATTCAGCAGGGAGCAGTTCCCCGAACGAATTGACCGTTGTAGGAAACACACTCTTCTTCCGAGCCACCGACGGTAGCAACGGGTCCGAACTTTGGAAGAGTGATGGAACATCGTCTGGGACGGTGATGGTCAAGGATATCAGATCAGGATCGGGGGATAGTCAGCCTTCGGAACTCACAGTGCTTGGGGATGTTCTCTTTTTCAAGGCAACAACCTTTTCCCACGGCAGGGAATTGTGGGTGAGTGATGGGTCATCGACAGGAACGACGATGGTTCGTGACATTTACAACGGCAGCAGTAGTGGATTTAACACCAATTTGCCGATGGCAGCGATTGAATCTACAATCTATTTCAATGCAAACGATGGAGTGCATGGAACTGAACTCTGGAAGAGTGATGGAACGTCCGAAGGCACCGTCTTGGTCAAAGACATCAACGTCGGAAGTGGGTCGAGCAACCCGGATTATCTCCTTGGCGTAGATACCACACTTTTTTTCCGGGCCAAGGACGGTACCCATGGATACGAATTGTGGACCAATCGATGGGTGTACACCGAAGTCACCTATTCCTGAACGCCCCTCGTTCGCGAAGGAGCGATGGGGTCATGAAGGGGGAATCGGTGGCCGGCCTGCAGCGCACATGATCTAGTGGTTATGATACGAGGTTCCCAACCTCGTCACCCGGGTTCGACTCCCGGTGTGCGCACCTTTCACACGTCGTTCAGGCGTGCAGTGCGCCGGTTTCCTCCGGGGTTTTGCGCTGCTGCTCCTCCCAGTAGCGCCGCTCTCCGGGCCGGGTGAGGAGGAGCCACAGCATGCCGGCGGCGACCTGCGCCACGGCGAGCGCCATGACCAACTGGCGCAGGTCGAGGACGCCCGAAGCGACGAGCAGCGCGGCGCCGAGGGACGAGAGGCCGTTGGTGGTGGTCATCAGGAGGAAGTCAGCGGAGAAGACGCGCCCGCGCCAATCGTCCTGCGTGCGCTCCTGCAGCATCACCGTGGACAGGACCCAGTTGGCCCCACTTGCGGCGTGGGCAAGGAGCACGAGCACGGCGATCCACGCGGACCACGGGACGAGGGCGACGACAACGTAGAACAGGCCGCACAAGGACACCATCGAGCCGAGGTGGAAGGACCAGCGGCTGCGGTCGGTCAGCCAACTGCGGGCCACGATGGGCCCAAGCCCGCTGCCCACACCGCGCGCGGCGAAGAGGATGCCCACGCCGGCGGCCACCTCGAGCCCGCCAATTTCGTCCCCGAGCATCACGAGGCAGTAGATGAGGCCGCCACCGCTGATGGACCACAGGGCCTTGGCGGTGAGGATGCGGTAGACGGGCGGCGTGGCGCGGATGCGCTTGACGCCGTCGAGGATCTGCCGCGTTCCTTCGCGCAGGATGGAGCCTGTAGGTGGTTCGGTGTCCTGCTCGATGCGCAGGCGGGAGAGCAGCGCGGCGGCGAGGAAGAAGGTCCCTGCGTCGATGAGGAAGGCGGCCTTGACGCCCCAGGCCGCGACCGTGAAGCCGCCGAGCGAGGCGCCGAAGGCGAGGGCGACCGACCAGGTCGCGGAGTTGAGGGCGTTGGCCGTCACCAAGGCCTCGCCTTCGCCCACGATGCTCGGCAGGGCGGCCGTTTCGGCCGGGACGAAGAGCGCGTGGAGCACCATCTGCCCGACGATGCAGCCGTAGTAGATGGCCCAGTCTTCGGGCCCGTCGACCAGCAGGTAGAGCAGCACGACGCCGCCCGCCAGCACCTCGGCGATGACCATCAGCCACTTGCGGCTGTAGCGGTCGGCCAGCATCCCGGTGAAGGGCTGCGGAAGGGCGAGGGCGAACATCCGCAGGACGAGCACGATGCCCACCGCCAGTTCGGGCAAGCCGGACACCTCCGCGGCGAGGACAAACAGCGCGATGGTCCCGAACCACGTCCCGACCTGCGAGAGCACGTTCGCGGTGAACAGCCCGCGGTAGGTGCGGTTGGTGCGGAGCAGTTCGAGGTAGCCCACGCGCCTCGTCGCGTCGGCCTCCATGGTCCGAGCCAGCCGCGTCCCTCCTTAGGGTTGCACCTGCGACCGTGGGCCGTTCAGGCGAAGTAGGACGCCACGTCGAGGTCGGGGACGTCCACGCCCACGTCGCGGAAGCAGGCGAGCATGCGGACGCAGCCTTCGACCATCTCTTCAACGGGCGTTTCGCCCATCGAGCCGACGCGGAACATCTTGCCCTTGAGGTGGTCCTGCGCCCCGATGACCTGCGTGGCGTACTCGGCCTTCAGGCGGCTGCGCCAGCCGTCGTCGACGCCTTCTGGGTACATGATGCCGGTCACGGTGTCGGAGCGCTGCCCTGCATCGGCGAGCAGCTGGAACCCAGCGTCGGTGAACAGGCGACGCACGCCGTCGGCCAGGTGCGCGCAGCGCGCCCATCGTGCCTCGAGCCCTTCTTCACGCAGCACCTGAAGGGCCGCACTCCAGCCCATGGCGAGGTTGATCGCCGGGGTCCACGGCGTCTGGTCGTCGTCGCCCTTCTTGAGCGCCGCTACGAGGTCGAGGTAGTAGACGGGGTTGCTGTCGCCCTGCTGCCGGATGGCCTTGACGCGGTCGACGAAGTGCTCCGAGACCGCGATGGCCGCGATGCCCGAGGGCCCGGCCGTGCACTTCTGGGCGCCGACCACGACCGCCTCGGCCTTCCAGGCCTCGGGGTGGACCGGCAGGCCACCGACGGAGGTGATGCCGTCGAGGATGAAGGCCACGCCGTGGCGCTCGCAGACCTCGGCGAGGGCGGGCGCGTCCTGCGTGATGGCCGCGCTCGTCTCGTTGTGGCAGATGGCGAGGCCTTCGTAGCAGCCCTTGGCGAGTTCTTCTTCGATCTCGTACATGTCGAAGGAGCGCCCCCAGTCGTAGCGCAGGTGCTTGACCGTGCAGAACTGCGCGCCCATCTCGGCGACCCGCTCGCCGAACTTGCCGTTCGTCGGCACGAGCACGCGGTCGCCGCGGCGGAAGCGGTTCGCCATGACCATCTCCATCGCGGCCGTGCCCGACCCGGACACCACGACCACGCGGTAGCCGTCCTCGCCCGTCCACGACTGCGTGCCGCGCACGCCCTCGGAGGGGCTGAGGTTGAAGGCGAGGCGCAGGCCGCTGTTCAGGCCGGCCATCACCTCACGGTATTCCGGACCACGGGCGGTGATGACCGGGGTCGCCATCGCGTCGAGGCAGGCCTGGTTCATCCGCACGGGTCCGGGCACAAGGAAGCAGTCACCGTCGT
>JAYPDK010000090.1:0-4523 GCA_038125145.1 Candidatus Poseidoniaceae archaeon
CCCCTGAGGACGGCTGCTTGCTCCCGCAACCGATGGACGCGTAGGTGCGGTGCTCATGGGCCGGAGCCACGGTTCAAAGGATGTGGCAGCACATCTGTTGCTGCGCCACCCGGTTTCACCTGATGCGGCCATCTTGGCCGCACAAGGAGAGGGGCCGTGCAGGGGGTGGCGTGGGGTTGTTCTGTCCCCTTTCTCCCTGCACGGTCCCGCCCCTCCTTGGAAAGGACGAAGCCCGGGCGCTGCTGAACGCGGGCATGGTCGCGAAGTCGACGAGCCCGCAGGCCCGGCACTGGTCTCTTGACCCCGACGTCGTCTTCCTGAACCACGGCTCCTTTGGCGCCACGCCGACCGCCGTGCTCGCCGAACAGCAGCGCTGGCGGGACCGCATGGAGGCGGACCCGGTCGCCTTCCTCGACGGCGAGGGCCTCGAGGGGATGCACGCGGCGCGTCGTGCCTTGGCTGGGATGCTTGGCTGCGATGCGGACGACCTTGCCCTCATCGACAACGCCACCTCGGGCGTGAACACCGTGCTGCGCTCCATGCGGTTGTCGCCGGGCGACGAGATCCTCGTCCCCGACCACGCCTACCAGGCCTGCCGGAACGCCATCGACGTGGTGGCGGACCGCTGGGGCGCCACGGTCGTGACGGTGCCGCTGCCCTTCCCCATCGAAGGGCCCGAGGTCGTCCTCGAGCGGATGCGTGCCGCCGTCACGGACCGGACCGTGCTCGCGATGGTGGACGCCATCACCAGCCCCACGGGGCTGAGGATGCCCTTCGAGGACCTTGTTGCGGACCTCGAAGGCCGGGGCGTCGCGGTGCTGCTCGACGCGGCCCACGGCATCGGGGCGGTGCCGCTCGACCTCGACGCCATCGGGGCCTCGTGGACCACGACGAACGCGCACAAGTGGCTGTGCGCGCCGAAAGGGAGCGCGGTGCTGCACGTGCGCAAGGACCGGCAGGAGGGCCTGCATCCGCTGACGGTCAGCCACGGCCTGACGCTGCCCTTGGAGGCGGGGCAATCCCGCTTCCGCGCGGAATTCGACTGGACGGGCACGCGCGACCTGACCGCCTGGTGCACCCTGCCCTTCACCGTCGAGCACGTGGGCGGGATGGTGGACGGCGGATGGCCCGCCATCATGGCGCGCAACCGGGCGCTGGCGCTGGAGGCGCGCGCCATGCTCTGCGAGCGTCTGGACCTCGAGGTCCCGTGCCCCGATTCGATGATCGCCACGCTCGCCACGCTGCGGCTGCCGCTTCCCCCGGCCGGGCAGCAGCCCGGCAAGGACCCGCTTCACCTCTGGCTGAAGGATCGCGGGGTGCAGATTCCGGTGTGGTCGTGGCCGTCCCCCGCGGGGCGGTACGTCCGCCTCTCGGCCCACCTGCACAACTCAATGGAGCAGTACGAGCACCTGGCCGACCTCCTCGAGGAGGCCATGACCGTCTTCGGCTGATCCTCAGCGTCGGGACGACCGCCAGAACCAGAAGGCCACCGCACCGAGGAGGACCAAGGGCAGGAGCCCTTGTGCGGCCTGAGAGGCGACCGCCACAGGGTCGGTCTCGCCTTCGTTGACGCTGTACGCCGCGAGGGCCCAGTCGTCGGCTTCCGAGGGTTGGTGGTCGCCGTCCACCACGTTGCCGGCCACGGTGAAGGCCACGGCGCCAACATTGGCGGCCGGGGCCGTCCATTCGACGCGCCACGTGCGCTGGTTGGCCCCGGGGTGGTCGTGGGTGAGTTCCCCGTCCTCGGTGACGCGCGTCGTGGCGTCGAGGCTGTTCAACCGGCCCGCCGACGCGTCGAGGTTGAAGCCACCTTGATGTGCTCCGGCAGCCGCGGCGGGCCCCCCGTCGAGGACGATGTCGATCGTGTAGGTCAGGCCAGGGGTGTAGGCGTCGGGCAAACCTTCGAGCCGGACGGACGCCTCGTTCGCGTTGGTGCTTCCGTGGCAGGAGCAGCCCTCTGCGCTGAGGCCTTCCATGCCGTGGCTGGACCCGTTGACGCCAGGCATCGCGAGAACAAGCAGGGCGAGGAGCAGCACGCCGGGCTTGCGCGCCATGGGTTGAACGTCCCTTCCCTTCGCTTCAAGATTTGTCTTCACGGAAGCGTCGGGTGGTCACTCGTTGCGCAGCAATGTTTCGGCTGCCGTGAGGTTCAGTCGAACCTTTCGTTCCATCTCGTCCATGCTGGTCCGAACACCTTGGAGAGTCGAAATTGCTGTGCTTGTCTGTGATTTCATGCTCTGAATCATCCCGAGGTCGGTTTTGGCCTGCTCGAGGCTTTGCTTCACGCCATCCACGTCAAGACCGTCCGTCTGATCAAGGCGGAGGGCGTCGGCGATCAGCATGATGCGGAGCATGCGGTAGGTGACTTCGAGGGGCAAGAAGTCGTCTTCTGCCCAATTGACGCCGATGATGAAATTTTCAGCTTCTTGGCCGATGACGTGTTGCCGGACGCCCATGTGCTTCTGGTCCATCAGGCCAATCCCGCAGACGGCATTGCGGTTCTCAACAGCGCCTCGCACCTGCCGAACGAGTTCTTTCCTGGAGATGCCGCCGGCCTTCGCTTCAACAGCAACACGAAGTTCGGGTACACCAGCGTGCTGGATGACAATCACGATGTCGCCAACCTTGGAGCGGGATGCTCCTTCCCCTTCCCCGCCCTTGTGTTCGATGCGGTCGCCGAGCACCTCGGCGATGTCCATCAAGGCCTCCGTTGCGTCGTTTTCGAAATGGATGCCTTTGTGGGTGCCGCGGTCTTTGAGGTCCTCGATTTCAGCCTCCTTTCCACGGAGCGTTTCGTCCACGTTCAGTGCTTCTTCGATGCGTGTGAACCTCGCCTCGATCTGGGAGACCAAGGAGGCTTCAAACCTCTCAAGCCCGCTCACAACATCCGTGAAGCGAGCCCGCTCTTCCCGCACGAACATCGCCAGTGGGGATTCGCCGGTGATGTCGAGGGTGCTTTGCAGTTCCTTGCGGACCTCTTTGCTTGCTTCGATGAGCGCCTTCTTGGCTCCTGCGGGAAGCGACCCTGCGTGTTCAGGGTCACTCATCCGTTCAAGCACCCCCCGAAGTGTGGTTTGGAGCGTGCCACCTTCCCCGATGGTGCGGGCCAACGCGTTCGCTAACGCAGAATCGTCGTCCGAGACCGCAGCCCCCATCGCGTTTTGGATGCCGACCGTAATTTCCTCACGAAGCGCTTGAAGGTCGTCGACCATGCCTTGAACGCGATCGGTATCGATGGTGATCGAAGCGTTCACCATCGAGAGGACGCCGATGCGGAGTGCATCCGTGAGGTAGTCGATGAGGTCTGGTTCGTTCAACTTCCGCTCTTCGGGGACCTGAGCCCACACGTCGGATGGAACGTTGAGGGCGAGGGCCGTCCCGTCAGGGTTCGTGAGGAGGATTTCAGGGGCGTTTGCCACAGAGGGCACCGTGTCGCGATGAATCGCCATGCGGTGAAAGGGTGTTCAGGGTATTTGAAGCCCCACCGAACCCAACATGCATGGTCGAGCACGTGGTAGAGGCGGGCAGCACCCGTTTTGCACCGGAATCCATCGAAGCGAAACCCGACGTGGGCCCAGAGGGCTTCTTTGCCGTCGAGATGCGGGTGGGCCGCGTGCTGGCCGTGGAACCCTTCCCTGAAATGCGCAAACCCTCGCTGAAGGTGCAGGTCGATTTCGGGCCACGGGGCGTCCTGTGGACCTCGGCGCAGATCGCCGACCACGACCCCGACGCCCTTCAGGGGCGCCTTGTGGTGGGCGCGGTGAACCTTGGTGAGCGGCGCCTGCCGACCGGCTTCATGTCGCAGTTCCTGCTGCTGGGCGGGCTGCACCCCGACGGGCGCGTCGGCCTGCTCTCGGTCCCGGAGGACCTGCCCCTTGGGGCCATCGTTGGCTGAGGTCAGGCCTCTCGAAGGTCGATGCCGTGGGCTGCGTACCGTTGTAGGCAGTGGCCGAGGAAGCCTTCGCCAGCGCGTTCCGGGGCGTGGATGCCGGGCACCACGTCGCCGGACAACAGGTGGTCCACGGCTGCGCAGGTGACGGCCCCGGTGGTGCGGGCCATGGACGAGCCGTCCTCGCGCCCCGCCTCGTCGAGCACCCAACGGCTTCGCCCGCCCCCCTCGCCTTCGCAGACCACCTCCATCCACGTGAACTCGGCCCGGTCGTTGCGCCACGCCCATGCGGCGACCAGGTCGTCTTCGTTCAGCGTCTCGTGCTCGGCGAGGTAGCGGTCGATGTGCCCCGGCCAGCGCACGGTGGCTTCGATCAGTTCCTCCGCAGGCACGGTGTGCAGCACGGAACGCAGGCCGTCTGTGAGGAAAGCCTCCATCGTGCCTCGGCCTTCCACCTCAAAGGGCACCCGTTCGGACAAGGCCGGGACCTCGACGGTCCTCCCGCCGCGCACAATGCGGGCCGGGCGGGTGTACTCCTCGATGACGTCGTAGGGCGAGAAGGGGGCCATGTAGGACCATCCGTCGTCCGGCTCCACCGGATTGCCGCCCACGCGGACCCGGCCCGTGCGCAAAC
>JAYPDK010000091.1:0-4493 GCA_038125145.1 Candidatus Poseidoniaceae archaeon
CAACAAATTGGTTCGGATAGGTTGTATGGGTTTATCCGATAACCCATCCGACTCACAAACGAGGTTGGAAGGGCTTTGCGTGGGTCTGTTTGTTCGCTACCCTTGGTGATGGTCATTCGCTGACCCTAGGAACGGTTTCGAAGAGCGATGATGTCGGGGTGCAAGGCATCGATCGGCACCGGTCGTCGACCCGGGAGCGGGTTGTGGTCCGGCCCGTGGTGATCGGAGCCCACCGTGACCGAGAGCCCCGACGCGATTGCAGCCTGCCACAGCTCAGCACGGTAGCGGTCGTCGTGGCTGCCATGGAAGGCTTCGACGGCGTCGACACCGTCCCGCTTGAGCACCTGCATCAACGCCTCCGTGTCCACGTCGTAGTACATCGGATGGGCCAAAGAGCAGAACCCTCCGGCGGCCGTGACCCTTGAGGCCGCCTCCTGTATCGTTGGTCGACCGCGTTCGACATGCGCAGGACGACCGTCGCCGATCCAGACGTCGAAGGCCTCCTGCACGGTCCCCACGACGCCAAGGTCGACGAGTTCGGCCGCGAGGTGTGGCCGTCCCACGGCCCCGGAGGCGCGGGCGCACACGCGGTCGAGGTTCACATCGACGCCAAGCGCGTTCAGCCGCTCGACCATGGCGGCCATCCGTGGGCCGCGCGCCTCGGTGAGTCCCGCAATCCATGCGCGAAGTGCAGCGGCGTCAGGGCGCGCAAGCCCGTTCGGCACGTACGCCAGCAGGTGCCAAGACGAGGAGCGTGTGGCGCCGCTGCGTGGCGGGAGCGCCGGGGTGCAGGTCAATTCGACGCCGGGGAGGTGCACCATGCCCGTCGCGTGGGCAGCGGCCTCGGCCTCCTCCCAGCCTCGGGTGGTGTCGTGGTCGGTCAGGCTCCACACCCGGACGCCTGCTGCCGCCATGGCCTCGGCCACGACGTGCACGGGGTTGGACCCGTCGCTGTGCGTGGAATGGCTGTGCAGGTCCACGTCAGAGGTCCACATCGGCACACCTCAGAGCAGATCATCGAGGCCGTCCAGAAGGTCGCCCAGGCCATCGTCCACCATCGGTGGTGGGGTCGTGGCGACGTCCAGCGCCGCATCCAGTCCCGAGAGCAGGTCGTCAAGGTCGCTCCCGTCGTCGCTCAAGCCGGGAAGGTCGCTGAGCAGGTCGTCGAGGTCGAGGTCCTTGCTCGCCGGCATGGTTGCCGGGACCGCGCTCGGCGAGGGACGCGGAGCGGCCGTGGATGGGGCGGGTGTCGAATCGATGGCTGGGAGCGGGATGCCACCCTGTCCCGTCGGGGCTGACGTTCGTGAGCGGGCCGGGGCCTCGTCGAAGGTGGTGGGCAACGGAATCGAGGCCACAGGCGAGTGCACCACGGCCTCGCGAACGCTGCGGTCGGAGGCGGCGGCCAGGGTGGACGCGCTGAGGCTTCGGTGCTGATCGGTGTTGACGTGGGGGGCGCGTGCCGCGGCCGCTTCGCTGGCGGCCCGAAGGCCGACCTCGTCGGCGTCGAGGTGGGCGATGGCCGCGCTGAAGTCAGGTCGAGCAACCTCCACGGCTGGGAGCGGCGTGCTTGGGCTGGGGCTCAACTGGGCCACGCTGTCGGTGTCCAAATGGGCGATGGCCGCTGTGACGTTGGGTTGCACAGATTCGTCCGTCGCAAGGATGCTCTGAACGATGGACCTTGTCGTATCGGACGCAGCGAGCATAGGGCTGGTCAGCACAACGTCGCCCGCCTCAAGGTCCTGCAGTTGTTCGGCAAGGCTCCGTTGGGGGGGCAGGTCGATGGCGGCTCGGGGCCGTGAGGCGCGCGCGCTGAGCACAAAGAGGCCCACAATCAAGCATCCGGCCGCGGTTTCCTGCATGCTCCATCCGGTGGGGAACCACCAGCCTCCGCGGTCACCGAGCCCGGTGCGCGCCAAGAGCCACGGGTACGGATGGAAGCGAAGCCCGGCGTGCCCGGGCCAGCGGCCTGCGAAGGCGTTGACGATCATCAGCGCCCCGCCAAGCAACGCTGCGGCCTTGCTGAGCCGCGCGACCACCGGTTGGCGCTGTTCCATGCGGTGCCGCTCCGACCTTGTCGCTCATCAATGCGTTGCCTGCGTCGTGAGGCAGGCTTCGGCCGCCCGGACGGTGTTCGCCATCAGCATCGAGATGGTCATCGGGCCGACCCCGCCGGGAACCGGCGTCATTCTGGAGGCCACGTCCGCCACGGCCTCGGCGACGTCGCCCGCAAGCCGCCAACCGCGCTCCCGGCTCGGGTCGCCGACGCGGTTGATGCCCACGTCGACGACGACCGCTCCGGGCTTGACCCACGCTGGCTTCACCATCGAAGGGCGGCCGACCGCCGCAACGAGCACGTCGGCCTCTGCGCACACCGTGGCGAGGTCTTCGGTGCGCGAATGGGCCACCGTCACGGTCGCATCGGCGCCCTTGGCCGCGAGGAGCAGCGCCATCGGCATGCCGACAATGCGGCTGCGACCCAGCACCACCGCGCGCTTGCCTTGGAGGTCCACGCCGCCCCAGCGAAGGAGTTCCATGACGCCTGAGGGCGTGCAGGGCAGCAGGCCGTCCGTTCGCCCCTGCACAAGGCGACCGAGGTTGACGGGGTGAAATCCGTCGACGTCTTTGGCCGGCAGGATGCGGTCCGTGATCGCCTCCTCGTCGAGGTGCTTTGGGAGGGGGGACTGCACCAGAATGCCATGGACGCTGCTGTCCGCGTTGAGGCCGTCGACGATGGCCTCCAGGGAGGCTTGGTCGAGGGTCGCAGGGTGCTCGATGTGGGTGGATCGGAGGCCGAGGCGTTCGCAGGCCCGCACCTTCGACGCGACGTAGACGTGCGAGGCCGGGTCGTCGCCGACGATGACCACGGCGAGGTGAGGCTGCACCCCAGCCTCCGTGCAGGCAGCGGCACGTTCCGCCGTCTTCGCGTCTAAGTCGGCCGCACAGGCGCGCCCGTCGAGCCGCGTCGCGTCGTCCACGACCGCGGGACCGGGGGCGGTGCTATCACGCTTCGGGCGCGTTCTCGCTCGCGTCAGGCTGCGGGCCCCACGAGGGGTCGAAGACCATGGCTTCGTCTCTGAAGGCCTTGAATTCGAGGTGGTTGCCGCACGGGTCGCGGATGAACATCGTGGCTTGCGCGCCCGGCAGGCCCTCGTACCGGAGGTACGGTCCGACGGCAAATTCGTGGCCCCCGGCCTCGAGGCGGTCGCGCATCGCGTGCCACGCGTCCCACGCCAGCACGAGTCCGAAGTGCATCGCGGGGATGGCCTTGCCGTCCACGGGGTTGGTGGCGACCTCGGGCATGCGTTCGACGAGGTGGGCGACGATCTGATGGCCATGGAAGTTGAAGACGCAGGATTCCGCCTTGGACCGGCCAACCGAACAGCCGAGCACGCCGGTGTAGAAGGCACGCGCGGCCTCAAGGTCGTCCACGGGGAAGGCGAGGTGGAAGGGGCGCAAGGCCATGCCATCACCTCAGAGCACGGGCTGGGACTGCAGCCACGCGAGGTCGGAGATGTACAACTGGCGGATGTCGTCGAGGCCAAGCACGAGCATGGCAAGGCGTTCCAAGCCCATGCCCCACGCGACCACCGGCGACATGCAGCCGAGCGGTTCGGTGACCTCGGGGCGGAAAATGCCGGCGCCACCAAGTTCCAACCACTTCCCCCGCCAGCGGACCTCGACCTCGAGGCTTGGCTCGGTGTACGGGAAGTAGGCGGGGCGAACGCGCACTTCGGGGTAGCCCATCTTGGCGTAGAAGGTCTTCAGGGTCGTGACGAGCATCGGGAGGTTGGCCCCTTCCTCCATGATGATGCCCTCGATCTGATGGAATTCGGGCAGGTGGGTTCGGTCGATGGCTTCCTTGCGGAAGACGCGGTCCACAGAGAAGACGCGGCAGGGGGTGTTCGGGTGCCGTGCAAGGTACTGCACCGTGTTGACGGTGGTGTGCGTGCGGAGCAGCCCGCGGCGGGCGACGTCCTCGGAGAAGGTCCCGCCCCAGCCGCGGCTGCCGGTCTCGCCGCCGTGTTCGTGGATGTTCTTCCAGGCGGCGAGGTGGTCGTGGTCGATGTCCAGCGACGCGGGCTCATCGAGGTAGAAGGTGTCCTGCATCTCACGCGCGGGGTGGTCCTGCGGAATGAACAGCGCGTCCATGTTCCAGCCGGCGGTCTGCACGTAGTCGTCGACGAGTTCGCTGAAGCCCATCTCGAGGAAGATCGTCCGGATGCGCTCGATGAGGGCCTGCATCGGGTGGGTGCGGCCCATCGTCGGCATGGCGGCCGGCAGTGCGACGTCGAAGCGGCGCACCTCCACAGTGTCCCAATCGAGGCCCTGCTGGAGCAGGTCGGGCGTGATCTCGCCCACCATGTCGCGTTCAACCAGCGCCTCGTCCGAGAGGCCGATGGCGGCCGCGGTGGCCGTCCACGAACGCTCCGTGGACGCTTCGACCACGACGAGGTCGCGGCGCCGTCGGAAGTGCTCCAGCATCGCTGCGTCCA
>JAYPDK010000092.1:0-4372 GCA_038125145.1 Candidatus Poseidoniaceae archaeon
GACTGACACACTTTGGGAAATCTTGCACCTCGCCTGGATGATGATGACCACCTACGTGGTTGTTCGAATCTTGGGCGTCATCCATCCGCGCACCGCCGTTGCCGATGGGGCTGTGCCTTCTCGTGTGTACAACGAGGAGGTGCGCCAATGACCGTTCGTCGGCACGGGTTCACTTACGCAGGTCCCGTACCCGAAGGGCACGTGCGGTGCATGACCGTCCAGCCACCTTCAGTCGTTGCCGGATTGCTTGATGCTGGCGAACACCGTCCGGACATTCGCCTCTCTGAGCAGTCAAGCGAGTACGCGGGATGCCGTGGATGCCGTGACGACGACCAATGGTGTTACCTCGATGCAAACCGGTGGGTCGTTGGCGAGGCTGCACGACGCCTCAACCGGCCCCAGATGGATGCTGCCGTGTGGCTGAACGCCAGCGGTGACTTCGCTCGCGACGAAGGATGGATCGAGCATCGGCCTGGTCACTTTCTCCTCGTGCTTGACGTGCCCACCGCCGCCTTGGTTCGATTTCACGCCGACCTGTTTCGTTGGGTGGTGTCCTGCGATGCTCCAATTCCTCCCGCATCCGTTCGCGGAGCAGGCCCCTGGGAGGAGTTCGTGGAAGCACGACGACGCTACGCCCGAAGGTTTCCACCTGACATCGCATCATGGGACCTCGATCTTCGCGTCCAGTGGTTGAGACCCACCTGGGAGCACGTCTTTGACGACGCTTTGTGGGGGCCAGATGGATTCGACCACATGGGGGACCATCACGGCCGCACCCCACTGTACGGACTTACCCCTTCCATTCAGCTGGCACATGTGCGGGATGTTGTTGTATGCCATGCAGAGAACGGAAGACCTGGGTGGCGAAGCCTCGGTGACGTGGACGAACTACGAACACGTGACCACGTGATGCTCCTGAACCATGCAGGAGTGGTGGGCATCTCCAGCGAATCAACCGGCCTCGACCACGGAGCCGTTGACTACGCTGCCGTTCAGGGCCCTGATGCAGGGCGGCGCGATGGTGTTCAGGGGGTGGTCGCTTGATGCGCATCGATCCCGATCTTCAACCAGAGTGCCCGGAATGCGGTTGTGAAGTCCTGTTCGAGGTGATGATCGACGGCATCGTTGTCGTCAATGGCGATGGGCCATGCGTTCGCTTCCTCGTCCGTGACCGCGGGGGCGCCGTTGCACGCTCCGCTCCCTTCCTTGAGGGTGACCTCGACGTGGACTGCCCTCAATGCGGATTCAGCGGCTTCCTGTCCGACGTGCTCGACGATCTTGGTCCCGCCAACCGACCAGAGAGCGTGAGCCGTTCTCGGCGCTCCCCCATTGACCCTGACCTGCAGGCCACCTGCCCTTCATGCGAATGCGAGGGCATGTTCAACATCGACGTGCCCGGGGTGCTGATCCAGACCGCCAACGGCCCTGTCGTTCGCTATCCAGAATACGTCGGAGGGCAACTCGCCCACCGAAGCACCCCCCTCCTGGTCGATCACCTCGAGGTGGACTGCCCCACCTGCCGCCACAGGGCTCCCTTTGGCGAGGTGTACGGGAGCCAAGATGCTGAAGCCATGTCCAACGAAGACGAAGGGAGGAACAACGAATGATGCACCAACGAACATGCCAATGCGAACACCACACGAACGAACGGGGCGAGCCGCGCCAATGCGGACAAACCTACACGACCTTCGGCCACTATGGGTGGGGGGAGCCGTGGATTGCAGCCTCGCGGTGCGACGCGTGCCATGGCTGTGGGAACGGTATGCTTGGCCTGTCGGCGCTCGCCCCTGAGAAGAGGAGGGTGGCCCGATGGGCGGCGTCCGAGGGTGCTGACGCGACGCTTGGCCAACACATGCACGGCATGTCCCGGAGCAGTTACGGCATCCGTCGGCGTCTGTCCCCGCGCTTTGTGCGAGCACGGGGCTTGGTGCGCGAAGGGGCTCGGCTTGACGGTCCCTGCGGCCACATGCACCTGTTTGAGGTTGAAGTTCCCGGCCACTTTGTTCAAGGTGAACGTGGATGGGAGCCTTCCGCGGTTGCGGACCATCACGTGGAGCAGCAGCGGTACGTTCTGGACGTGGAGCGGCTCATCCAAGAGGTCAGCATGCAAGAGCCCCCTTGCCCGTTGTGCGGCCATGCCCTTCAGTTGATGATGCACGAAGGATGGATCCGTTCCGCAGGCGTCGGTTTTGACGACGCACCTCGACCCTACCGCGTCTTCTACCTCAGCTGCGTGCCCGATTGGAACACGTACACGCCGAACAATTCCGTGATGGGCAACTTCAACGGCGAGCCCTTCGTTCAACACCCCTTAGGGAACATCGTTGGCTGGTCGTCACGCCTGAGTTTCTGGCACCCAAGCCTCCGGTCGGTCCCTGACCCCGAGTGGACCTGAACGTCGCTACGAGCGCTGCATGACGCGGGAACAAGGCTTGAATCCGAACCGGTCGGTTTTGCACCCATGGAGGGGCCGCAGGAGCGCTTGTTGCCCCACCTGCTCGGGCTCATCAACCCCGGCCTCGTCATCGCGGGCAACCTGATCGGCGGGCCGGCCGGCGCCATGGGGGCGCTGTGGATGCTCGGCGTCGGCCCGGTCCTCGACGTGGTGCTCGGCGAGCGGCGCTCCGACACGCGCCCGGCCGCCTCGGGCCGTGGCTTCCACGCCCTGCTCGTGGTGCACGCCCTGCTGCACCTGGCCGGCATCGTCACCCTGCTGCTGCTCGCCGCCACCGGCGCCGCAGGCCCGTGGCTCTGGGCGGCCGTGCTTTCCACCGGCGTGGGCGCGGGCGTGGGCGGGGTCATCGTCGCGCACGAACTGGGCCACATGCGCCCGCGCTCGCCCTCGTGGTGGCTGGCACGCCTCAACATGGTCAGCGTCCTCTACGGCCACTTCACCGAGGAGCACAACGTCACCCACCACAAGCACGTCGCGACGGACAAGGACCCGGCTTCGGCCCGCGAAGGGGAATCGGTGTGGGGCTTCGTCGCACGGACGGTGCCTCGGCAGTTCATCGACGCCTGGCGGCTGCACGTCCGGAAGCAGCGCGCCTGGTTTCGCAACCCCGTCCTGCTGGCCCTCGTCGCTCAGGGCGCGCTGATCGCGGCCGCTTTTTCCTGGTCCAACGCCGCCGGGTGGGCCTTCCTTGGACAGGCGGGCGTAGCGATTTTCTTGCTTGAATACATCAACTACGTGCAGCATTACGGGTTGCGGCGCGGCGACGGTGAGCGCCAGTCCATGATGCACAGTTGGCAGTCCGAACGCCGCTGGTCGTGTTGGACCCTGCTGAACCTCAGCCTCCACCCCTCCCACCACCTCAAGGCCAGCCTGGGCTACTGGGAAGCAACGGCCCACGAGGGCGCCCCGAAGATGCCCAGCGGCTACTACGGCTGCTTCTGGCCGGCCCTCGTGCCCCCCGTGTGGAAGCGCATGCTCCGAGCACGGATACGCGCGCTCGACGCCTAAGCGCCCCTGCTCGAGGCGAACGTGAACACGTGCGTTCATGGGCCCCGTCCTCCTCTCCCGAAGCATGGTGCGGATGGACGTGACCTACGACGGCGACCTGCGCTGCACGGCCACCCATGGGCCGTCGGGCGCGACCTTGGTGACCGACGCTCCGGTCGACAACCAAGGCAAGGGCGAGTCCTTCTCGCCCACGGACCTGCTGGCCACCTCCACGCTCACGTGCATCATGACGATCCTCGCCATCCGTGCCGAATCCCGGGGCCTTGACCTCAACGGCATGCGCGGCCACGTCGAGAAGCACATGGTGCCCGGTCCGCGGCGGGTTGGACGGCTCGTGGCTGAGGTGGTTCTCCCCGATGGCCTCGACGAGGAGGGTCGTGCGTGGCTGATCGCCGATGCGGCCTCCTGCCCGGTGACCCGCTCCATCAGCGACGGCCTCGACCTCGACCTGCACGTGCGCTGAGGTGGCGCCTGCACCGAACGGGGCCACAGCGGTTCGGCGTCATCAAGCAAGGCGGAGGCCGGTCAGGTCTTCGCTCAGCGCCCAGAGCCGTTCCACGTCCTCGTCCTTGCGCGCCCGCTTGGCGTGCTTGCGAGGCCGGGGCGGGCCGCGCAGTTGCGTCAGCCCCTTCGCACCGAAGTACGCGGCCGGACCCACGTCCGGCTCCATCGCTGCGCGCAAGGTCGGCCAAGCACCGTAGGCGGCGTTCATGGTGAAGGGGCGAAGGAAGACGTTGCCGGCCGACGCCCCCGAAGAATGACGCTGCAGGTCCGTCCTTGACCATCCGGGGTGGGCCAGGGTCGTGGAGTACGGAACGCGTGCGGCAAGGCCCCGGACGAAGAGCTGGTTGGCCAGTTTGCTCTGCCCGTAGGCCTGCCAGCGCACGTACTTCCGCTGCTCCCAGTTGA
>JAYPDK010000093.1:0-4314 GCA_038125145.1 Candidatus Poseidoniaceae archaeon
AGGCGGCGGGCTCATGATCGGTTCCTCCAGGGAGTTACGTCCGGTCCGGGTCCAAGGACGTGATGCGGCTTGCCATGAGCATGTTGATCAGCGTCTCGGAAAGGTCAATGCTGTAGGCGCACAGCCTTCGAATTTTTTCACTGAAACGGAAATGGAGCACGCTGCGGCCCTTTTTTCCCGCATTGCCCTCGACAATGTCCTCTTCAAACGACTCAAGGGCCTTGATCGCAGCGTGCAGGTTTCGCTTCGCGTCAATGATGGCGTTCACGTCTTTTGAGTAGGTGTTTCGAATGATGCTGCGCAGGGAGGCGGACCACACATCGAGCTGCTGCCTCGGTTGCTTGACGACGTCGGGCTTCAACCGTTCGCGATGATTGACGATGATGTTCGCAAAGGAGCGAGCGTGGTCCCCCATGCGCTCCAGCGCCCGTGCCATCGACGCGTGCTCCATGGCCTGGAACCGGTCGACCCCAAGCGTGCGTTCAATGCTCGGGGATTGAAGGGCCATGGCCACCTGCCGGTCGACGAGCATTCGTCGCGCATCGACCTGACGCTCCCTGTCCTCAAGGTCGCTGAGCAGGTCCGCGTCCTCGCCGTCCAGCACATCAATCGCATCGTCGACCACGGACGTCACGAGCAGGTACATCCTGTTCAGCGAGACCTGCAGGGGCAGTTCGTTTGGGTTGAGCAGGGAGATGATGTCGACGCTACGCTCGCTGTCGTCGGCAATTTCCATGCCGCGCGTGTCCCGAAGGAAGGTACGGATGGTTCGCCGCTGAGCGTTGCTGAGCCCGTCCTTGGAGCGAACTGTGATGGCATCGCATCCAGACACGTACATGCCGATGAGGAAATCGAACAGGGCTCCGTGAGGAAGGCGATCAAGGTCCAACGTCGCCCGACGCTTGAACGACCGCGTTTCGTTCGGCGTGATTTGGAGTTCACCGGACGGGAGGACTTCGACCCCAACAACGTCGCTCTGCTTGAGGCCGTTGTCTCGGATCCAGTGTTTGGGCAACGAGACGATGAAGGTGGAGCCGCCGGTGATCTGGAGCTTCCGGTACTCCACGTTGGACTCGCTCATCGTCGTGGCCTCAGTGTGTGTCGTGGCCGCCATAGGAATCCCTTCTCCCTCATCTCCACTATATGCCTATATAGAAATATAGTGCTTCACGTAGAATGCTGTGGGAGCCTGAATGTGGGGGGCGTCTCTGCTCGTCGCAGAGGCGACACCATGTTCACCCGACAGAAAACACACGCAATGACCCTCATCGCCTGCACGAACTGGGCACGAGCCTGTCGGGTGGTCAGCAGCAGCGTTTGTGCATCGCCCGTACCATCGCCGTTGAGCCAGAAGTGATCCTCATGGACGAACCATGCTCAGCGCTGGACCCGATCGCCACGGCCAAGATCGAGGAGTTGATCCTCGAACTCAAGGAGCATTTCACCGTCGTCATCGTGACCCATTCCATGTCGCAGGCGCAACGCGTCAGCGATTGTACGGGCTTCATGTACCTCGGACGGATGGTGGAGTTTGGCCGCACGGAACAGATCTTCAGCGAGCCACGCGAAGAACTCACCCGGCGCTACATCTCCGGCCGCTTTGGGTGAAGCGTTCACGCACCCTCATACGTGGTCGCCTCGCTTCAGAAGCATGCGTGTGACCTTCGCCCACGGCCTGTGGGGCTCGACCGACAGCGGCAAGGTCGACTGGATGCGCGAGCAGGGCTGGGAGGTCCTGCCGCTCGACATGCGCCAGCACGGCTGGGACCAGGCGGCGCAGACCCGCGTGGTGCTCGAGGCCATCGATCACCACGGCCCCTTCGACGTGCTCGTCGGGTCTTCGTTCGGGGGCCTCGCGACGGCCAACGCTGCGGCTCAACGGCCTGACCTTGACCTGAAGCTGGTGCTGCTTGCGCCCGCCTTTGGCTACGCGGACCTCATCGTTGCGGACCACGGTGAGGCAGGACTTGCCGCATGGGAGGCTGCGGGGACGAAGTCCTTCCATCCGCCCGGCTGGGAGGCCCCCGTGTCCTTGCCATGGTCGTTCGTGGAACGGTCCCGTCCCATGTCGTGGCCCGACGTGCTGCACCCTGCGGCGATCCTCCACGGGTCCGGCGATGACGTGGTGCCCCTTGCCCACAGCCAACGCGTGGTCGGAGCACATCCCCACGTGCACCTCAAGGTCGTGGACGACGACCACCGCCTCGGCGAGAGCTACGAGGCGATGGGACGCCTCATCCTGTCCCTTTCCTGAAGGGGGTGCGCAAAATGCACCGGCGGTGTGGCCCGTTTCACCGCGGATTGATATAGTGCGGAATCCACACTACATACGAGGAGAACGAATGGACACCTACCTCGAGACCTGGGTTGACGACGTGATGGACCGCCAAGTGCACCGCAACGCCATCTTCGGGCAGCGCATGCGCCGCCTGACGAAGGCGCTGCTCGGCTGCCCTGCGCTTCGCTACGGCGGCACACACCGCATCAGCAGCCGCACGGGGGTGAAGGCATGAGGGACGCTTGGTTGGACCGCTACGTCACCGAGGTTCTGGACGCACAGGTGCACCGCAACGGCATCCGCCTGATGCCCCGGCTCTTCCGACGGCGACGCTGATCAGCCTTCGAAGCAGTACTGCACGTTCGCGAAGCCACTGCGCAGTTCACGCACGTCGAGGCGGACGCGCGTCGCGTCCTCGCCGTCGATCAGCAGGCGTCGGTAGAGCGCTGCAACCTCTTCCATTTCGGACGGGCCCATCCCGTGCCGGGTGAGTTCTTGCGTTCCGAGGCGAAGTCCCGATGGTGACATCGCCTTCGTGTCCCCGGGAAGCATGTTCATGTTCGTGACGATCCCTGCGGTTTCCAACAAGGCTGCAGCGTCCCGACCGGCTCCAGAATCGGACGTGCCATGCCGTGTCAGAACCTGATGGCTGGCCGTGTAGCCACGGTCCTCTGCCAGCACGTCGAAGCCCTCGGCCGCAAGGGCGGCCGCCAAGGCCTTCGCGTTGGCAACGGTGTCGTGGGCGTAGTCGACGCCAAAGGCTTCGAATTCGGCCAGCGCGACAGCCTTGCCAGCAACGTGGTGCAGGTGGTAGGAGGAATTCGTGCCGGGGAAGACGGCGGTGTTGAGTTTCCGTTGCAGTTGCTCGTCGTCGCTGTCGCTGAGCAAAAATCCGCCCTGCGGACCGGGGAAGGTCTTGTGCGAGGAACCGGTCACGACGTCGGCGCCTTCGCGCAGCGGGTCCTGGAAGGCTCCACCGGCGATCAGCCCGAGGACGTGTGCGCCGTCGTACATCACGTGGGCCCCCACCTCATGGGCTGCGTCGGCCATCTCCTGAAGCGGCATTGGGAACAGGAAGACCGAGGCCCCAACGAGGGCCATGGAGGGCTCGACCTCGCGGATGAGCGCGCAGGCCGCATCGACGTCCGGCTCCATCCGTTCCGCGTCCCACGGGTAGGTGGTCAGGTCAAGCCCGCGCAGCCCCACCGCGCCCATGCGGGCGTGCGAAATGTGGCCGCCGTCGGCGGTGGAGACGGCCGTGATGCGGTCCCCCGGCTTGGTCAAGGCCTTCAGCGCCGCCATGTTGGAGACGGTCCCCGACGTGGGCTGCACGTTGGCGAAGCGGGCGTTGAACACGCGCTTGGCCGCTTCGATGGCGAGGGATTCGATGGTGTCGAAGTCCTCGCAGCCCTGGTAGTACCGCTTTCCAGGCAGGCCTTCCGCGTAGCGGCCGTGGAGATCGCTGTCCACGGCGCGGCGCACAAGCGGGGAGATGACGTTCTCGCTGGCGATCATCGGAAGCCCCGTACCGTAGTGCCTCCCGCTCGCGTCGACGGCGTTGAGCACCGCCTCGGCCATGTCCCGTGCGCCGTCCATGTGCAGAGGGTGGTGGCGTCGCCCTTTGTCGCTATCGTTGCACGGCAGCCAAAGCGGGGAAGGACAGGGGTTGAAAAGCGAACATCTTCGCGTTTGTCTTGTGCTCCTTGAGGTCCATGGCCTTCGCAAGTCCTTCGGCTCCGGCTCCCGCCGCCTCGACGTCCTGAAAGGTGTCAACCTGAACCTCGATCAGGGCGAACTCGTCGCCCTGATGGGGCCCTCCGGCAGCGGGAAATCCACCCTGCTCAACATCGTTGGCGGCCTGCTGGCCGGCGACGAGGGCAACATCGCCTTGGACGGCCGCAATTACGGCCTAAAGGGGCCGGCGAGCGTTGTGGACGTGCGCCGGGAAAAGGTGGGGTGGATCTTCCAAGACTTCCACCTCATCGACGGCCTGACGGCCTTGGACAACGTCGCCTTCGCCCTTGAGGTCGCGGGCA
>JAYPDK010000094.1:0-4307 GCA_038125145.1 Candidatus Poseidoniaceae archaeon
AGGTAGAAGCACCCGATGTGCAATTGGAGAACCGTCCCACACGGAGCCTTCGGGCGATGACGACACGTGCTACGCACGCCGAGACCCCACCGGCCACGGCGCTTGGGACGGCGCCGTGGCCACCTTTTCCGGTGTTCACCATGTCAAACGGATGGCACGCTCAGCAGGTGGTCCTCTTCGTGGTCGGAGTGGTGCTGCTGTTGCCGACCTACGGCATGAGCGTGGTCCTCATCATGCTCGCCTTCCACCAAGCGAACGGTTCTGCAGGCCCGCATGCCGAAGGCTTCGCTTCGTCCATAATGGGCGCGCCGATGCACACGTCGGGCGTCCAGCCCACCCTCTCTGCGGCCCCGTTGCTGCTCGGGCAGGTCAGCCCAAGCCGAGGGAGGGGGTATGACCGGTTGCTGGGCATCTTTGCGGCGCACCAGGTCGTCGGCATGCCTCCAGAGCAGGCCGCTCCTCAGTTGGCGGCCTTCTTCCGACCGATGCCCGTGGGGCACATCGAATCGATGCTGCGTCACCCACAGGTCACGGCGCTGCTTCAACCAGCCCGCAGCGACAGCGTCCTCGCTCCACCTTCGTCCGAGTCATCCTCCGAGGAATGGTGGAAGAAAGCCGAGACGTCCGAAGCACCGGCACCGCAACCAACAGCACCGGATCCCGGGAGCGTGGGGGCCTCGACGGGCGCCTTTTGGTCGTCAGAGCCATCGATGCCCACCGACGCCGAACCCGTTGCTCCTTCGGACGCCTTCATGATTGGTGCGTCAGGAGGCGCCGTCTGCGGCGCAGCAGGCTGCGACCGGGCCGTGACGGACTTCGACTACCGTTGCTTCACGTGCCGTCAGCGCTTTTGCATGTCCCACAGGGGAGCCGGCGTGGATTGCCCGGCTTGCTCCTCTACGTGAAGACGCGCTTGTCGTGGAACTCGGCCGTTGGACCGAGGTTGGCATCAAGCACCTGTTGGACCGTGGCTCGACCGGATTCGCTGTGCCCATAGACCAAGCGCGTGGGTCCAATGTGAACCGTCCAGAGGCGCACGAAAAGGTCCGCCACTTCCCGCTTCTTTGCGAGCGCCTTTGGCACCGCATGCCACATCGCGGTCTGATCGCGGTGGAGGACGACCTCCTTCGGGTCGAAGAACATTGGAAGCAGCCGAGAGAGCAAGGTCGGTTGCAGGCTGGTCTGGAAGTACCGAGCAACGCGCATCACCATGTACCGCGGGTTGTCCAGTGGCCCGAGCACCTCGCGCATCGCCTCGACAAACAGCGCTTCTTCCTCCACGGTTGCGCCCTCAAGGAACAACCGTGACCATGAGCCTCCGCGGTCACCGCCGTCAACCCTGGCTTCCGACCCGATCAGGTTGGCGGCCTGAAGGGATTCGACCACGACCTTGCCGATGAGCATCACGAGGGAAGAATCGTTCCACGCAGGGTCTGGTGCTTTCACGTTGGTTGGGAATCCTCCACCGCCCCCCAACTTGGCCACCTCGATGGCCTGTTTGGCTTCACCCGTCCACGGCTCGCCGATGCCCCAGAGCCCGCGGGTACGCTCGCGGTTGCGGGAGCGAACCAGCATCTCCTCATTGACGGCCTCCATCGATTCAGCGACAACCGAATCGGCTTCTCGCTCGGTCAGGCCGGGATGGACGTGACCCACGCCCATCTCGATGGCGCCGTCGTCGCACACGCCGTAGAGGTTCTTGTGCTTGCGTTTGAAGCGCTTGAAATCGGAATCGCCGAGGTTGGATTCGGGCAAGACGCACACCACGTCCCAATTGTTGGCGACCTTTTCCGGCCAGTTTTTGTCCAAACGGAAGGAACGCCCGCGAAGCTGGTTGATGCTCATGTGCGTGGTGACGGTGGTCAAGTCCACGAGGACGTTGATGCGGCTGGCGTCCCAGCCCTCTCCAAGGAGGCCCCGCGTGCCGACAATGCACTTTGTGACGCCCTCCTGGAAGAGTTCGGTCAGCATTCGCGTGTAGTTGCGCGGGACCCAATCCTTGCCAACGCCACGGATGCGGTGGTAGCCGTTGAGGGCGTGGTCCTCGAACTGCACGACGAGCCGCTCCTGGTCCACCCAGGCCTTCATCCTCGGCAGAAGGCGAGGAAGAAGATCGTCGTCGATAAGCACCGTCGAGCCGGTCATCAAGATAGGATCCAATCGGTCGACCGCTTCGGAGGTGAGCAATTCGCGGAAGACCGCGATGGCTCCTCCGGCCTCGTCATCGAGGACGTTCTCGACCAGCGCCGTCGAGGAGGTGCGCTCGAAATCCGTGACGATCACCGCCCGAATACCATCACCGAGGCTTTGCATTTCCGTTTCGAGGATGTGCTTGAGCGCGATCCGCTTGCCTTCGCTGTAGGCCAGCACCCTCGTGACCGGTGCAGCGCACGGGCGCGTTCCGGTTTGCGTAACCTGAATCCCGTAGAGCATGAGTTGTTTCTTGGCCGTCTCGGCCACGTCGTGGTCGGCCTTGTTCTCCGAACGCATCAGCCCGTGACGGATGTAGCGGTCGATCAGGGGGATCATCAACGACGTCTCCGGCAGCGGGCTGGCCAACAAGGCAGGTCCGGGGTCGGGGACCTCTGGAGGCATGGCGCGACCTTGCCGGTGAAGGTAGAGCCGAGCATGGTCCGCCAAGGTGCCATCACGCCGCTCGAACGCTTCCCACGACGAGGCCACGCCCGTTGGCAGGCGTCTGGACCCAAGCACGTCGAGCAACCAATCGTCGAGACCCGGCAGGCGGTTGGGCTCAGCCTCGGGTCCGGGGCCTTTGGCGAGGTCCACCAACAACTGCGAAAACCCGTCCGCGACGCCGGCGATGTACTCGATTTCTGGCTCTGAAGGGCGAACAAAGTAGGCGAGGTCCTGGTAGGGCGCGAGGTTGGCGTCGCGCACCAAAGCAGGGACGGGCACCTCGTAATCCACCTCGCCGAAGAAGTCCGTGTAGCGGGCGTACTCCTCCTCGTCCACGTCGGTGGGATCGGGCGGTGTCGCCGTCAGACCGAGGACGATCGGGTCCCCGAGGAAGGTGCGCACCTCGTCGAGGACCTTGCCCCAGTGGTGCAACAGGTGGTGGCACTCGTCGAGGATGATCAGCCCCACGCCGGCGTCTTTGAGCGCAGAAAGGGTCGCCTTCGCAGAGGAATGCAGCACGAACAAAGCGTTGCCGTTGGCGACCAACTCGTCGCGGACTTTCTTTCGATAGAAGGAGCGTCGCTCGTTGAACACGTCGTCGTTGCTGTCGCGCAGGTCAAGGATCCACGCCCTGGCCTGCTCCTCGTCCTCGGCCTCGGACTTGTCGATGAGGTCGTTCACCCAGAGCTCCATGGCTTCAGCGTCGAGCCCTTCGTCGCGGGGCTGCGGCATTGTGACCGATTGGTAGGTCAAGGAGGTCAGGATGCCCGGCTTCTTCCCGTCCGTGCTCAGTTCGGATTCCCTTCCGTCGAGTTCGAACAACTCCTCGGCGCGAGCCACCCATTGTGCCTGAATGGCCGAATTCGGGCTCAGGACCAGCGTTGGGAGGCGCACAAGGTCGCTCCAAACGTAGAGTCCGAGCACGGTCTTTCCTGACCCAGGCGGTGCAACCACCAGCAAGCGGCGCTCGCCGGCGTCCAGTTTCTGTTTGATGATGGACGACGAGGCAACCTGCGACGGCCGCAGGCTGCCTCCGAAGCCGATGGCCCCGAAGTCGTTCGGGGTCAGCATGGATTCCTTTCAGCCGGGGTAGGCTTCAGGATTTCTCCATTGTCCGTGTGTGAGACGGGTCACTCAGCACCGTCGAGGGCCAGGCGCTGTGCGTCCCAGAGGGCCGTCAGGCCCCGGTCAGCCATGCCGAGCAGCGCCATGAGTTCCTCGCCGTCGTAGGTGGCCTCCTCACCGGTGGCTTGCAGTTCGACATAGCGGTCGTCGCTCGTCTTGATGACGTTCATGTCCACGTCTGCACGGCTGTCGAGGTGGTAGTCGAGGTCCAGCCAGACCTCGCCTTCGAGCAAACCAACCGAGATGGCAGCGAGTTCGTGCGGCATCACGGCCATTTCGTGCTCGGCTCGCTCGGCCTCGGTCAGCGTCGGGGCCGACCAGCCGGCCTTGCGCTGGTCTTCCGTCGGTCGCAGGTGCGCCGGAAGGCAGTCCCCGGAGGCGATGAGGCGGCGGACGGCGAGGCGCAGGGCGATGCCGGCCGCGGTGATGGAGGCGCACCGGGTGCCGCCGTCCGCGTTCAGCACGTCGCAATCGATGTTGATCGCGACCGGCCCAAGGGCTTCGAGGTCGACCGCGGCGCGGAGGGAACGTGCGATGAGGCGCTC
>JAYPDK010000095.1:0-4120 GCA_038125145.1 Candidatus Poseidoniaceae archaeon
AGGTCGTTGTCAAATCCGAGGCCGAAGCCTCCGATCGTGTCGGTCAGCATCGCCAGAAGCACGGCGATCGGCGCAAGAAGCAGGCCGAGCATGGCTCCTGACGAGGTGGTGGTCTCGTCCGTTGTGGTCATGGTTCTCCCTCGTTGGGTGCAACAGCATGGCTGAAGCGCTTCGCGCGACCTGAAGGACCGTTATAACCGTCACGGACGCCCCTCCCGCCTCCGTGGCGGAGACGTCCCTCATTCGATGTGCGGATGGGTGACGCCGGCTCGCGCCCCGATGTCCCGCCGGTGGTGACCCCCCAGCAATTCGAGGGTCGAGAGGCGCCCGTAGGCGAGGTCGGCCGCCTCCTGTAGGCTTGCCCCCATGCCCGTCACGCTGAGCACCCGACCTCCGCTCGAGGTCAGGCTCCCATCGTCCTCGTGACGTACGCCTGCGATGTTGACCCACGCGGTGCCGGGCTGGGTCGACGGTGGGGATGTCATGGCCAAGCCCTCGATGGTTCGACCGGTCACCGCGGACGACGGGTAGCCTTCGCTGGCGAGGACCACCGTAAGCAGGGAACCCTCGACCAGCGGGAGGTCCACGGAGGCCAGCGCGTCCCGGCTGACGGCCTCAAACCACGTGTATGCGTCGTCCCCGAGCAACGGCATGGTGACCTGGCATTCAGGGTCGCCGAAGCGGACGTTGAATTCGACGACGTAGGGGTCGCCCTTGCTGTCGATCATCAAACCGACGTAGAGGACACCTCGGTAGGGCACCTCGCCCGAGCATAGGTGCTTGTGCATTGGCTTCACGATTCGGCTTTCCACCTTCTTCTGCACCGCCGCGGTCACGACGGGGGCAGGGCAGTAGGCACCCATGCCGCCCGTGTTTGGACCTTGGTCGTGCTCACCGACACGCTTGTGGTCTTGGCTCGCAGGAAGGCATCGGTATCCCGAGGCGTCCATCAGCACCAACATGCTGGCTTCTTCGCCTTCAAGGAAGGCTTCGATGAGGACCTCCCCGTCCGTGGTGATCGCCGACATCGCGAAGGCCTCTGCCTTGTCGCGGTCGTCCGTCACGAGCACGCCCTTCCCTCCCGCGAGCACGTCCCGTTTGATCACCCAAGGACGCCCGCTGAAGGCGTCGAGGGCGTCCTCGAGGTCCATGCTTCGCTTGACGCGCCGATGGCCTGCCGTCGGCACGCCTGCGGCCTCCATGGCGGCCTTGGCGAAGGCCTTCGAGCCCTCAAGCATGGCGTGGGCCTGCACGGGCCCAAAGCAGGGGCGTGGGGCGAGCGCATCGGCCAATCCAGCGCACAAGGGCGCCTCTGGACCCACCACCACGAGGTTCGCGTCCAGGTCCTTAGCCAACTGAAGCAGACCGTCAAGGTCAGCCGCCCCCACGGAATGGTTGGTGCCGAGTTGCGCCGTTCCGGGATTGCCGGGCGCGGTGTGAAGGACAACCCGAGGGTCACGGCACAAGGCCAAGGCCATCGCGTGCTCACGCCCTCCCGAGCCAATCAACAGGACCGTGACCGGCTCCATGCTTCCTGCCTGAAGCGTCGGCCAATAAGCACACCGTCGAGCGCACACCTTCATGGGCCGAGGGAGGAAAGAACGACCATGGCTACCTGTGAGGGCATGGCGTTGAGCGCGCTCGCCCTCATGGTGCTGTGGCTGTACCTCCCCGGATTCCTTGTGAACACCTTCGCCATGATGTGGGGGAAATGGTTGCCAAAAACCGGCTACGGACCGTGGCCCATCGACGGAGGACGGACCGCGTGGGACGGCCACCGCATCCTTGGCGACGGCAAAACCTGGAACGGGCTCATCGGCGGCAGCCTGACGTCCGGTCTGCTCATGGTGGTCATGGCCTCCGCGGTCAGCACCTCGGAGGACTGCACCGTGTTCGTCGACCCCCTCGCGGGGCATGACTGGGCAACGTCCAGGACCACGATGGCCTTCGTGACGGGAACCGCCCTCGGTTTCTTCTCCTTGCTTGGGGACATGACCGGGTCCTTCCTCAAGCGGCGCCGCGGCCTCAAGCGTGAAGGTGACGTGTCCTCAAAGGCCCCGTTGCTGGACACCCTTCCCTTTGCGATGGCGGTGTTTCTGCTTGGATGGCTGCTGCTCCCCGGCATCCACGGAGACGCCATGCTGTGGCCTGGCATGCTGCTCGTGCTCGTGGCCACGCCGGTCCTCCACCGGTCGTTCAACCTCCTTGGCTACGCCCTTGGGTGGAAGGACGTCCCGTACTGAGCCGGCGGGACCTTCATGGGGCGTCGTTCGTAGCGTTCATCATGCAGCGCACCGCCTTGGCGCTTGTCCTCGTTCTGCTCCTGATGAACGTCCCGGCTGCCTCTGCGGAGGACCCCGTCGACGACACGGTCGTCGACGAGGACACCACGGTTGACGCGGACACCACCTATTCCGGCGACATCACCGTCACCAACGGTGCCACCCTGACGCTCAGCGCCATGGCCTCCCTTCCCCTCGGTGCGACCGTAACGGTGGACGAAGGAGCCACCTTGCGGATGGATTCTGGGCACCTCGAGGGGGAACGCGTCTCGGCCTTCATGTCCTTCAGCGGCATCGCCTCGTCGATCGTGCTTCCCGTGGACGGGTTGAGCGGCAGCACGACGGTTCGCATGGTGATGCACGAAGCCTTGACCGGCAACGAGCAGTTGAACGTCAGCCTCGACGGTGGCACCGCAGCCAGCAGTCCGGAAGGGGAGCACGTGGACCTCCACATCGACCTCGACGGGAGCGCGAGCACCGTCGTGCTGAACGTGACCCACCTCCACCCCTTCCCCTTTGGACCTGAACGCATCGAACTGGTGGACGCGTCGGCCAACCAACGCGTCGTGGAATCGTGGGACATGGAGGGCGAAGGACTCGTCCTGACGTGGGGTGAGGCCGCCTTCACCCTCGAGGTGGACGGCCGCCTCGACATGACCGATTCGAGCCTCTTGGGCGCTGACCTGCGCTGCAACGGCACCTGTGTTGTGGAGGCGAGTCAATTGGTTGGAAGCGCCCCTGTGATGGTGGCCGATGCCGGTTCCATGACCATACGGGATTCCACCGTGGTGGGCAGCCGCACGGACGAAGACATCGTGGCGGTGGACGACGCCGACCTGGTGTACGAGAACAACGTGGGCACCGGCGGCTGGACGGACAACTGGATCCGTCGACTCTCAAGCCGAGAGGTCCGGACCAACATGCCCGGAGCCCTGATTGCGGGGACGGACCTTGGCTACCTCGGCAGCAAGTCGCCAAACGCCTTCGCCATCGAGACCGACGGCGCGCACGTCGCCGACTTCAGCGACGTCGAATCCAACCTCATCGTGGAATGGATGGACGGAAATGGCGTCTACGGCAGCGAAACGGGCACGTGGGCCGTCTCTGCCGTCACGGGTTGGGGCACCTACAGCACGAGCGTCCCCGCACCGTGGAGCACGTCGGTGCAGCTTGACCTCGAACTGCCGGCCATTCGTGTTGTCGCCGTGGAACCCGAAGCTCGAACCGGAGACGCCAACGTCAGCCTCGGCGTGATGCTGACCGTGGTCAACGATGGCCCCGTGCGCGCCGACAGTCCGGTGCTTGAGTGCACCGTCGACGGCGAAGCCGCGGACACCTCTCCAGGATACATCCAACTCGCGACCTACGGTGGCCTCGACCCCGAGCAAGAGGTGCAGATTCCGCTGACCTGGCGCTCCGTGGCCGGAAGCCATGCCCTGACCTGTGGTGTCCTGGACCTCACAGGCACGAACCTCGAGGCGCTGGCGGACCTTGTGGCACCGGGCGGAGCCACGTCGTCCGTCGAGGTGTCCTTCACCGACCAAGAGGAGGCCTCCTCGACGCCCTTTGCGACGATCGGCATCGCGCTCGTCGTCCTGTTCCTTGGCGCTGCGGGCATCGCCCGTGCCGCTGGAGCATCGGGTGCAGCCAAGGCCTACGACGAGGATGAACCTCCAACCGCGCCTGCGCCCGAGGGCCCCGAAACGGCGCCATGGGACGAAGCCTGAATCAGCAGACGTCGGCGCTCCAAGCGGAGTTGTAATTGCCGCTGTTGTCCTCGAAATCAAGGTCCCAGCAGACGTCGTCGTCCGTCAAGACCACGCCACCGCTGCTGAGGC
>JAYPDK010000096.1:0-4027 GCA_038125145.1 Candidatus Poseidoniaceae archaeon
GCACGTCGATGGTGGAGAGGGCGTCGAGCATGCCCCGGTACGGAAAGGCCCCGTCAAAGACGAAACTTTGGGGCCGATGGGTCTCCAAGACCAAGGTCAACATCTCCTGGCACATGGCGTTCCACGCATCGGCGTCCATCCCTTTCATCCGCTTCGGACCGGCGAGGTGGTAGGTGGGGAAGCCCTCCGCATAGGGAAGGTGCAACGTGGGTTGCGTGGTGAAGAAGACGATCTCAAGGTCGGGGTCCATCCTTCGTAGCCGACGCGCAAGGGCGTACATCCGGGTGAAGTGACCGAAGCCCACGCCGTTGGTTGGGAAGAGCACCACGCAACGAGCGGGCCCGCCACGCAACTGGATCATGCTGTCCGTCATGGGCCGCGCGCGGCGGCCCAGCAGTTCCATGCCCAACCCCCACGCCACGACTGGGAGCGTGAAGGGAAGCACCAGCACCCTCCACGGCTTCCGAATCGCTTCGACGAGGTGGTGCCCCAACCGGAAGGAGGCCGAGTTTCGCGTCCTCCACAACTCACGACGAAGCGCCGCTTCACGGCGTTCGGGACCGGTGCGCGGTCCGTCCCCGTCCATGCCCCCAACCCGATGGGACCGACCATAGAGGTCGCGGTGAGGGGACCCCTTGATGGGGCGGCGGCTGCCCTTGGACCGCATGGCACGGCTGCTCATCACCGGCGGGGCCGGTTTCATCGGCGGGCGCGTGGCCGCGCTCGCCCTCGAGGCGGGGCACGCCGTGACCGTGCTCGACGACCTCAGCACCGGCCGAGCAGAACGCTTGGCCGCCCTCGAAGCCGTGGGCGTGCGGGCCGTGCGTGGGGACCTGCGTGACCCGGAGGCCCGGTCCAACGCCTTGGACGCGGTCGACGCCGTCGTGCACCTCGCTGCCCAGGTTTCGGTGGCCCGCTCGGTCGAGGACCCACAGGAGACGGCATCGATCAACGTCCACGCCACGGAGGCCCTGAGCAACGACATGGCGGCCCGGGGCGTCCAGCGTTTGGTGCTCGCTTCGTCCGCTGCGGTCTACGGCGATGCCGTCGACCTGCCCCTCGACGAGGACGCGGTAGGGCAACGCCTCTCGCCCTACGCCGACAGCAAGTGGGCCAACGAACAGGAGGTCGTCCGTCGACGTTCGGAAGGCTGGGAGGCCCTCGCCCTCCGCTTCTTCAACGTCTACGGGACGGGCCAGCGGTCCGACGGCGCCTACGCCGCCGTGGTCCCGGCCTTCGTGGACCGCATGTGCAGCGGCCGGGCCCCCCGCATCCTCGGCACGGGCGAACAAACCAGGGATTTCGTGCACGTGGACGACGTCGCTGGCCTGCTGCTCCACCTTGCCACCTCAGCGTGGCGTCCAACGCCACGCCACGCCTACAACGTGGCCACCGGGCGCCGGGTGTCCCTGCTGGACCTCGTGCACGCGGTGGCCGGTGCCTTGCGCGCACGTGGCGTGGAGGGTGCACACCTCAGCCCTGAGTTTGGACCGCCCCGCCCCGGCGACATCACCGACTCCCTCGCCAGCGTGGACGCGATCCGAACCGACCTCGGCTGGCAGGCCGCGGTGCCGCTGGACGAGGGGCTGGCCAAGATGGTCGACGAACGGCTCGCCAACGCCTCAGGATGACGCGCCCCGACGGACGGCGCGCTCTGCGGCCAGCGCGTAGACCTCCGCCCATCGAGCAGCGACCGCTTCGACCGCGTGTGGGGCCACCGAGTCCACGAGCGCCTCCTGCGTGGGGCGGCCATGCAGCACCTCGAGCACCGCGGAGGCCCATCCCTCAACGGTATCCTGCTCAGGGCGTACCACGGTGGAGGGCAAGCCCACCAACCCTGCCGCCGCCAGCACGGGCACCCCGCAGGCGAGGGCTTCGAGGGCCGCCAGCGGCTGCCCTTCAAACCGGGACGGGAGCAGCAGCAGGTCGGTGGACTGGAGCAGGCGGAGCCGCTCGGTGTCCGCAAGCCAACCGTGGCGGGTCCACCCCTCGCCGGCCTTCGCCTGCCCCCCAGTGAGGTGGAGGTGCGCGTCGGGACGCTGACGCCGAACCTGTTCGAGGACGTCCAAGGCAAAGGCACGCCGCTTGACCGGCGCGTCACGGCCCATCACGAGCAGGTTCGCACCGTGCAGCGGGGCCTTCGGCACGTGGACCGGGTCCACGGGGTTCACCACGACTTCAACAGGCCCGAGGAAGGGCTCAAGCCGAGCACGCCACGCCTCGTCCAGCACCACGACCACGTCGACGTGCGCCTCAACGGCGGCACGGACGCGGGCGGCACGGGCGGCGGAGGCACCGAGCCACGTGGCCGTGTTGCCGCTGTGCAGGTGAAGCACCACCGGGCGAGGGCCCGCCGACCGGGCGAGGCGGAGCTTGCGACGCAGCGACCAATCGCTCGCCGCGTGAAGGTGGACGAGCGTCGTCGGAGGGCTGCTTCGGAGGTGCTGCCCGACCCGACGCGAGCGCAGCAGCGTCGTGGCATGGTTCGGCCCGTGCGAAGCGAGCAGGTTTGGCTGCCAGCCCTTCGGCGGAGCCGTGGCCAAGGTGCGCATCACCGTCGCCATCCCTCCCGGCGAGTCGGACGGACCAACGTGCAGGAGGTCGGCCACGTCATGAGGAGGCAGGAATGCCCCATCAGCACACCGGCGACGAGGAAGGCCTCAAGGTCGGAACGAGGAACGTCGTCCCATGCTGTGGCCTGCCGTGCTCGAAGGCGCGGCCATGCTGTGGTTTGGGGCACCCTTTCTGCTGCACCACGCACGCTGCCAACGCGCGCTGGCCGGGGCGGAGGAGGTCCGCGTGCGCGACCCGTCGAAGGGGATCTGCTCCTCCACCACCGTCCTGTTGCCCACCTGGAACGAAGCGGCCGTCATCGAACGTCGCCTGAACAACCTCGCCGCCCAGCGCATCAACGGGACCACCCTGGCCGATGCCGGCCTTCGTCTCCTGCTCATCGACTCGGCGTCAACGGATGCAACCGTGGACCTCGCTCGTGCCTGGTTGGCCGAGCATCCCGATGCGTTCGCCGGCCACGAGGTGGTCTGCATGGACGAACGAGAGGGGAAAAGCGCGGCCGTCGAACGGGCCCTGACGCACCTGAAGGACACAGGGCAGACCGAGGTGGTGGTCATGGTGGACGCGGACGCCACCTGCGACGACGGGGCCCTCTCGGTGGTGCTTGGCGGCTTGACCGACGAGGACGTCGGCGCGGTGGGCGGCACGCCACGACGGCACGGAGCGACCCCACGGGAGGTTGAGCATCGCCAGCGGTTCAGCGACCTGCGTCGGGCAGAAGGCGCCATGGGAGCGACGCCCTTCCTTGAGGGCAGCCTCCTCGCCTTTCGTCTCGGTGCCCTGTCGGAGCAGGCGCTCGACACACGTTCCAACGCCGACGACGCACAGATCACCTTGGACATCGCTGCCCAAGGGTGGCGCACGATCCAGCATCCCCACGCGGTGTTCGCGGACGTCGCGCCCGCCACGGTTCGAGGCAGGGCGAAGCAGCGAACCCGCCGAGCACGTGGGTTGCTTCGCGTCCTGCGCCGCTACCGGCGTCTACGCTCACCGCAGCACCTCGCACGCACGCTCAGGTTCCAGCGTCATGCCCACCTGAGGGCCCCGTGGTTGGCGCTTGGTGTGGCGGTCAGCGCCGCGGCACGCTGGACGATGCACCAGAACGAAGGAAGCCTTCCTTGGGCAAGCCCTGTGGAGGCTGGCCTCGTCGTTCTGGAAGCGCTTGGGTTCCTGGGCCTGGTCGCGGGCCTCCTCGAGCGTCGGCTGCCCGGCCCGCTCGCAGGGTTGTCCACCGTGCTCGCGGGCATGCTGCCCTTGCTCAAGGCGTGGTGCCTGGACCTCGTCGGACGTCCGGCTCACCTGTGGGAGCCCAACACCGACGCACGTCGGTGATGAGAAGAGAGGGGGGTCCCTCCGGGTGCCGCAGCACCCGGGGGACGGCCACGTCGGTTGACGTTCGATCGTGAGGTTGCCCGAGGGGCTCACTCAGCGACGGTGTTCGACTCGTCGAGGG
>JAYPDK010000097.1:0-4012 GCA_038125145.1 Candidatus Poseidoniaceae archaeon
AGCAAGGCGCGCCCTTCGTCGCTGCCCTCGTCGACGGCCCGGCCGCCCACCAGCAGGACGCGGCGGTCGGCCAAGCGCTGGGCTTGGGCCAAGTCATGCGTCGCGATGACCACGGCCGCGCCGTCCTCGGCCACCCGCCGCACCACCCCTTCGATGCGAAGGGTGGTGGCCAGGTCCAGCCCCGAACTGAATTCGTCGAGCAGCAGCAAGGACGGCTGCATCGCCAGCGCGCGGGCGAGGCTCGTGCGTTGGCGCTCGCCGCCCGAAAGGGCGGTTGCAGGACGTCCCTCGAGCCCCGTCATGGCGACGAGGTCGAGCAGGTCCGCCGTCCCACCTGCGAGCGCCACCTCGTCGAGCGGGGTGCTGCTCAGCAGCACGGGATGCTGGGCCACGAGGCCCACCCCGCCCCGTCCTCGACCAACGCCGGGGGCCTCGACTTCAGGTTCCAGCCCCGCCATCGCGCGAAGCAGCGTTGACTTTCCAGCCCCCGAGGCCCCAAGCACGACGAGCACTTCGCCGCCCCGCACCTCGAGGCCGTCCAGGTTGAGCACCTCAACGCCGCCCCGTTCGATCGACACCGCGCTCCAGGCGTGGCCCGGAAAGGGCGAGGCCAGGTCGGACACGTCCGCGGAGGTCACCCCTTTCCCTGCCCGTGGCCGGAGGCCTTGCACCCCTTCGATGAGGAACATCATCGCCAAGGCCAGCAGGAGGAGCAGGCCGCCCTGCACCACCGCCGCCCCGAGGTCGCCCTTGCTGGTTTCCAGGACGATGCTCGTCGTAAGCACACGCGTCCGTCCGGCGATGTTGCCGCCCACCATCAGGACGGAGCCGACTTCGGCGATGGCCCGGCCAAAACCGAGGGCGATGCCGTTCAGCACCCCACGCCACACCAACCCCACTTCCACCTTGAGCCCCTGCCAGCGTTCCAGCCCAAGCAGGGCGATGGCGTGGCGGTGCCCCGGCGTGATGGCGTCGAAGGCCGCCCACGTTCCGCCCCACACAAGGGGCAGCACGAGGAGCGTCTGCGCGAGGACCATGGCCTCGACGGTGAAGAGCAGGTCCAGCGGTCCCAGCGGGCCGTCGTTGGACAGGAGCAGGTAGACGAGCACCCCGACGACGACCGGTGGCAGCCCGTACAGCGTCCGCACGAGAACCCGCAGCCCCTCAAGGCCCCCCGCACGGGCGCATCGGGCGCCCAGCGGGACGCCGATGGCCGTGGCCAGCACGGTGGCCGACCCGCTGGTGAGCAGCGTGGTCGCGAGGATCGACGCCATGCCCTTCACCCACGCGGAGGCCGCGTCCGTGATGATGCTGACGGCGGGGCCACCACCATCCTCAAGCGGCACCGCGCCGGGCCTGTGCCATGGACGTCCCGTACTTCGTGCAGGTCGAGGAAGCCCGAAGCATCGCGTCTGAGGTCGTGCGGGCCCTTCCGATGCCCGACGTCGAGCACGTCCCTCTGGCCGACGCGCACGGGCGGCTCCTTGGTGAGGACCTGCGCTCGCTCGTTGACGACCCACCCTTCGACAACTCGGCGATGGACGGCTTTGCCATGCGGCTGGCCGACGTGCCCGAGGTCCCGGCGACGCTTCCGGTGCAGGCCGTGGTCGCCGCCGCGGCGCAGGAAGACCTTGCCCCCCTGCTTCCTGCCCATGCTGTTCGAATCATGACCGGTGCGCCGATGCCCCCCGGGGCCGACGCCATCCTGCCGATCGAAGCCTGCGAGGTGGGCGAGGGGGAAGTCACCCTCACGAAACCGGTCCGCCCCGACTTCATCCGCCACCAAGGGGAGAACCTTGCCAAGGGCGCCGTGGGGCTGGCGGCCGGCGTGCGCCTCACGCCTTCGCGGGTGGGGCTCTGCGCCACGATGGGCCACCCGACCGTGCCGGTGCAGCGGCGCCTGCGGATCGCGGTCATCGCCACGGGCGACGAACTTCGTTCCCCCGGTGAGCCCCTGCTGCACGGCGAAGTCTACGAATCAAATTCGCACGGGCTCGTCGGCCTTGTTCGGGCCATGGGCCACGAGGCCCTGCACCGCCCGGTCGTGCACGACACGCTCGACGGCCTGCGCGAGGCCCTGACCTCGGCCGCGGCCGAAGCGGACATGATCCTGACCTCGGGGGGCGTCTCGATGGGCGAATGGGACCTCGTTCGTCGCCTCATGGAAGAGGAAGGCGACCTTCGCTACTGGCGCGTCAAGCTTCGCCCCGGCTCACCGCCCCTCTTCGGCCTCTGGCAGGGCACGCCGCTCTTCGGCCTGCCCGGCAACCCCGTCAGCAGCCACGTGGTCTTCCGCATGCTCGTGGCCGATGCACTCCGCGAATGGACAGGTGCAGACGGGCCCAAGGAAGCGCAGGTGCGCGTGCGCCTTCGCGACCCGGTGAAGGCCACGATGGACTGCCTGACGCTCCGCCGCATTGTGGTCGCGGTGGAGGACGGCGAGATGGTCGGCTACCAGCCACGCCACCAGGGTTCGGGCAACCTCGAGAGCCTGGCCAGCGCCGACGCCCTGACCCTGCTCGAGCCCGGCGCGGCCGCGGAACCTGGCGACGTCATCGACGCCCTCCTGCTTTGAGCGCGCGGCGTTCGCCGCCACCGGATGGCTCATGGCGGGCAGGTCGCAGGTCCACCCATGCCCGGCACGGATGCGGTGGAAGGGGAGGCCCTCCTCGACGCCCTGCGCCGCATCCATCCGGACAGTTCGACCGGAACGCTTCGGCGCATGCTGACCGAGGGGCGGGTCGAGGTGGACGGCGCCCCGGTCCACAAGGCCAAGCAGGCGCTCGAGGCGGGCCAACGCGTCGAGGTGGTGGCCCGCGCGCAGAAGCAGGTCGAGACCCCGCGCCACCTGCAGCCGGCGCCCGTGGTCGACCTTGACGTGCTGCACGAGGACGACGCGATCCTCGTCGTCAACAAGCCCGCAGGGCTGCTTTCGGTGGCAACGAACAAACTCGAGGAGGACACGCTCCACGCCCGGTGCGTCGCCCACGTCCGGGCGCAGCACGGCGCGAACGCGTGGGTGCACATCGTGCATCGCCTCGACCGCGAAACCTCCGGCGTCATGGTGCTCGCCCGGCACAGCCGCCACAAGGAGGCCTTGCAGCAGCAGTTCGCCGACCGGGAGGTGCACCGCATCTACCGGGCCTTGGTCGAAGGCCGCCCCGAGGGCGACCACGGCACGGTGGTGCAGCACCTCGTCGAGGACGAGCACCTGAACGTGCGCGCCGTCAAGGCGGGTTTCCGCGGCGCGCGCGAAGCCATCACGCACTGGCACGTCCTCGATGCGGACGAGCACGTCGCGGACGTCGAACTCCTCATCGAGACCGGGCGGCGCCATCAAATCCGCATGGCCATGCGGCTGCTTGGCTGCCCCATCGTCGGCGACGCCCTGCACGGGGCCGAATCCGACCCCCTCAAGCGGGTGGCACTCCACGCCAGCGCCCTCGAATTCCTCCATCCCGAGGACGACGAGCCGGTGCGCTTCCAGTGCGAGCCCCCCTTCGTCTGAGGCGCGCTGCCGACGGGCAGGGGTTCAAGAACGCTCGACAAACCGACGTTAGGAGGACCATGTCGTCACCGGGCGAGGCGGGATGGATCGAAGTGCGCGGGGCGCGCACCCACAACCTCCAGAACGTCGACGTGCGCCTTCCCCGTGGCTGCTTCGTCGTCGTGAGCGGCGTCTCGGGCTCGGGCAAGTCCTCGTTGGCCTTCGACACCCTCTACGCCGAGGGGCAGCGGCGCTACGTGGAATCCCTGTCCTCCTACGCACGGCAGTTCATCGGCCAGATGAAGAAGGCCGACTGCGACGGCATTGAGGGCCTCTCTCCCGCCATCAGCATCGACCAGAAGCAAGGCTCGCACAACCCTCGGTCCACCGTCGCCACCGTGACGGAGATCCAGGACTACCTCCGATTGTTGTGGGCTCGGGTGGGCCGCCCCCACTGCCCCGAATGCGGGCAAGAGGTGGCCCGGCGCACGGTGCAGGAGATCGTCGACGACATCCTCTGGCGCC
>JAYPDK010000098.1:0-3964 GCA_038125145.1 Candidatus Poseidoniaceae archaeon
CCATGCCAGGCGGCATGGGGGGAAGGCCGGGCGGCGCGGGGGGCGCGTCCATGCCGGGCGGAGCAGGAGGGGCCTCCATGCCGGGGGGCGCGGGAGGAAGACCGGGAGGCATGGGAGGGAGGCCGGGAGGGGCAGGAGGAGCCGGTTCGTCAGTCATTTCAATCGCCTCGGTCGAGCCGCGGAGCGGCAGGCCGACCATCGACGACGAGCACATAACCGTTGCTCACAGCAGGTTGAGGCCACGCGGCCGGATGCCGTGCTGTTGAAATGTGCTGGTGCCGGCGCCATGCCATGTCGGGCGTGGACGTGGGGAATCCTCCTGTGGTGTTCGTTGTCGGAACCGCCGGCGCAGGGAAGTCGTCCCTCGTCACGGCGTTTCAGCGCTGGTCGCGCTTCCTCGAAACAGAAGTGCTCGCCGTCAACCTCGACCCCGGTGCGGAGCGCGTGCACTACGACGCCGAGTACGACGTTCGCGAAATGATCTCCCTGTCGGAAGTGATGGACGAGTACGACCTCGGCCCGAACGGTGCGCAAATCCTCGCTGCTGACCTGCTGGCAGCACAAGCAGGCGAAGTTGCGGAGCACCTGCACGCCCTCTCGGGCGAGTTGATGATCGTCGACACGCCAGGACAGGTCGAACTGTTCGCCTTCCGTGAAGCGAGCAACCACCTCATCGACGTCCTCGGGCGGGAGCAATCCGCGATTGTGTACCTTTTCGACCCGATGCTTTCCCGCTCCCCCAGCGGATTCGTGAGCCAAATGTTGCTCTCCTCCATCGTGGAATTCCGACTTGGGTTGCCCACCAAGAACTTCCTGAGCAAGGTGGACCTCCTCGACGAGGACGAACTTGAACGCATCTTGGAATGGTCGGAACGCCTTGAAGTCCTCGAGCAGGCGTTGTTCGACGAAGCCGGTGGACAGCGCACGGAATTCGCCATCAATCAACTGCGCCTCATGCAGACCTTCGCTCAAGCCCCCGGCCTGACCCCGCTCTCCTCAGAACTCGAGGACGGTCTGGCCGACATCCTCACCTTTGTCCAAGCCTTGTACGGTGGCATGGGCGACACCCGCGACGGATTCGCACAGGACATCGAGCACGAGCGCAATTGAAGCAACGCTCAAGGGCCGACGGGAGCCACACTCGGCCATGCCTCGGCACCTCCTTGCCATCGATGACTTGCAGGACGAATTTGGCGACGTCCTCGATTGGGCGATTGAGTTCAAGCGGCTGTGGTCCACCGGCGACGAGGTCGTGCGGAATTTCATGCCGCTCGACTTGACCACCGTCGGGTGCATCTACGAAAAGCCGAGCACCCGGACGCGCGTGTCGTTCGAAGTCGGGATCGACCGGTTGGGGGGCAACCCGCTTACCCTGCTGAAGAACGACATCCAGCTCGGAAGCAGCGAATCGATCGGAGACACGGCGAAAGTGCTCTCACGCTTCCTCGGCGCCATCACCTACCGCTGCTTTTCCCACGACGACGTCACAGCCTTGGCGGAAGCGGCCGAGGTGCCCGTCATCAACGCCCTTTCCGACCGCCACCATCCTTGCCAAGCAGCAGCAGACCTGATGGCCGTCAAGGAGGTCTTTGGCGACGACAAGGTGCGCATCGCATGGGTTGGGGACGGGAACAACGTGCTCCACGACCTCATGCTGGCGGGCGTGATGCTCGGGCACGACGTGGCGTACGCAACACCGTCCGGCTACGAACCAAACGCGGACGTGGTGGAACGGGCGAGCGCCATCGCCGCGACGACCGGAGCGAGGCTCATCGCCACCAACGACCCGGTCGAGGCCGTGACGGGCGCCCACGTCATCTACACCGACATTTTCCTCTCCATGGGGGAAGAACACTTGACCGACAAGGTGCAGGCCTTCGATGGCTTTCAAGTGAACATGGCGTTGTTGTCCCACGCTGACCCGGAGTGGAGGTTCATGCACTGCCTCCCCGCCCACCGCGGAGAGGAAGTGACGGACGAGGTGATGGACCACGAACAGTCGATCGTCTTCGACCAAGCCGAGAACAGGATGTGGGCACAGATGTCCATCCTCGCGCTGCTCGTCGACGAAGGGGCGTGGGAAGCGATGGCCGAATTCATGGGCCTCTTGACGTGATCACAGCAGCACGCTGAGCAGGAAACCGACGAGACCGGCGAGCATCGCTTGACGGTACCGGGCAACCACCACAGCATCGCGCCCTTCCCAGAGCGGGCCGTTTGTGGTGATGACGAGCAGGATGGCCGGTGTTTGCGTCACCAATTGGTGGAAGGCCAGCGGACCCCACTGGTACGGCACGTACAGGACCACAAGTCCGGCCAACGCCACAACATACGCCACCATGCGTGCGTTTTCCGCACCGATGGCCATGGGCAAGGTTCGACGGTGCCCTTCGTCGCCGCTCATGTCGTGCACGTCCTTGACCACCTCACGGGCGAGGTTCACCAAGGCCGCGACCGAAGCAGCAGCAAGCGCGACCGGGTTGGCCCACGCGCCGGCAGCAGCGGCGCCAAAGACCACGACAGCACCCACGAGGAGGGAAATGGCGATGTTCCCGACCAACCCTTTGGACTTCAGATCAGGACCGTGGTCGTAGGCGACCATCAACACGGCAGCAGCGGCCCAGATCATCACGCTCGGCAGCCAAGCGTCGAGCAGCGAAAGCCCGGCAATGAGGAGGGCTGCAGAACCGATCCACAGCACGGACGCCCAACGCCGTGCAGCCCTGGCGGTCACACGACCGCTCGGCAAGGGACGTCCCGGGTGGGCGACGCGGTCCACCTCGATGTCCTTGAGGTCGTTCATCACGTTCCCTGCAGCCATGAAGGTGGCCACGCTCATCGCATGCAGGCCAACCGCGAACGCTTCACCCGAGCCCCACGACCCCCCGAGGACCATGGTGGCCCCAAGCGGGACCGTGAGCACACCGAGCACCACGTTTGTGGGCCGGGTCAACTCAAGGAGGTGGGCGAGACCCATGTGAGGCCGTGCCCGACGGCGAGCATGGACCTTGCCCTGTCAAGCAGAGGCCACAGACCAGACGCACACGCGCATCCGAAAGCCACCCGAATCGCTCTGGTCGTGAAAGCCGACCTTCACGAAACGACGGTCACGTGCGAGCACGTTGCCGATCTGGTTCATGGTCGCGCCCCAGCGGAAGCGGCGGTTCACATGGTCAAGGATGGTCGTCGTGTTCGCCTCCCCTTCCTCGGCAAGGAAGGTGTGGATCTCCTCCCGCAAGCGTTGCGTTCGGCCCATTCAGGCGACCCCCCGGCACGGCAAGGCCACAGCGCGAGCATGCAGCCCTTGGAGGCTCGAGGACATGGTGCGCTCAGGGAGGGCGCGCAGGTGCAACGGCGCCCAACCCAAGCCTTCGGAACGGGCAGGGAGCACACCTGAGCCATGCGCGATCGTCGATTGCTCATGGTGGGACCAAGCGGGATTGCTTGACGCGCCTGAGGTGGGCACGAGCGAGGCAAAGGTTCGGGGTGGCAGGGGGTGGTTCATGGGCGGCGCTTGTGCCGACCGGATATGAGGCGGGGTCCGGGAGGGGTCGCTGAAAGTGAAGTGAAAAACGCCGTGCAGCGTCCATTTCAGTTTCCAAAACGATGGCGTGGACGTCCGCGCCGGTCAGCCTAAATACAGGGGGCGACTCGGCGAATCGCCTGCTTGCGTGGTGTAGTGGCCCATCATAAAGGATTCTCATTCCTTTGACCCGGGTTCGAATCCCGGCGCGAGCACTCTCATCCCGGGAATTCAGCGCTAGCGTTCGTTTTCGGAATTCCGCTCGAGCCCTTGGTTGGCGATGCTCTGATACACTTCACCCCGAATCCCCATACGTGACCATTCACGACGACTTCGAAGCCCAACCGACGGAGACGACAGAAATGCAATACATCCTGGATGCTGATAATCGCCCCTTGGATTCTGACTTCGTTGCCTGGAGGCAGGGAAGCCATGTCTTGG
>JAYPDK010000099.1:0-3940 GCA_038125145.1 Candidatus Poseidoniaceae archaeon
TCGTCTTCATCGCGCTCATCCTCGTCGCTGCCGTGGCCGCAGCGGTCATCATCCAGACCGCTGAGAAGCTGCAGCAGAACGCTCAGTCCACCGGTGACGACACCACGGACGAGATGTCTGGGAAAATCCAGGTGCTCAACGTCTTCGTCAACGACGACGACGGATACGTCGTTTACTTCCGGCTCGCAGCCGGTTCCGACGACGTCGGCAATTCGGGCATCCTCTGGCAGCTCTCCTGTGACGACAACGCTGGTGGCCTCTCCTACTTGGCCGATGACTTCGCTGCGAACGCCATCACCCCGCTCGATGGGACGGCTGCGGTGACCGTCGCCGAAGCTGGTGTTGCGTACCGCACCACGCTCGTTGCGGACGCGGACCCCGCTGACAACACCGACCCTGACTGCGGTCCCGACCACCTGTTCTCCAACAACCTGCGCGCGACGCTGTACCTCCACGTTGTCGGCGGTGGCACCACCTACGACGTCCTGAAGGTCAACGACGACACGATTGGCGCCACGGTGGTCTGAGCAACTCTGTGCCCCGACGCCCCCGGCGACGGGGTGCAGAGGAGGGAAGCCCATGGCATGGCCCTTCAGTGGCGGTGCACGGACAACCCCGGACGACGATGCTGCAGTGACCGAAGGTCACCTGAAGCTGCTGTCCAGCGTCACCATCGAGCAGGTCCCCCACCCTGAGGAGGGGGAACTGACCGAGGAAGATGCGTGGACGATCCGTCCGGCCCCGACCCGTGCCCGTCTGAACAGCGTCGGCTCCGTGCCGACCGTGACGCAAGCGATCGCACCGCAAGCCCCGGCCCAGGTCAACGCGACCGTGGACACCTCCGGCCTCGAGCGGCTCATCAGCAGCCGCCTCGACATGGTCGAAGACGTTCTGCGGATGGTGGAGACCCGCGTGGACGAGGCGATGGTCCGCCCCCCACCTCCCTCGGCTCCGGCCGAGGGCGAGGCGCCGGAGCATGAGGCGATGGACGGTGACGTGATCGTCACCGCCTCCGGCGAACGCATCCCAGCAGGTGGCGGCTCCGGTCGCCTCAAGGCGGTGGACGAGGCCCCCCTCGTGGAACTCTACGAGGCCCAGGCCCTCGCCTCCAACCCCTTCTTGCAGTCGCCCGATGCCTTCAGCGGCGTCGGTGTTGGCGGGGACCGCGTGAACGCGTCCACGGTTGCAGCACTGTTGCTTGACCACATGACCGGCATGGCCGCGTCCTCCTTCACACAGAAGGCGATGGACAGCGGGATGCTCAGCGGCGACGAGGGCCGTCAGGTCCTCGCGATTGTCGGCCTCGCCGACCCCGGCGAAGCAGAGGCGGCCTTGGCCGACCACCTGCCCAACCGGGCCCTGCTGAGCCTCTCCGGCCTGATTCAGGCGTGGCGAGCGCAATCTGCGCGTGCAGCAGCGGCAAGGTCGAACGGCGGTGGGATGTGAGTCGATGGCCGGGTCTGCAGGGATTGGTGGTTTGATCGTGGGGACGACGATGCTCGTCGTCTTCGCGCTCGTGCTGACCTCCCTGCAAGCCCGCGTTGACGCGCACCTCGAGCAGATCGATGCCGCAGAGGAGCCGCCACCTGAGTTTGAGGTTGTGAACGCCGTGTTGGAAACAGACGGACTTGTCGAGGTCACGGTGACCTCGGCCGGAAGCGGCTACTCCGACGGTGATACGGTCACAGCGGACGGACGTACGGTTGGCAGCATCATCACCGACGGCAGCGGTGGCGTGGACTCGGTGGTGATCACCGAACCGTGGAACTTCTCGGCTGGCGCTCCCACCTTTGGGAGCACCGGAGGGGCTGGTGCCACGTTCACAGGGACCTTCGGCAACGTGGTCTTCCTGAACATCACCAACGTCGATTCGACCACCTTGGACCTCACCACCATGTACGCAGCGGTGGATGGAGGCAACCACACCTCGTTGAGCAGCCTGACGCGGACGGATGCAAGCGGAACGAACGTGTACACGGGGGAGACAGGCCGATTGGTTTGGCTCGCCGGGACGAACAGCGCCTGGACGCGCGTCGCCATCACCTCGGGCGACGTGCTTCTGGGTGCTACTCTGGAGTGAGGTGATCGCATGGCGGACGGGGGAGCATCTTCGTTCATCATGCTGGTCACCGCGCTGCTCGTCTCGGGAGCTGCCAGCGCTGCCTTGTTGTCCGAGTGGAACGCGTTCAGCCGCGCCTCCCTGCTCGCCTCGAACGGAATGGAGGCCGATGCAGCCACCTCGGTCGGGTTCGCTGGGGACCCAGCGATGATCACGTACGTCGCATCCCAGAACCAAGTGGTGCTTTACCTCGTGAATTCAGGTGAACTGACCCTGCTCGACGACGAGGTCGCGATTCAGGTCGACGGTCTCCCGTCGCAGGTGGTGAGCATCGAAGGCTTCGATGCTTCCACTGGCTCGTGGCAGTCCACCTTCACGTGGGCTCCGGGGAGTTTGGCGAAAGTGGTCGTGAAGTCCGGTTCCACGGCGTGGTCGTACAACGACGGTGACGACGTGGTCCTCAACGTGGTGGTTCGGTCCGAGGCATACCGTGGTTCCACCGGCTCAGACGTGCTGCAAATCGAAGGGAGGATTGCCCATGAATGACGCACCCACGCCCGTCGAAGACGGCTTTCCCTTCGGGGTCGAGACCGATTCGCTCGCGGACTCGATGGGGCTGCACCTGCCGAACCGGTCCCTGTACCTCGTGCAGGGCGACGTCGGTGGAGGGAAATCCCTGCTCGCTCAACGCTTGACGCACGGCATGCTCGAGAACGGTTGCAAGATCCTCGTGGTCACCACCGAACTCACCACGCGCGGTTGGATTGAACAGATGGAATCGATTGGGTACGGCGTCACCAAGGCGTTGACCGAAGGTCGGTTGACGGTCTTCTCACGCTTCGGCACCATCGCTCAGCAGGTCCCGGACATCGACGTGACGCACGTCCTCTCGTCGCCCGCCGTGGAGGAAGCGGACGTGGTGGTGCTCGATACCGCGAGTTCCATCCTCCCTGAGATGACCACCCAAGCCGAACGCCTCGCGTTCGTGCAACGCCTGCGCGAGGTCGTTTCCCCCGGGCGCTCCATCCTGATGACCGTTGACCCGGCGGAAACCGCCCCAGAGACCCTTCACTTGCTTCGCAGTGGGGCCGAACTGGTCCTCGACATGAAGACGGCCATGATCGGCGGCGAAATCAAGCGGAACCTCGTGGTGACGCGCTTCCTCAGGGCTGCAGGCCCTGTGCAGAGCAGCATCGGTTGGCGCGTCGAACCGAGCATGGGCTTCATCGTGGACATCACTGCGGTGAGCTGAGGAGGGAGCAAGGATGGCCGACGACGAACCTCGCTTCGCCAAGGGGGACCTTGCGAGCGTGATGGCGGCACATCCTCACGTCGCTGACTGGGTGCGGGATTTCGAATCCCGCTACGGTTCACGGCCGATGTACTACGGCCCGCTTGACAGGGACGCGAAGTCCCAGCGGCCGTTCAACCTCATTTACATCACGAAGGAACCCATCTTCGTGCACATCTACGAACCTCCTGCCGATGAGGAAGGCGGCGGTCAGGTGCTGTGGTTCGGGCTTGAACCGCAGTTGACCGAGGAGGAAGAAAACATCCGACGTGAACTCGTCGAAGTCCTGCTTCAGGAGGCACCTGCCGCTCCCAATTTCACCACGGACGATGAATTTGAGAGCATCTTGCTGCAAATGATCGACCGCTTTACCGTCCTTGAATCCGAACTCAACCTTGGTCCCCGTCGCCAAGGCCGCATGTGGGACCTGCTTGGGCTCGAAGACAAGCGGCTCGTCGTGGACGAGACCCAACGCCAACGGCTGCGCTACATCATCATCCGGGACCTCATCCGGAACGGGCCGCTCGAGCCCCTCCTCTCCGACGAGATGCTGGAAGACATCCACTCGGTCGGGCTCAAGCACATTCACA
>JAYPDK010000100.1:0-3572 GCA_038125145.1 Candidatus Poseidoniaceae archaeon
CATGGTCGAGCGCATCGGCATTGCCGACGCCACCCTTGCCGCCACCTCAGGGCGCGTGCCGACCTTGCTGGTGCTGGCCGGGACGTCCGGCGTCGGAAAGTCAAGCACAGCCCGGAATCTGGTGCACGAACGTAACGTGACACGCACCATCTCCACGGACGCCATCCGTGAGGTGCTCCGGACCACGGACCCTGAGCGCACGCTCCCTGCCCTGCATCGCTCCTCGTTCAGCCTTGGAAGCGCGGGCGACCCCGTTCTGGATTGGCTGGAAACCTGCGACGTCCTCGAGCAGGGTGTGCGCGCAACCATGGACCGCGCCCGCCGTGAAGGCGTGGACTTGCTCATCGAAGGCGTTCACCTCGTTCCAAGCAGCAGGCTGCTTCAACGGTGGCGGGAAGAGGGCGGCATCGCCGTGGGCGTGGTCCTCCGGGTGGAGGACGAGGCACGCCACCGCGCCATGCTCCGTGAGCGTGAGGAAGCCTCATGGAGGCGGGCGGACCGGTACATTGCTTCCTTGGACAGGATCAGGGCCATTCAAGACGGGTTGGTCGACCGGGCCAAGGTCGCAGGCTGGCCCGTGATTGATGTGGACCGGGTGAACGAAGTGGACCGCATCCAGCACCATCTCAACCTCGCGTGGAACGACGCGCGCCGCCCTTAAGCGAAGGTCAGGTCGAAGGCCACGGGAACTTCGATGCGTACGTCGGTGTCGGACACACCGAGGCTTGCCTCCACGTGAACCACGTCCGATGCCCCGTCGTCGACCGTGACAACGGCGTTCATGAGTTTGGCTTCGACGCCCCGAACTTCACCATGATGCAGGAGGTCACGCGTGACGCTCTCCAGCGCCAACACCACGGCGTCTTCGGCACTGAGGCCGCCCTCGTCCATCCAGACCTCTGCACGGGCGTGCACCAAGGCAGGAAGCGCGTCGGTGACCTGCGCGGTCGTCACGAGCGCCCCGTCCGATGCAGGCTCATGCGGCATGGACATCCCTGCAACCTTGATGGAAAAAATCGCCATGGACATCAACGAGAGCAGCAGCACCATGCCCGTGGCGAGGAGCATCTGTGCGCGCTCGTCGCGCTGTGCCTCGTGGGTTCGCATCAGGACACACCTCCGCGGCGCCATACGTCGAGGGAAAGGGTCCACAACGTCCCGTCCGTGACCAGCAGGTGATGCACGGTGACGGTGTCGCTCATCGGCACACCCGTGTCGCCGTGCGGGCCAGCCGGAGCGCGGTCCGCCGCAACCCAACAGTTGGCTTCGTACCCCACGGCCAGCAGGTCCTGAATCATCAAACACGCCGCGTCGAGGTTCGAGGCCGCGAGGTGATCGTGGAGGCCGCTGTCGAGGCCGCCCGTGGACACGGATGCGAGCGCCGCGATGATGGCGTCCTCCCCGGCCGCTTCCAAACCGGCATCAAGGGCGACGGACGGCGCATCGGGGACCTCGATGCGGATGAGGAAGGTGGCCGACATGAAGAACAGCCAGAAGAGGGTCAACATCTCGAGGATGTGGACCTGCGCTTCCTCGTCCGCCCGCATGGGTCACACCGCCGACAATCGGGTCGGGGCGTATGGCTCGGTCGATTGATTCAACCCGTCGAGCACCTGGACGCCGATGAGGTCAGGTGAGAAGGCGATGAAGTTGAACACGAGGATGGCGAGGACGATCATCATCCCAGAATGCTTGAACCCGCTCGTGATGCGGCCGGTGGCCATCAAGCCGGCCATCGCACCGTTCCCCATGGCTTGCATGGTGACGCCGTAGTAGAAAATCGTCAAGAAAAACAGCGGGTCAATGGCTCGGATTTGCATGTTCCCGATGTTTTGCCCGCCGCTGTCGCCCCCTTCGCCGCCGCCGGAGTTGGAGTCGGCAATGGCGGGAATGAACACCTTGGCCAGCACGACGATGACACCGAGGAAAACGCCGTACGAGGTCCAAATCACGGCAATGTAGGAGCCGATGGCGCGTTGCCGCTCGGCTTCAAGGAACTTGATTTCTCGGCTGTCGTTGGCGGCCGTGATCAAGATGTCCGAAATCTTCCCACCCGCACGGTCCGCCTCGGAAATCAGCGAAATCGCTCGTTTCACCAGCGGTGTGCCGACCCGCTCGGCGAAGAGGAGAATGACGTCGCCGAACTTCACGCCCCACGACAATTGGCTCGACATTTTTCGGACTTCGTCGTTCAATGCGCCGTATTCGGACGATGCTAATGTTTGAACGGCCACGGTCATCGAAAGGCCACCTTTCCAATATTCAGCGAGGTCGCGCAGGAAGTCCGGGAACTTCTCCTCCTTCTCGTTGCGAGCAATGGCGACGCGCTCGGCGTAGTAGGAGGCAGGGAAAATGAACAGGAAGAAGGTCAAGCCGAAGAAATTCAGGAAAATCATGGGACGGAGCTGGGTGTTCCCAAGCGTCGGTCCAAGCCACAGCGACTTGTTGTTCATGTTGTCGGGGATGCCGTCGTAGTACTCCGCGGTGAACGTGAAGGTCATTCGATCGATGTACTGGTCGCGGTCGTCCGTCCAGATGCCGAATTCGTAGCGCTGACCGGGCTCAAGGTCGGCGACGGTCAAGCCGCAGTCGTCGTCCAGGCCGGCGATGCCGCGCGCGGAAGCACCGGGGACGGGGTTCTTCCACTTGTCTCGGATGGCGATGGTGTAGGGCGTCGGCTCCTTGGCGTCCACGGTGCACGTGACGGTCACAGGTTGCATCACGACGACGCCGGCGGGAAGCGTCTCACGGTTGACGCCGGGCATGTCGAAGGAGGCCGCAGCCCTGTCGAACGACTCCCAGCCGTCGCTCTCCTCCCACACGATGACCTGTGCCTCGTCTTGGAGGATGCTGCAGCTTTGGTTTGCAGCGTAGGACGGCGTCATGGGGCCGTTGAACTCAGGGTTGCCCGTCATGGTCGAACAGGCGAGGTTGGTGAACATCGGTTCGCCGTTCGGGGTCGGCAAGAAGCCCGAGTTCGTGACCCAAAACAATCCAGAAGCGGTGCCAAGGAGGATGGAAATGGCAAGAATGAGGTAGAAATTCCTCGCTGTTGGGTCGTCCTTGGGGAGGTCAAGGTCGACCACAATCTTCTGCTTCTTGCGTGCCATGCCCTCACCTCCTGCTCACATTTCCTGCTCCTTGCTGCTCGACCACACCAGGAAGGCGTAGGCCACGTGAATGAGGGGGATGAAGCCAAGGACGATGCCGTAGAGCATGCCCTCGGACATTTGGGCACCGGACCCGGACACCCAGAACATGATGACGAGCATCACGATGAGGAACAGGGGCATCGCGACCGCGACGACAATGTACGACTCGGCAAGCAGCGCGATGCTCTCAAGGAAAGAATGCAGGCGCGTTCGGTTCTCTCGCATGTAGTGCTCCGCTCGGTTGAGGAAGTACAGTTTGAGTTGGCCGCCCGCGGTGAGGGTACCGGTCATTCCTTGGAAGAATTCGGTCAACCAGGGCGATGCTGCTCGGTCGACGGCCATTTTGATGGCGGTGATCAGGTCGTAGCCCATCAGCGTGATGTCCCGGTAGATCATCGCGGCGTCGTCGGCCACGTCGCC
>JAYPDK010000101.1:0-3455 GCA_038125145.1 Candidatus Poseidoniaceae archaeon
CAGGGAAGGCATCGGTGAACAGGTTGAGGTCAACCAGACCGTTGTGGTGCGCCAATCGAAGCCCGTCCGCGGTCAGCAACGGAACGTCGGCGAGGTCGCTGAACTGGACGACCTGAACCCCCCACTCCTCCAGCAAGGCCGTTTCGACGTAAAACAGGCTGGCGCTGAGGTCGATGATCGCGTTCTGCTCGTCGGAAAGGTCGAGGCGGAGGTCCAGGCTGAATCCAGGGTCGCCTTCCTCGACGGTGACCACCGAGGTCTCCGTCGTGTTTCGGTACCCCATGGTCAGGGACGTGACGCGCTCGATCGTCCCTGCACCTGCCGCAGCCTGCGTGTTGTCGATGGTCCACTCACCGGCGAAATGATCGCCCATGACGACCTTTGAGCCGTTGTCGTCCACCGATACAACGTCGGAGAAGGCCGGGGGCTCGATCAGGAAGGTGGAACGGTAGCCGGGTTCGGCGAAAATGGAGAAGTCTGTTCGAATCTCGGCACCCATCACCAGGAGGCCTTCGTAGGCCCGCTCGATGTCGAGGTCTGGCCCGCCTTGGAGGTTGAACTTCCCGACATCGAGCCCAACGGTCGCGCTGGCCGAGAAGCAGATGGGAGGGTCAAACACGTTGTTCTCGTTCGAACCCTCGCTGAGCGCGTCGATGGCCGAGTTGGTGGTGCACCCTGTCGGGCTTCCTTCCACCGTGACGGAGTTCACGTAGGAGGTGCTGAGGCCCTGCACGTCGCCGAAACCTTGTGTGAGCAAGGTGAACACGGAGTCGTTCACGGAGGCCATCAATTCCTCTCCAACGGTGTTCGAACCGGGTCCAGCGGTGGGCTCGTCGAGGAAGGAGCGCATCAGGTCGGCCGGGACGCCGTCCCCGTCCACCATTCCATCAGCCTCCAGCGAAGCAGCGAGGAAGGGGTCGTCGAACCCAAGGGCGCTGCGGTTGAACTCACGCACAATCCACGAGAGTTCCATGTCGATGGTCGAGGTGTCTTGCATTTGGAAGTGGTACGCGCCTTGAATCCAGTCTTCTTGGTTGGGTGTCCCGTCCATTGTGCCGTCGTAGGTGTCGCACGTCTCACCGAGGTTGGTGCACGTGGACATGCCCGTCGCGGAAACGAAGGGCACAGCGGCTTGGATCAAGAGCATGGAGAGCAGCAGGAGGTGGACGGGCAGCCGCGTCGTGGCCATGCTCCGGTTCGGCCCCGGGTCCTTCAAGAGCGTTCCTCCATGCGAGGGCCATGCCTCCTGCGCCTCCGCGGCACGCCCTCCGCGTGCCCCGCGCCGAGGCGGAAGCGGCGCGCATCCTGCTCGAGGTACGCGGCATGCTGGACCGGTCGTGGCGCCCGCAGGTGGACGACCACCACGTCAGTTGGCCGTTGACGGAGGCCCCTCAGGGGCCGGCGCCCTGCGGTGCATGGGTCGTGCCCGGCGAGGCATTCGAGCCTGCACCGCCACCCATCGACCCGCACACGCGCCTGCGGAAGGAAATTGGGGCATGGTTGGGGGAGGGTGTGACCGAGGAGGAGCGTGAACGGCTGCTCAACGACGTGCCGTCCAAGTGGGAGCGGCTCGGTGACCTCGTGCTCCTGCCGGAAGGCGCCTTTTCGGGCCCGGGTTGGACGAAGGCAATCGACGCGCGAGGCGGTGGCCCGTGGGCCGAGGTGGCCTCGGCCCTGAAGGCGGAGCGCCTCGGCCGACAGGCGCCCGTGGCCGACGACGGCCACCGGTCCTCCCAGGCGACCATGCTGCTCGGGACGAGCGGGAACGTGGACGTGGTGGACCATGGTGTCCGCTTCCGCTTCGACGCCACGCGCCAAATGTTCTCCTCAGGCAACGTCACCGAACGCCACCGGATGGGCGATCTCGACCTGCGTGGACAGACGGTCGTCGACGCTTTCGCCGGGGTTGGGTACTACACCCTGCCCATGCTTGTGCGCGGTGGCGCTGCGCACGTGCACGCCTGCGAATGGAACCCAGAGGCAGCAGCGTGGTTGCAACGCGGGGCGGAGGCCAACGCCGTGGACGACCGCCTCACGCTCCACGTGGGGGACAACCGGCGCAGCCTCCCGACGCTTGCTGGCCAGGCGGACCGGGTCGTGCTCGGCCTCCTCCCCTCGTCGGAAGCCGCATGGGACCTCGCCCGGGCATGCCTGAAACCGACGGGTGGATGGCTGCACGTGCACATGAACGTCGAAGAGGAGCGCATCGAGGCGTGGGCCGAGGCCACCGCCGCACGCCTCGGTGGGCGCGTGGCGCACATCGAACGGGTCAAGTGGTACGCGCCACGGATCCGCCACGTCGTGCTCGACGTGAAGGTGGCCTGACGTCATCCGTTGACGTCCTCGGCCACGAGGACCGCTTCGTAGACCTCATCGTCCTGAACGTCCGTGCCCCCGGCGGTGCCGTCCTTCAGGACGGCGGGTGGCTCGGTGCGGGCGACGATGGCCGCCGCGCCAAGGGCACCGAGGAGAAGCAAGCCCCCTCCGACGCGAACAACGACCTGCCCCGTCGTCAGGCCTTGGGCTTCAACGGGCGCCTCGTCGGCCGCGGGAATCACGCCGAGCATGGCCATGCGGGTGATGCGAACCTCGTAGACGGGGCGCCCCATCGATGAGAAGGGATTCTGCAGGTCGGTGCCGCTTGGGTCGTCGCTCGTCGGCACCTCCGCGATGGCGCGCACGTGGCTCATGCCGTCCCGCACGACGCCAAAGGTCGCGTATCCCTCGTCGTCGCGGTTCTCCGGGTCGAGGCCGTGCGCCTCCGTCTCGGCAATGTACCACTGGGCGTCGGCCGAGTCCGGGTCCGCCGACCGCGCCATGCCGATGGCGCCGTCCACGTGGCTCAGGTTCTCATGGTGCTCCAAGGGGATGGTTTCGCCCGTTCCACCGCTGGCGCAGGACGGGGAGGTCGCAGGGTACACGCCGATGGTCATGCAGGTGGGGTCGCCCGCTTGGGTGACGAAATCATCGATCACGCGGTGGAAGAAAATGCCGTCGTACAGGCCGTCCTCCACGTGCTCGATCATGTTCTCAACGGTGATGGGGGCCCACTGCGGGAAGAGTTCGATGACGATGCTGCCCGTGACGCGGCTTTCGAAATGGCCCGGCTGGTAGTCGACGTCGATGACGAGGACAGGGTCGCCAGGGTAGGACACGTCCATCGGTGAGCCCTCGAGTTCCGGTCCATCGGTCCACGCCTCGGGGTCGACCTCGGTCTCGCGCCAGCCTTCCGCCTGTGCCGGGGGTGCTGCGAGCAGCAGGAGGACGGCCATGACCAGCAGGCGTCGCTCCATGCCCTCACGTGGCGCACGGACCACATCAATGCCTCGTCCGCAACGGCGCCTCGGCACCCGTCGAGACCGATGCGAACAAGGCGCGCTGGGCTTCGATGCTCCGGCGGCTTGAAACCTCCAGCGCCGACGTGTGCGCCCATGTCCGACGAGACCACCGCCGCT
>JAYPDK010000102.1:0-3260 GCA_038125145.1 Candidatus Poseidoniaceae archaeon
CAACTGCTCCAAGCGGTGCAGGAGGTCTACTCCTACGGCTGGGGCTGGGCCGAGGACGACATGATGTTCGACGGCGAGGCAGCCATGGACAGCGGTGCACCCGCCTCAGGCGCGGCCAACGGCGGGGCGCAACCCCGCGTGGCCGGCGAGGATTTCTCCACGACCAACAACCAGGAGCAAGGGGTCGACGAGGCGGATTTTGTCAAGACCGACGGCTACCACATTTTCTTCCTCAACGGTCAGGCCTTGACCATCGTCGACGTGCCGGAGTTCGGTGACCTGTCGTACGCCTCCAACATGACGATCGAAGGCAACCCGCAGGCGATGCTGCTCAACGGCGACCGGCTGGTGGTGATCTCCTCCGTTTCCGCCTGGAACCTCCGGCGTGCGGACCTCCTGTCCTCGGCCATGGGCTGGGACGGGGCGTGGGGGCAGTGGCGCACCTCGTCCTTGACCAAGTTCACCGTGGTCGATGTGAGCGACAGTGGCGAGCCCGTGGTGGAGCGCGAACTGTACATCGAAGGGTGGTACTCCACGGCGAGGGAAGTTGGCGGCAGCGTGCGCACCGTCACCCACACGTGGCTCGACATTCCCGGCCTTCAGACCTGGCTCGACCTTCCCGACGGCTACTGGCGCCTCGACTACGAGGACCCGCTTCGCTTGCAGCTGCGTGAACGCGCAGCGTGGGAAGCCATCGAATCCAACCGGGAGGTCATCGAGAACCTGAGCCTCGAGGACCTGCTGCCGCAGGTCTACGAGCGCCTGCCTTCCAGCATCGTGACGCACACCATGTCCGACGCCGACTGCGCATCGTTCAGCGCCCCTGAGGACGGGTTCAACCGTGGTTTCACCAGCATCTTCACCCTCGACCTCGCTTCGGAGAACCTCGCGTTTGAGGCGGACCACGTTGTCGGAAACTCCCCGCTCGTCTACGCCTCAAGCGACGTCCTCGTCATCGCTGAAGCAGCCTTTGGATGGTGGTGGTTCTGGGGCCACGACGACCTCGACGAGATGACCAACATCCACACCTTTGACATCAGCGAACCCGACCGCACGGTCTACACGGGGTCCGGGCGTGTCAACGGGACGATCCTCGATCAATTTTCAATGTCCGAGCACGAAGGCGTGCTTCGCGTCGCCACCACGACCGGCCAATGGGGCCGATGGTGGATGGAGGACCCGGAGCCCATGATGAGCCACGTGGTGACCCTCGGGCGGGCCGCGGACCTTGAGACCGGCCAGCAAATCCTGACCGAACTCGGCCACCTCGGCGGCATTGCCGAAGGCGAGCGCATTTGGTCGACCCGCTTTGACGGCGACATGGCTTACATCGTGACCTTCGAGCAGATCGACCCGCTCTGGACCATCGACCTCAGCGATGCCTACGAGCCCCGCATCCTTGGGGAACTGGAAGTGCCCGGCGTCTCGACCTACATCCACCCGATGTCGGAGGACATGCTCCTGACCATCGGCCTCGGCCCCGCCAACGCGGACGGCACCGGCCTTGACTGGTCGAGGACGCGGATTCAGACCTTCAACGTCAGCGACCCGACCCAACCGACGCAGGCCGACCTGCTTGACCTCGCCCCCGTGAGCAACCCGCGGGACGGGGGCTGGTCCTGGGCGTGGTCGGAAGCGACCTACGAGCACAAGGCCTTCCAGTACTGGGCCCCGAAGGGCCTGTTGGCCATCCCGCTCTCGACCTACCGCTACGATTCGTGGACGGATTCGTCCGGCGACTACCGCTGGAGCTACCGCTACGTGTCGAAGTTGATGCTCATTGACGTGGACGAGGAAAGCGGCAACCTGAGCCTCTACGGCACCGTGGACCATTCCGACTTCTACAACACCGACGGTCACCGTTGGTGGGACCAAACCACCATCCGTCGTTCGATCTTCATGGGCGATTTCGTCGTCGCCGTCTCCTCAGGCGGCATCACGGCCACCAACCTCACGACGTTGGAGACCACCGCTTCCCTCGCCTTAGAGCCGGAGTGGCCCGATTACTACTGGATGTACGACGACGTGGCCGAGGACGACAAGGCCGTTGAGGAGGACGGCACGACATCGACCGATGCCGAGGATCCCGCCACGGACGGCGCTGATTCAGCGGACGGAAGCGACGCAAGTTCTGAGGGTGAGGCCACGGCCGACGGCTCCAGCGGCTCGTCGACGGGCAGCGGTGGCGGCACCGATGGGGCGCCGGACGACGAGGCTGCCGAAGGGGAAGGCGACCCCGCCGACGGTCAGTGACCGAACGCGAGCCGGACGACGGCCACGATGGTGTCCACGTCCTCGTTCGAAAGGTCCGCCGGCAGGCGGATGTCGCAGAGGCCGGCCAGCACCTCGTCCCCCTTTGGAAGCGATCGAGATGGGATGTAGCCCCAGTTCCGATGGGTGCTGGTGAAGCCAACAGGGCGATCGCGCCCAAACCACTTGATCGGCACCCCTCGCGCAGCACAGGCATCGAGGCTGGCTTGCAGCACCTCGGCTGGAAGGTCCGCAACGAACTGAAGCGATGTCGGAGCGGGAAGCACCTGCGGAAGCGCCACAGGAAGCCGAAGGCCGGGGAGGTTGGCCAACCCAGAGGCCAACCGGTCGTGGATGGCGCGCCAGCGCGCGTTCCGCTCCTCTAATGTGGCAAGTTGTGGCAAGGCAACAGCGGCTGCGACCTCGTTGAGGCGCATCGAGAGGTTCGGCGTGGAGGCGGCCCAGCGCTGCACCACGTCCTCAGGGGGCGGCGTGCCGTGCTGCGCGTGCAGCATGTAGGCGCCCGAGGCGAGGATGGCGCGCGCGGCCAGGTCCTCGTCGTCGGTCACGAGGATGCCCCCTTCACCGGCGTTGATCTGCTTCCACGTCTGCAGGCTGAAGCATCCGGCCACGCCGAACCGGCCGGTGGGTCGCCCGTCGTAGGTCGCACCGAGCGTGTGCGCACAGTCTTCGATCAAGGCGACGCCGTGTGCGGTGCACAAGGCGACGATGGCGTCCATGTCGGCCACGTGACCGCGCATGTGCGAGAGGAGGAAGGCCGTGGGTTGCTGCTCAACGAAGCAGCGTTCGAGGTCCTCGAGGTCGCAGCGGAGGTCCTCGTCGATGTCCACCAAGGCCACGGTCGCCCCAAGGTGCTCCACGGCTCCCGGAACGGGGGCGAGCGTGAAGGCGTTCATCGCCACGACGTCGCCGGGCCCGATGCCGAGGGACCGCATGGCAAGGTGAATCGCGGAACCACCTGAATTGACGGCGACCGCGAAACGCGCCCC
>JAYPDK010000103.1:0-3175 GCA_038125145.1 Candidatus Poseidoniaceae archaeon
CAAGAGGTGGCCCGGCGCACGGTGCAGGAGATCGTCGACGACATCCTCTGGCGCCTCGAAGGGCACGCTGTGGCCGTGTGGAGCCCCGTGGTGCGTGCCCGAAAAGGCACGCATGCCGACCTGTTCCGGCAGCTCGTGGAGCAAGGCCTGCTCGTGGGCTTGGTCAACGGCCACGAGGTTGAATTTGAATCGCCCCCCGCGCTCGACAAGGCCTTCCGGCACGACGTCGACGCGCGGATCGACCGCCTGAAGTGCACCCGCGACCGCCGACAACGCCTCACCGAAGCGGTCGAGCAGGCCCTTCGCCTCGGCGACGGCAGCGTGCACGTGGAAAGCCTCGAAGCGCCCGCACCCTCCTTCGACCTGCCCGAAGGTTCGAGGGCACGTGAGACGGGGCAGGGCGAACGCATCGCGTGGTCCGAGGACTTCGCCTGCCCCGAGCACGGGGCCTTCATGCCGGAACTCTCGCCCCGGGTGTTTTCCTTCAACTCCCCCTTGGGGGCCTGCCCCGACTGCCAAGGCCTCGGCGTGCAGCGCCGCTTTGCCGAGGAACTGATCGTTGACGGCTCGCTGACCTTGGAGCAAGGCTGCGTCCTGCCATGGCGCCAATCGATGTCCCCGGCCTGGTACAAGCGGCTGATGCTGCAGGTGGCGGAGCACTACGGCATCCCCACGCGCATGCCCTACGACCTCCTCGAGGAGGACCACCGCGACATCCTGATGCACGGCTCCGGCTCCACGGTGATCCACTTCCACTTCGAGTCCGACAACGGCTCTGTCTACCAGATGAACCGCCCGTGGGAGGGCATCATCGGGCGCCTCGAAAAGACGTACACGGAGACGACGTCGGAGAAAACGCGGGCCCGCCTGATCGCCTGCATGACCGACCTTGACTGCCCGGCCTGCCACGGCGAGAAACTCAACGCCGCCGCGCGGTACGTGACGGTGGGCGGCCTGCGCCTCCCCGAGATCTCCATGGCCGCCGTGCACGAGGCCTTGGCGCTCGTTCGCGCGTGGCGCCCCGACCACCGCGACGGGCCACCCGACGACTGGGCGGACAGCGTGGAGGTGCTCGACGAGCGCAGCCTCTTCATCGGCAGCGAGATCCTCAAGGAAATCGAGTCCCGCCTCGGTTTCCTCGACAGCGTTGGCTTGGACTACCTCACGCTGGACCGCAAGGCCAACACCCTGTCCGGTGGTGAAAGCCAGCGCATCCGCCTGGCCACGCAGATCGGCTCCCGGCTGACCGGCGTGATGTACGTGCTCGACGAACCTTCCATCGGGCTGCACCAGCGCGACAACGCCCGCCTGCTCGAAACGCTGCGCGAACTTTCTGACCTCGGCAACACGCTCGTGGTGGTCGAGCACGACGAAGACACCCTGCGTCAAGCCGACTGGCTGTGCGACCTCGGACCCGGAGCGGGCCTTGAGGGCGGCGTGGTGGTGGCCAACGGCCCTCCGGAGGACGTGATGGCCACGGAAGGCTCGGTCACCGCCGACTACCTGGCCGGACGGCGGCGCATCGAGGTCCCCGCCGAGCGCACGAAGGCGAAGCGGGGCAAGCGCCTGCGCATCAAGGGCGCCGCGCACAACAACCTCCGCTCCGTGGACGTGGACCTCCCGCTTGGCCTCTTCACGGCCGTCACCGGCGTGTCCGGCTCGGGCAAGTCGTCCCTCGTGTCGGGCATCCTCGCCCCGGCCCTGCAGCGCCACCTGCACGGGTCGGACGCCCTCCCCGGCCGTCACGCCGGCCTTGAGGGGCTGGAGCACGTGGACAAGGCCATCATCATCGACCAATCGCCCATCGGCCGCACGCCGCGCTCAAACCCCGCGACCTACACGAAGGTCTTCGACGAGATCCGCAGCCTCTTCGCCCAAACCCCCCTCTCAAAGGAACGCGGCTACACGGCGGGAACCTTCTCCTTCAACGTGAAAGGCGGGCGCTGCGAAGCCTGCCGCGGTGGTGGCTCCATCAAACTGGAGATGAACTTCCTTCCCGACGTGTGGATCACCTGCGACATCTGCGACGGCAAGCGCTACACCCGCGAATGCCTCGAGGTCACCTGGAAGGGCAAGACCATCCACGACGTGCTGCAGATGCCGGTGGGCGAGGCGGTCGAGTTCTTCGCCAAGCACCGCAAGATCCACCGCACCTTGTCCACGCTCTCGTCGGTCGGCCTCGACTACATCCGCCTCGGCCAGCCCGCGACCACGCTGTCCGGCGGTGAAGCCCAGCGCGTGAAGTTGGCGAGTGAACTTCGACGGCCGCCAAACAAGCACACCGTCTACATCCTCGACGAGCCGACGACAGGACTGTCGTTCAGCGACGTGCAGAAACTCATTGACGTCCTCCTCGAACTGCGTGCCAAGGGACATACCGTCGTGGTCATCGAACACCACCTCGACGTGGTCAAGTGCGCCGACCACGTCATCGACCTCGGCCCGGAAGGCGGCGGCCGGGGCGGCACGGTCGTGGCGACCGGCACCCCCGAAGAGGTGGCGGCGAACGAGGCCAGCCACACGGGGCGCTTCCTCGCCCCGATGCTCGCTCAGCGGTAGGTCGCGCGCGCCCACGCTTCGAAGGCCTTCACCTTCTGTTGGTGCATGATATCGACCACGAAGGCCCAGATGAGAAAAACGACACCGAGGCCCCATATCCAAATCAAGAGCACACCGGCCACACAGAGCAACGTGATGGTGGTGTGCGGGTACTCCGGACAGCGTTCGTCGTTCCCGTCAACAGCGATGGCCACCTGTTGAAACGCTATTCGTCGCTGCTTCTGGGCGTTCGAGTTGTTTGACCACGAGATGATGAGGAAGAGGAGGCCGAAGCACATGAATGAGCAGCACCACAAAAACAGGCCGTCTTCGTCGTAGAAGGGGTCCATGCCGAGGGAGAAGTACAGCGCCGGACTTCCGAACAGCACCACTGCAGCAACGAGGGAGAGGACGGGCGACGGGGCTACCGGAATGCCGTACACCACGTCACGAATGTCCACCAGGGTGCCCTCGCCCTTGCCTGTTGCGTTGGCCGCTGTAACAGAAGGCGGCTGTTTGGCTTCAGAGAATTGAATGGCCGCTGGCGCTTGTGGCGCATGCTCGGGCTTGGAGAAATTGATGGCCGAAGGGCCGGATGAGGCGGCTTGGGGCGTCGCCGCGATGTTCTGGTGGTTGA
>JAYPDK010000104.1:0-3087 GCA_038125145.1 Candidatus Poseidoniaceae archaeon
CTTCTTCATACGGCTGGGAGCCCTGACATGACCATGGAAGCGCTGTCTGGACACGACATCACACGCCTCGAAGCCGACCTTGTCACCGATCACCTCGGACTCCACGGCCTTGACATGACCTCGATTGAGGCTGACCTGCTCGAGGCCGTCGTCGTGGTGCGGCTCACCTGCGCGCGCTCGACCTACAACGGCAACCGGCGCGCAGCGGTGGCCCTGATGGACGCGTTGAGGGCGGTTGGCATCGACAGCATCGATGAACTCAACCAGAACCGCCTTGCTGCTGCTCGGCTCTGCGAGTCTATTGCTGAATCCGTGCTGGCGGGTGACTTAGGCGCGGCCGCCTCCACCGTGGACCAGCGCTACACCACGCTTGTTGGGCTGTTGAGGACGGTCGGCCTCGTCGGTCCTTCCCTCAAGATCCTGCAGAATTCGAAAACCCGTCTCGTTTCGCTTGCTCCAAACCAGGAACGCAAGCAGGCCACCATCACCGATGCGCAGATTCTCGAGATGATCGACCGCCTTGAGGCGCTTCCTGACCGTGAGGACTTCTTCGCTGGTTCCGTCCGGGTGTCGAGGGTGAGCCGCCTCCGCCTCCGTCTCTTCATGTACCTCGCCATGACCTACAACGCACGTCACGAGAGCATCATGGGCATCACGAGGGCCGATGTGCGTCCAGACTCCTGCACGCTCGTGCTTCGAAAAGGGGATGCGAGGGGTATTCCGATCACGCGTGAAATGAACGGCATGGTGTGGGACGCCTACACCGACCTCGTCAACGAGATTGGCCCGGAGGAGGCCCTGTTGACGGATTCCAGCAGGGTCTACAAGCGGATTCGAGCCTTGATGGAGGAGGCGGGTGTCGAAGCGGTCAACAACCGCTTCGGGACGCACCGCTTCCGTCGGGCGTGGAAGGAATGGTGCGACACCAAGGGGGTGCACGTGTCCATCGCTTCTGCTGGACTCAACCACTCCAGCACGGACATCACCGACCGTGTCTACTCCGACCTTGACGCGCGCCAGGTCGCGGCCTCCTCGGTGATGCACGTCCGTGCCCAAGAGTTCGACGTGCTCAGGACACGTCTCGAGACCGTGGAGAAGCAGCATGACGAGTTGCTCGACCTCTTGCAGCACGTGTTGCAGTACGGCTTTCCAACCTACGACTCGGACCACGAATGCGACAATTCCTTCGTCTCGTGGTCCGGTGAAGTGCCGACCCACGGGTTCAAGCAGGACGAGAGCGAGGCATCCAACGTGACAACCCTTGCAGCGAAGGGGATTTGGTGGGTCCGCCCAGATTTGAACTGGGGACTAGCGCCCCCGAAGCGCCAAGTATAGGCCAAGCTAACCCACGGACCCGTTGTGAGCAAACTCGCGTGCGGGGCCTCCTTCAAGAGGCTGCCGCCGGGACACGTGGCCCCGGCCCGTCAGGCGTGCGCGGCGTCACGTTCATACCGGAGTCCTTGCCCCCGGGGAAGTGCAGGGCTCGTGGTCTAGGGGTTATGACGTCGCCTTCACACGGCGAAGATCGCCAGTTCAATTCTGGCCGAGTCCACCTGCACCGATTCACCTGCGGACGCCCGTGTTGACGAGGGCCGACGACAGGCTCAAGCGGCCCCCGTGGCTCGTCACCCCATGGACCTCCGTGCGCTGACGCTGGTGCTCCTGCTCCTGTGCCTGCCCCTCTCGGGCTGCCTTGGCGCGGACGACGACGGCGTTGAGACCCAGAGCGGCCTGGTCGTTGGCGGCGTGGCGGCCTCGGACGGGGCCCCGCTCGCCCTCGAGGTCGAGCGCGGCCTGCACGCGACCATCGAGGTGGAGAGCAGCACGGCCTTCGCCGTCGCGCCCTCGGCCTCGCTCTACCTGCAGGACGGCGACGGCGTCCACCGCGTGGGCAACCTCACCTACCCCCCGGGCACCGCCGCCTTCTCCTTCCTCGTGGTGGACAGCGAGGCGGACGGCAGCAGCCTCGTCGTGACGGCGGCCGACGGCGCCTCGGTCGAGGTCAACCTCTCCTTTGTCGACGCCGCGGACCTCATGCTGGTGGACGGCGCTCGCGCCTACGACACGATTGACATGCTCACCAGCCAGCACAACAACCGCTGGTGCGCGAGCGCCTCGGTGCACGAAGGTGGCTCCGCCTACGAGGCGGCGGCCGAAGCCATGGCCGAGGAGATGCGGGGCTACGGCTTCGATTTCGTCGAGGTCACCCGCTACGAGGACGACCCGGACCAACTGAACGTGGTCGGCTACAACTGGGGGCGCGTGAACCCGGACGAGTACATCGTCGTGGGCGGCCACTTCGACATCGCCTACGTCTTCACCCCGCCCGGCGGCGGCACGAACGAGGGTGCCAACGACGACACCTCGGGGTCGACCGTGTCCCTCGAAATGGCGCAGGCCCTCGCCACGATGGAGTTCGACCACACGGTCGTCGCGGCCCTCTGGGCCTGCGAGGAGGAAGGCTTGCTCGGTTCACTTGCGTACGTTGAGCACCTTCCGGAGAACGTCTCCGTCAAGGCCTACATGAACTTCGACATGGTCTCCCTCAACTACCCCATCCTGCCGCCGACCGCTCCGCTCATCGGGCCAGGTGGGGAGATCTTCTCCGCATCGAAGTACGACTGGACCATCAGCATCGCGGGCGCGAGCGAGGACAACATGTCCCGGATGCACGACTGGGTCGGCACCACCATCGAGGAGCACCTCGCCTACGAGCCCACCGAGGCCAACCCCATCGTCTGGCAGATCGCCGAATCCTGCGCCTCCGACCACTGCGCCTTCTTCTCCGCCGGCTACCCCACGTTCAACTTCTTCAGCCCCGGCGGTGACATTTCCTTCTGGCAGGAATGGCACTCCCCCTCCGACACGCTGGAGTTCATGACCGCCAAAGCAGGTGGACGCGCGGGCATGGAAAGCGGCTTCAACAGCCTCGTGTGGGCCAGCATGAACCTCTTCATCTACGTCGACAACGCCGAGGACTTCCAAGGCAACTGGGCCAACTGAGGCTCGGAATCTTTGATGAAGCGCCGGACCAAGGTGGGACGCATGGGGCTCCTCGACACCGCGGACTGGGGCACCTTCAAGCGC
>JAYPDK010000105.1:0-2873 GCA_038125145.1 Candidatus Poseidoniaceae archaeon
GACCCTCTGCTTGCGTCAGCATGAGTTTCAACAAGAACTTCTCTTGTTCAAAAAGGGTGGAGGGGGTTGCCCCCTATGAACGACGCAGCGAACGCTATGCACGATGCACACACCCGGGTCCTCCTTGTCGGTGCTGGAGGCATCGGGTCCAACCTGCTCAGCCTTGCCTCCGCCGGCCTTCGAACGGGCACGACCTCCCTGACCGTGATGGACGGGGACCTCATTGAGGACCGCAACCTGCCGCACCAGCGCTTCACCGAAGGAGACGTTGGACGTGCGAAGACCGAGGTGCTTGAGGAACGTTTCAGCACCCCGTTCCTGCAGGTTGCTGGACGCACTGAGAACCTGCGGACGCCAGAGCAATTGGAGGGCTACGACCTCATCATCGTCGCCGTTGACCGACCTGAGCCTCGCCGCCTCGTGCACGCTTCGGACGTGCCGTGGATCGACCTTCGCTCCACGGGTCGCGGAACGCTCGTCCTGACCCACCTCGACGACCCACGCCGCATCGTCGAGCAAACGCCCGACCATGCCCCTGCCTCCTGCCAAGCCGAAGGCGTGCTGGAGCGCGGCTTCGTCCAGTTTGGCTTCGCCTTGGCCGCGACCATCGGTGCGCAGTGGTTGGTCGACCACGTCGTCCACGGCAACAGCCCCACGACCGCCTTCATGGTCGACGCAGCCTACGGTGGCTTCCGCTTCAGCCCGCTCCCGGAGGTGAGCGCTTGATTGCCGTCAGCGACGAACTCGTGGACCTGCTCCTCGGTGTCGACGCGGACGCGTTCGACGTGGGAAAGGAGGCGTGGAGCAACGCCCTTGAGGCGGCCTTCGATCGCCGGGTCCACGATGAGGAACTGCAGGACGTGCAGCGCGCGGCGGCCTCCCACGGATGCTGGAACGCCGTCTATGCCTTGTCGGCCGCGTCTGGCCTGGAAACGTCGGTGCTCATCGACGCCGAAGGCTCCGTGTTCATCGATTGGGGCAGCCCAGGGTTGGTCCCGGTACGCATGCATGTTGGGGCGCTTGCTCCGTTCCGCGTGTGGACCCACACGCATCCCCGCTTCGGCGCCTACTGGTCGTCCACCGACCGCGAGAGCCTTGGCATTGCGACGGGCATCGTCCGCACCGCCTTGGTGCTGGGTCGCGACGGCGTGAAGCGAGCGCAGAACGCCACCTTCGAATCGTCCGTCGACGAGCGCCTCGCGACGACCGGCGCGCTCGCCTCGTGGAGCGCGGAAGCACCGGTACCGTGGACGGAGGACTGGCAGCAGGAGGCGTTCGCATGAGCAGCGTCCGCGCCCCCAAGGACGAGGACGAGGAGGTCCGCGCCCGCTTGCTCGCGATGATGGGTCGAGGTCAATCCGTGGCCGAGGTCATTGAGCAGATCACGGGTGAAACGCCGGACGACGACCTGGTCGACCTGGTCACCGCACGCCTGCGCGCCGCCTCAGAAGACGACGAAGCGCTGGACTTGGCCGCCTTCTTGCGCGAACACGAATCATGGATGCAGGAGTGGCAATGATGGACGTGACCGACTCCTTCCACATCGATCGCATGCTCGACGACATCGAGGGCATCATCGCGGAGGCCGAAGAGGCGGATGACCTCTGGACGGAATCTCGGCTGGCGGCCGAGCGAAAGGGAATGCTGCTGTTCGCAAGCATCGTCCGTTCCTCCTCCAACTGGCACATGGACCGGCGAGGGCGGTTGGTGCACAACACGCACACGTCGCTCGTGTTTGACCCAGTGGATACCATGCGTTCTGCCCTCGAAGATGAGGATGAGCACCTCGTGCTGAGGCTCAAGCAAGAACACCTCTGCGTCGTGGCTGAGCGGTTGTTCGACAACGTCCCGATGTCGGACCACATGGCGAGCATGGTCATGCTCGGCGAAGCTGGCTTTCCGCTGAACAGGACGCCGACGACCCTTGCGGGCATCTTCACCAGTTCGGAACTTCTCGCACCCATCCAAGACGACGCGCTTGACATCGAGGACCGCTGCCATGCTGCCGACATGCTCGGTCACTTGATCGACGGGGCCTCCGAAGAATGGACGTGGTACAGGCAGGTGGTGAAGGTCTTGGGCAACGGCATCCGAAACATGGAGTTCCCGGGTCCGCTCATGTACCACCTCCTTCGGTGTTACACGCTTCAGAACAACTGGATGGCAGAAACCGTGCATGGCCACGAAGCGAGCGCCTCTCACCTCCTTGATATGGCCGAGATGGCGTTGATCGCAGTTGATGGAGGCCTCTCCCTTCATGGTCAGTTCGCGAGTGCGTTTTGCCAACGACTCAACGAATTGCCCGAGGAGAAGGCGAACGAGAGCCTCGCCCTCTTGTCCGAACTGGAACACTCCGCTGAATGGAACCTCTACGTGTTCGTGAAAGCCATCCAAAGGTGCCACGCCTGTTCTCAGAGGGACGAGGTGGATCACGAGGAGCGGTATGACCTGGAGGCCTTGTTCGATTACGACATGTATGGGAACCACCGTGGGGGGCGAAGGGGGCTCGTCGAGGAACTGCATCTTCGCCCCCCAGCCACCTGGCACCTCGACGATGAGGTCGACGACATCATGGACGTTTGAGGTGGAGACAATGGCGATTGGACAGCACCTGCTCAGCCCTTTGGCCGAACGGCTCATGCGCGCATGGCTGCGCCTTGCGCCTCGCGAACGTGATTGGTTCACAAACGCCATCCGCCGCACTCCGAATCATGGCTGGATGCACGTCATGGACCGCATTCCAACGCCGGTGGCCGGCGTCCTCGGTCCTGCAGAGCGGGGACGTGGGCGTGGGCACCACGAACAGAACCTCGTGCACCAACTGGAGGCCCGGGTTCGAAACGGCGAAACGGACCTCACGTGGGAGGAGTGGA
>JAYPDK010000106.1:0-2864 GCA_038125145.1 Candidatus Poseidoniaceae archaeon
ACGTCGGCGAGGATGGACTCCATCGACAAGCCCGTCAGGGTCAGCACGTCATCGTCGAGGTTCGACCATTCGTATTCCACGCCGAAGGCGTTGTTGCTGGAGCCTGCAGCCTGTCCGGCCGCGAGCGGCGCGACCATCGACATCAGGAGAACAGCGGCGAGCAGCGTGGAACGAAGGCGGGAGCCCATGAGCAAAATGTGCGTGAACTCATTCATAAGGGTACTTCTCGATGTTCGGCGGGACCTTGTCTCAGACGCTGTCCCAATCGAAGCCACCGCCAACGGTCCCTTCGTCCGCTTCCGCAAGATCTGGCGCCACCTTGGCCGTCTCGTCCAGCACGCCCCAGGCGCCCACGACGCCGTCGCTGCGTTGCTTCCTGCGGCGGTTGAGCAAGGCATTGGCCACGAGCAGCAGCACCACGAGACCTCCAAGCCCGGCCGCGAACACCGTGGCTCGACCGTCTGCCGGGGCTTCTACGACATCGATGTACACCGAAATAACGTCGATTTGAGCGTCTTCGCCTTCGCCATCGATGGCCACAACGCGCACGTACGGCCGGCCGAGGTCATCGAACACCACGTCGATGCTGCCGGTCCAGATCCCATCACCGTCGTCGTCGCTGAGGTTGAAGGTCCACGTTTGGTCGTCGTGGGTGACCGTCGCTTGCACGAGTTCGGTCGTTCCGTCCGCATCGCTGAGTTCGACGCTCAGCCCAAGGGAGGAGCGCGTTCCCAGCGGCACCTCAAGCGGCGTGACCGCAAGGGAGTCCGGCGTGAACCGAGGAAGGCTTGACTGCACGGTGATGTTGACGTGGTCTTCCGCCCATGCGCCACGGGCGTCGCGGACGTGCAGCGACAGGTGGTGGTTGCCCGGGGCCAGCGAAAGGGTGTCGTTCGCCGACGTGGACACCACGACCGGTCCGCTGGCGGTCCAGAGCCGCCATTCGCGCAGAACAAGATCCCCGTCCCTGTCCACCGAACCGTCCACCAGCTCCACGAGGGCACCAGGCGCCAACGAGGCGCGGTCATCGGGGGAGAGGATGAGCGCTTCCGGTGCGGAGGACGTCACGCTGAGGTCAACACCACCGGTGCGTTGGAGGCCCGTGCTGTCTTCAAGCACCAGTTCAAGTCGATGCGTGCCCCCGGGGAGCCAAACCTGATGCAGCAAGGCGGGGTCAACGCCATCCAGAACGACCTCGCCTTCGACGAGAACCGTGAGGTCGAAGGCATCGCCGTCGGCATCGAAGGACGACGTGACGTCGATGAGGACCGGGTCGGACGACGCCAACGGCGTTCCGTTGTCGGGCGAGGTGATCACCAGCACAGGAGCGGAGGGCACGACGTCCACGACGATGGTGTTAACCACGGGGTCGTGCACCCCGTCGTCCATGCTGAGCGTGATGGTGTGGGACCCCGCAGAGAGCCGTGCGTCAAAGATGAGCCAGTCCACCCCTTCGGGCGTCAGGCGCCCGTCGATGTCGCTCTCCCACACGACCGTGAGGAATTCCGAGCCTCCTGCTGGCGTCCCGGGAAGGCACCACCACGACAGGTTGGTGGGGAAGGTCGCGCAGCTCGCGTCCCAGTCCCCCGAACCCTCCGCGCTGAAGGTGAGCAGGTCCGCAGATTCGACGACGGCCCCGTCCAAAGGTGACGCGATCAGGCTCCGCGGCAGGCTGTTGTCCACCGTCAGCAGCACCGACGACGTGCGTGCGTCGCCGACGTGCTCAGCACGGCCGTCGTTGACGGTCAGGGAAATGGTGTGGACGCCGCGGCTGAGCCAGCCGTCCCAACTCGAAAAGGTGGGTCCCGTGCCTTCGAGGAGGACACCGTCGAGGCTCGACGTCCATGTGTAGGTCAAGTCATCGTTTTCAGGGTCCACGATCCCCGTGCCGTCCAGCAGCACGATGTCTTCGGAGGAATTGCCGTCCCGAAGCACGTCAAAATCTGGAGCAGGAACTTCGTTGTAGAGCATGACCGGAACGCTGTAGTTGGCGTAATTCCCAACCCGATCAAACGTGATCACCGTGAGGGTAAACGAGGCGGGTGGATCGTCGTCGACATGGTCAAACGTGTGCGACAAGGTCTCAGGGCAGGTGTAACCGTTGCCCCAGCCCGTTCCTTGCCGGTTGTAACCACTAAAGCTGAGCAAACAAGCAAAGTCGTCGCCTTCAGGGTCGTACGTGCCGGTGGTGTTGATGGTGACGGTGCCCGTTTGCGGCATGATCAGTTCGCTCCACGGTGAGAGACCGGGAGAAAATTCGAGGTTGAGCACTGGAGGGAGGTTCACCAATTCAATGGTTCGAGATTCGCTGACGCAGTGCCCTGCCCCACCGTCGCACACCTCGAGGGTGATGACGTGAACGCCATCGGAAAGCGAGCAGCCGAACGCGTCCTCGCCGTTCGCCGTGAAGGGGGTGGTGCCGCTTGGCAAGGTCAGGCAACTGCTCAGGATGTCGCCGTCAAGGTCGCTCGTCCAAGACAGCGTCAAGGGGTCGTCGTCGAGGTCCCATGAAGCGCTGGCATCGAAGAGCACCGCACCGCCGGACGGGAAGACCGATTCGTCCTCGGGCGAGGTCCAGTTCAGGAATGGAGCCTGGTTGCTCAGCGGCAGATCGCAGTACACGGTGGTTGGCCCAGAAAACGCGACCTCAAGCGAGGTGCTCACCCCGTCGTAGGCACAGGTCACGTTCACCACGCCGTACGCCGACGGTCCGTTCACGTCGATGACGCGTGCGATGGCGTCCTCCAAGACGAGGTACCCGATGTCCCCTGTTCGCAGGGTACGGCTGGGGGCGACCGCAGAGAAGGTGAGGTCAACGGCGGCCGCCGGCACCCCGTTGCCGAGGAGGTTCCGAACCCACACCT
>JAYPDK010000107.1:0-2598 GCA_038125145.1 Candidatus Poseidoniaceae archaeon
TACCGGATGTTTGAGCCGGGCCGTGAGGTATGACCATGGACGACGAGGACATCGAATTCACCATCGCCCACAACCGCAAGTATTCGAACGCCCACCTTTGGTTCATCGACCAAGAGGAGACGCTGAAAATCGGCCTGTCTGAGTTCCTCCTTGTGATGGACACGGGTGCAGTGCTGCGCGTCAACCTGCCGGACCAAGGTCAGGAAATCGACGAAGGGGACGTCCTCTTCTCGATCCGTTCCGAGTACGAAGCAGTTCGCTTCGTCGCTCCCTTTTCGCTGCGTGTGGTCGAGGTCAACGGCGAATTGGAGAGCACCCCGGAGACCATCAACGACTCCCCCTACGACGATGGATGGGTCATGATCATCGAGCCGCACGACGACACCGAGGATGCCCTCCTGACCCACGAGGAATACATCGAGTATCTACAGGAAGCTTGAGCCAAGGCCTAAGGTCCCCAACCGTCCCCCCGGCGGCATGGGCGACGCCATGGACCTCCTGCGCACGTCCCTTGAAGCCGCACCGCTGATTTGGCGGGACGATTACCCGTATGTCATCCACCCCGTGATGGACGGCGTGCCCCGCATCGACGGCAACGTGCTTGGAGCCGTCGTGGACTTGGTGGAACAGGTCGTGGACTGGTCCAAGGTGGACCTCATCCTCGGCATCGAAGCCATGGGCTTGCCCTTGTGCGCACCCCTGTCCGTCAGCACCGGCATGCCGATGGTCGTGGCTCGAAAGCGTTCCTACGAACTCCCTGGCGAGGTCTCCATCGACCAGAGCACTGGATATTCGAACGGCGCGATGTACCTGAACGACATCAAGCCCGGGGAACGGGTCCTGATCGTGGACGACGTGCTCTCCACCGGCGGCACGCTTCGGGCCATCATCGACGGCATCCGGCGGTGTGGGGCCGTGGTCTCTGAAATTGTCGTGATCGTCGAAAAGGGCGAGGGGTTGAGGCGCCTCATGGCCGAAGAGCCTCAGGTCTCCATCAAGGCGCTCACTGCACTCGATGTCGAGGACGGGCGCATCGTTACCCGAGCTCCATCGAGCATGGCTTGATATCGGAACCGCCCGACGGCAAGGCATGGACCTCGACCGTCACGACTTCCAACTCGACGAGTTGGTTGAACGGATCAAGGCGGACGACCACCGCCTCGTCGCCTTGCAGGTGCCTGAAGGCCTGAAGATGCAGGCGCTTGAAATGATGGACGCCATCGAAACGGACACGAGCGCGAAGGTCGTCCTCGCTGCCGACCCGTGTTACGGCGCATGCGACCTCGTCCATGACAAAATGCGCATGATGGGCGTCGAACTTGTGGCGCACATGGGCCACTCCCAGATGAACATCGATTCGGGCATGCCGACCCAGTTCATCGACGTCACCTACGACGGCGACCCAGACCTGGCCCCTGTCCTCCCAATCCTCCATGCGCACCGCGCCATGGCGGAGGTCAGGCGCGAGGAAGGGACATCAGAGGCCCTCACCGAGGAGGAGGCGCAGGCGCGATTCCTCGATGCCGTTGGTCGCTCAGCCACCCTCACGGACACAAAACTTGGCCTCGTTGGCTCCATTCAGCACCTCCACCTGCTTCCCCAGTTCACCGAACGCTTGGAGGCCGCGGGCTTCGATGTCGTCGTCCCCATGGGCGGGGCGCGGCTCACCTTCCCGGGTCAAGTCCTCGGTTGCAATTATTCTGGAGACGACGACCGCATTGGCCACTACCTCTTCCTTGGCAGCGGTGATTTCCACCCCATCGGCCTCGTGCTCCACACCGGCAAGCCGTTGGCCATGCTGGACCCGTACACCGGTGACGCGACGGAGATGTCGCTTCAGCGCATCGAGCGCATCCTGCGACAGCGCTTCGGGTTGATCGTGGCCAGCCAAGAAGCCGAACGCTTCGGCATCCTCATCGGTGAGAAACCCGGTCAGATGCGGCGCACCCTCGCTTTGCGGATGAAGCGCTTGCTCGAGCAGCACGGGAAGCGAGGGTACCTGCTCGCCCTCGAGCATGTTGGGCCTGAACTCATCGACTTCTACCCGGTGGACGCCTTCGTCAACACCGCTTGCCCGCGGATCGCCATCGACGACGCGGTGAAGTACGCCAAGCCCCTCATCACGCCCTACGAACTTGAAGTGGCGCTGGGCGAAAAAGAATGGAACGACGGGTACCAATTCGATGAGATTCCGTGAGCCGCGGAGCGTATGTTCAAGAACGGCTGTCAGAGCATACCCGATGTCATGTCGGACTACCTCGAGGTCATCGGCGCGGGTTTGATCCTCAAGGATCCAACACCGCTCGGGTTCGACTACCTGCCGGAACGGCTCGTTGCGCGCCTCGAGGTGCAACGTAGCCTTGCCAGCCGCTTCACGAGCCTTGCGCACCCGACCGGGGCCGGTCGTGCGGTCATCACAGGCCCGGTCGGCAGCGGCAAGACCAGTCTCGTCCGCCGGTTCTGTGACGACGTGTCCCGTCGACTCGCCGGGACGCGTGACATCGCGGTGGCCCACATCAACTGCCGCAACGAGAACACCACGATGCAGGTGATGCACAAGATCGTCGCTCAGATGGACGCCCGTCATCCCGACCGGGG
>JAYPDK010000108.1:0-2408 GCA_038125145.1 Candidatus Poseidoniaceae archaeon
TGTGTTTGCACAACTACAGTCAGGTGCTCTACCAACTGAGCTAAGTGAGGCAGGCTGCGCGAGATGCCGCCGATATTTCAAGGCTGAGGCCTGAGAAAGGAACGGCCCCTCTGCAATAAGCGTCGCACCTGATCGACGAGAGGTGGTACTCCGAAAGGTGGAAAGGGTCGAGAGCGTTTGACCTCGCAACATGAAGGCTGCTCAGGTGTGTTCCGAAACACCCCCCCGTTATCCGGTGAAATGGTAGAGATTTCGCCGGATTCTGGTATCTTTTGCCGAGAACCGGACCGTTCATATGGCACAAGACCGTTCCGATGACGTGGTCGGAGAAGAGCATGTGGACGTCGCCGTGCCCTCACCCGCGCGAGGGTCTCAGATGATCGAAGGTCATGTCGCCTGGCTCGTCCAATGCGAGCGCGATCGCATGCAAATGCTCCGCCGAACGCTGAGCAAACGTCAGGTGCTGAACAAGGTGATTGCGCGAGGAGGACGAGCGGACAGCGAAGCATGGGGCCTGCTGTCGGACGTCATGGACGCGGTGGTGATGTACGTCGTTCAGCAGCACCTTCGCCATGACCCTTGGGACCTGCTCTCGGAACTCGCGTACCACTTCGAAGCCATGCTGGAAGGGAACCATGGAGGGAACCCCCTCGTGGCCGACGTCCTGCGCACATGCATCGAGACCATCGACGATGCCTTGGTGGGACGGGAAGCACCGGAGGACCGTGACTTCCCACGCCGTGGTGGCTTGAACGCCGCCGTTGCTCGTTCCCCCTTCGCGACGTTCCTCGCCCGTTGGGACGGGAAGCGCTTCAGCAAGGACGGTGGCGTTCGATGGCCAACGCGCAAGGACGACCTCGGGCGCCACCGCTGAAGGGAAGACCCTCCGGATTCCACCCTTCGGCTTTGGCCCAAGGGGACGACTTAAGGTAGGTTGGAGCGGGCTTTGCTGTTCAGGTGTGGGGATGGGACCCGAACACAAGGAGCGGTTGGCGTGAGCATGCATGACGTCACCCTTGGCGGCGTGGTCAACGACCTCCGCGAGTCCATGATGAAGAAGGCCCAAACCACCGTCATGGACGACGCGTTGAGCGATTTCATCCCACCGGACCCACGCATTTTGATCATCGGCTGTGGCGGTTCTGGCAACAACACGCTCAACCGCATCACCCACCTTGGTGTGGAGGGTGCCGTGACGGTGGCCATCAACACGGACAAGCAGCACCTTGACCACACCCGGGCCTTGCAAAAGTTGCTCGTCGGCCGTCACATCACCAAAGGGATGGGCGCCGGCGGCGACCCGGCCACAGGCCGACGTTGTGCTGAGGCTGGCCGCGACATGATCCGACGCATCGTCACGGGCGCCGACCTTGTCTTCATCGCCTGCGGGCTGGGCGGCGGCTCTGGAACGGGCATCGCGCCCATCGTTGCTGAGGAAGCGAAGAGCGTCGGGGCCATCGTGGTGGGCATCGTCACCACCCCCTTCCACGTCGAGCGCAACCACCGGCGTTCACGAGCGCTCGAGGGCCTGGAAGCCCTGCGCCGCGTGGCGGACGCGGTGCTCGTGCTTGACAACAACCGCTTGTTGACCTACGTGCCCAACCTGCCGATGGACGAGGCCTTCTCCATCATGGACCAGTTGGTGGCGGAGATCGTCAAGGGCATCGTCGAGACGATCACCCTTCATTCGCTCATCAACCTCGATTTCGCCGACGTGCGCACCATCATGTCGGACGGTGGGGTGACGATGATGCTCTACGGGGAGTCGGACCAAGGCGCGGAGGAGGTTGTCAACGAAGCCCTGAACCACCCGCTGCTCGACGTGGACGTCAGCGGCGCGTCCGGTGCGTTGATTCACGTGACGGGAGGGCCGTTCATGACGCTGGATGCGGCGAACGAAGTGGTGCGCCTGATGACGGCCAAGATTCAGGGCGACGCCAACGTGATCTTTGGCGCACGGCAGGACCCTGGCTTCGGAGAGACGATCAAGGTCATGGCCATCTTCACGGGCGTCGGTGGCGAAGAAATCCGCAAACCCAAGGTCGAACCGAACCAACTGGCCGAAGCGTTGAGGCTCACGCCGAAACAGGCCCCTGCCGCATCAAGGAACGCTCCGACCTACGGGCAGCGGCACGACGACGACACCGTGCAGGAATTCCGTCGCTTCGATTGAGCGCTCGGTCGTCACGCTCATAGCACCCCGACGGCCACGTCCCACCATGCGTGGACGCCTTGTGGTGTGCCTCTTCCTCGCCGCGATGCTGCTCGTCCCCGTGCAGGCGGGCGACGTGACCGTGATGCAAGACCAGCAGGAGGACCCGAAGCAGCCCTCCGCGAACAGCACGACGCTGTTCCTCCACCACGACGGGATCAACAACGCGTGGACCCACTTCGCCGACAACGACACC
>JAYPDK010000109.1:0-2259 GCA_038125145.1 Candidatus Poseidoniaceae archaeon
GAACGCAGCAAGCCACGGGAGGTGGTAGCGCGGCCACCCGAAGTCGAGGACGGCGGTGAAGAGGACGACGGCCGGCAGCACCGTCGCAGCGACGAGGACGCCACGTGCTTCTCGGGCGCGCTCGACCCAGAGGGCCGTGCCCGCCGCGGCCATCAGGAGGAGCCCGACGCCGAGTTCGCCGGCAGCGTCGGCGACCGCGTCCGCGAACGTGTACTGCACCACGTCCTCCGTCACGCTGCGCAGGGTGCCTTGCACTTGGGGGCCGAAGCTGCCCATGGGCTCCCCGTGCTGCATCGCATCCGCGACCACGAAGGGCATCTGGACGAGGAACCACACCGCGAGCACCGGCACGGCAGCGCGCGGCTTCCGGTGCCCGACGACCGCCGCAACCGCGGGTCCGAGGTACAGGTAGGGGTACTTTGCCGCACCCACCAAGGAGGCGACCGCCCCTGCCCGAACCTGCTGGGAGGCAGGAGCGTCGGCGACGTCGAGCGCGAGCCGGACGACAAGCAGCACGCCTCCTGTCGCCAAGGCATCGAGGTACAGCGTCCGACCGAAATCCAGCATGGCGGGCATCGACAGAACGACTGCGGCGGCGAGCAGGCTCCACACGCCGAGGTTCAGGCGCTCGCCGAGGGCCTGCGCCTGCCATCCACACGCCAGGAGGAGCATGAAGGGCAGGACGGTGCTGACGTCGCGGGTGCCGTTGAGCGCGAGTTCGGTGGCGATGAGCCCCGAGATCACCTTCGGACGGAAGGCAAACGCCGTCTCCATGTGGAAGGGCTCCCACGTCCAGCGACCGAGGTAGCGGTTCGCGGTTTGCAGGTGGTCGGCCTGGTCGAACATGGCGGGCGAGGTCCACGTGAGGTCGATCCATCCAAGGGCGACGACGAGGAGCGGGACACACAGCCACCGCACGTCCTTCCGCGACCACGTGGCGTCGTGCACGAGCCACGTCAACGCCACGAACCACGCCCCGAACACGACCACCAACACCGGCCACATAGGAAGGTGGAATTCACCGAACACGGCGACCGACCAGCCGCTCAGGAGCAGGACCGGGAGCAGGCCCCGTGCGAGCAGGTCGCCACCGCTCGCACCGTCCTGCATGGCACGCACGCAGCGTCTGCCGTCATCGTCCTGTCGTTGCCCTCGGCCAGAAGGGGAGGGTCGCAAGGCGGTGCTTCACCACGCCACCGTCCGCTCCAGCGTCGACCATGACCGAGTTGCACCTCGCTTCGCTGGACATCGCGACGATGGTCGGGGCGCGGCGCGACCCCTTCGCGGTCGAGTCGAGGTGGGCGCGAAGGACCTCAAGGCCGGTGGCAGGCGGGATGAAGTGGTCGAGCAGCAGCACATCGGGCGCCCACGCTTCGATGCGCGAAAGGGCGTCCTCGGTGGTCCAGTGCTGGGTCAGGTGGACCTGCGACATGTCCACCCCTCCGGAGAGGAGGAGGGCTTCGATGTCCACGGTGTCCTCGAAGGCCAGCACCCGCAGCATGGGCGAACCTCACGGAATGGGTTGTTGCTCCCACCATGCCGGTGCAAGGAACCAACGTTCATCGGAATCGGGACGGTCGATGAGGGGCAGCGAGAAGACCGAGTCGCTGCCGGTGGAGACGCTGAGGCCAACCGCAGCGCAGGGGCTTGGGAGGTAATCCTCGCCCGATTCGCTGAGGACAAGCCGCAGGCTCTTTCCCGCAGGGACGACGACGTCGAGCGGGTTGAATTCCATCAGCATCAGGTACTCCGAGAGGGGCGAGGTGAAGGCGGCGTCCATGCCACCGTCGCGGTAGCGGATGTCCATCGTCGCGTGGCCGAGGCGCAGGTCGTCGGCGTACAGCGTGGCGAAGACCTGACCTCCGTTGCAGGTGCGTGTGCTCGCCGTCAGGTGGAGGGTAGGCATGCCTGAGGCGTGGATCTCTTGCTCAAGCGGCGGGAAGACGATCTCCACCGAGGACCCGCTGTTCACGATGCTTCCGTCCGCTTGGCCTTCGTCAAGGCCCATGCCCCACCAGGACAGGTCCTCAGGCGGCCAGGTCGATTCCACGTGCCATCGCCCGTCGTTGGTTTGGACCTGCACGTGCTGTTCGGGCTCCTCGCCCTCGCCCTTGAGGAACCATTCGAACCAAGCGAACAACTCGACGGCCCAGTCCATGCGGCTCGTGTTCGGGTAGGCCTCGGCCCCGTAGCCGCTGCTCAACTCCCCATGACGGTCCGGCTGGTCGGGGTAGTTGTGGGCCCACTGGCCGGCGATGG
>JAYPDK010000110.1:0-2241 GCA_038125145.1 Candidatus Poseidoniaceae archaeon
TCCACCCCATCGGTGGCCTCGGCAGCGTCCCGGCTCGCATGGCGGAGATCGCCAAGGAACTCGGGGTCGACATTCGCCTTGGCGAGGGCGTCGACGAGGTCCTGATGGAGAAGGGGCGCGCTGTCGGCGTGCGCACCTCAACCGGTGAGCACCTTGCGGACGCCGTGGTCGTCAACGCGGACTTCGCGAAGGCGATGAAGGACATCGTCCCCAATGCTGCACGGCGCCGCTGGAGCGACAAGAAGCTCGACGCAAAGAAGTACTCCTGCTCGACCTTCATGCTCTACCTCGGCACGGACCGGACCTGGGACCACCTGCCTCACCACCAAATCTACGCCTCCTCCACCTACGTTGAGAACCTCGAGGACATCGAAAACCGTCACGTGGTCACGTGGGAGGACCCCTCTGTCTACGTCCAAAACGCGTGCCTGACGGACCCCGGTTTGGCGCCTGAGGGCTGCTCGACCGTGTACGTGCTGGTCCCGGTCACCCACATCCACGAAAACGTCGAATGGTCAAGCATCGCCGAGGACTACCGCGAGCGCATCTTGGACCAAATCGAGTCCAAGTTGGGCTACGAGAACATCCGGGACCACATCGTGACGGAGATGATGATCACCCCAGAAGGATGGGGCGATTACTGCCACCGCGGCGCTGTGTTCAACCTCGCCCACGGCCTCGACCAAATGCTCTGGCGACGTCCTCAGAACCGCTTCGAGGACGTGGACGGCATGTACCTCGTTGGTGGCGGCACGCACCCCGGATCCGGCCTTCCTGTGATTTTTGAAAGCGCCCGCATCTCCAGTAAATTGCTCTTGGACGACATGGGGATCATCCCCGATTGGAACGGCGTTGATGTGTGGTTTGACTCCGTCCGAAGGTCGAAAGCCGGCCGTGCCGCCCTTCGAGGTGCTGGCAACGCGCCCCGGTCAGGCCGCGGTGAACCGACAGCCTGAGGTGGCCCGATGCAAGCCATTCCAACCGCCGACCTTGAGGCGTGCGAAGCCCGTGCCAAGGCCGCCTCCTCGACCTTTGTGGCGTCCTTCGCCGCGTTGCCTCCGGTGAAGCGGGCGGCTGTCAACGCCGTCTACGCGTTCTGCCGATGGGTGGACGACATTGTCGACGGCGACGACGACGAGCACCTTCCCATCACGGACGAGGTGCACGCCTACGCCGTGCGACGCCTTGCGTTCCTCAGCGACCTCCACGGCTGCCCACCGTGTGACCCACAAGACCTCGCCTTCACGCGTCTGTTGGCGCTCTCAGCGATGCGGCTGCGCCTCCAGGCCTTTGCGTCCGGTGTCGCCCCTGCCGAAGACGAACACCCCGTGATGCGCTCGATGGCGTGGGTGATGTCAACCTGGTCGGTGCGCTTGCAGGACCTCGAAACCATCCTCGACGGCATGGAGGACGATTTGTTCCCCACGCAATTGCGAAGTTGGGACGACGTCCGTTCCTACTGCTTCAAGGTCGCCTCCGCCGTGGGCTTGGTGCTGATCGAAATCTACGGTTACGAAGACGCTCGTGCCCGGCTTCACGCCATCGACATGGGGATTCAACTTCAGTTGATCAACATCCTGAGGGACGTCGAAGAGGACCTCCAGCGAGGCCGCGTCTACCTTCCGCTTGACGTGCTCGAAAGCCATGGTCTCCTCGGGAACGACCTGCATGCAAAGAGCGTCGAACACGACCACCGCTGGAAGGCGTTCATCTCCGAATACTGCACGGAAGTTGAGCGACACCAGCGCTCAGCGCGGGAATTGCTTCCGCTCCTCGACAAGCGCTCGCGGGCTCAGCCCGGGATGATGGTCGAGGCCTACGAAGCCCTGCTGCTCTCCATCCTGCGCTCTCGAGGGGCTGTGTTCAGCCAACGGCCGAGCATCGGACGGTGGACGAAGGCACGGCTGGCGGCAAAGGTGCTCTGGTCGAACCTCCGCAAGCAGGGCGACCTCACGGCAGCCTGAGTTCCGCCATGCGCTGGGCGTCCTCCAGCGGAACGGTTTCGATCATCCCCAAGGTCCACTGCAGGGTGGACACGACGGTCTGCGCCTGAACGTACTTCATCAGCGCACGACGTGTTTTGGGCGTGTCTCCATCCCGCTCAAGCCGACGCTCAAACTTCGCACGTTGGCGACGCATCTCCTCAACAGCGGCATCCAGGAGGCTGTGGATGTCCGACCATGTGCGCTCGTAGGTCGGAGCAGAAGGTGACTCTGCGCGGGATCGAAGGCGGTGCATGAC
>JAYPDK010000111.1:0-2186 GCA_038125145.1 Candidatus Poseidoniaceae archaeon
CCGCGAGGTCTCCGTTGAGAACGATGAGGTTCTCCTCGGCGAGCATCTTCGGACTGAGCCCCGGCAGCAGAACGCTCAGGCCCATCGGCACGCGACCGGGATAGACCTCGTTGACGTGGTCCACGAGGTTCGTGGTGCACGTGTTCCAGATGGTGTTGTACCACTCGGGCTTGTTTGCCAGCTGGTTGGTCCGTCGAAGGTAGGACGCCATCATCCGGCGTTCGTTCCCCTCGACGAGCACGACGGATTCGAAGAGCCGCGTCACGGAACGTGGTCGACATCGTGTCCGAACGCCAATGAGGTCGGCCTCCGTGCCCCACACGTAGATGAGTTCGAAGGTGCGCCCAAGGCCGGCGATCGGGTGGAAGCGTTCCCCCTGCTCGCGTCGAACCTCAATGGAGCAGGCAATGCGACGGCCGTCGCTGAGTTCGAAGGACAGCAGCGTGTGGGCCATCTGGGGATGCTTTGGTTCGAAGGCCTCGAGCACGAGCCAGATCCGTTTGACGTCGTTCAGGTTGAACGACACGTCCATCCAGCGCTCGTCGTAGTCCCTCGTGGACCGCCAATGAAAATCACGGACGTCGTGCAGGGTCACAAGGTCCCCCTCGATGGTGGCCCGTGGGGTACGGGCGTTGTCGTTGACCCAATTCCGCTCGTTCGAGGGCTGTTCCAATCGAAACCGACGAACGCGAAGCAGGAGCCGCAGCAGGACCGCAAACAGCAGACCGCTGAAGCAGCCACCCGACCAGATCAGCACGCCCTCCATGGACCTTCAGAGGACCTCACGCGCATGAAGGTGGCCCCGAATCAGGCGCTGAGCATGGTGTGAATCCCTTCAGAGGGCGGGAGCGGGACGATGCGGTGTGGATTCATGTGTTCGTGCGACCAGAAGTAATGGTGCTGCATGTGGCGCCAATCGCAGGTCGAACGGACCCCGGGCAGCGCAAGGAAGCGCTCGAGGTAAGCGCTGAGGTTCGGCATGTCGATGATCCGCTTTAGGCTGCACTTGAAGTGGACAACGTACACCAGGTCGAAGCGCAGTAGTGTTGGAATGAGGCAGAGGTCGGCTTCGGTCAGCACCCCACGGCCCTCACCAACGAGCCACTCCCGGTTGGCCATGTGGGCTTCAAGCGCGTCGAGGCGGTCGAAGAGCACCGTCACCGCATCGTCGTAGGCGGCTTGGCTTCGAGCGAACCCTGCCTTGTAGACCCCGTTGTTGACGCTCTCGTAGTTCGCATCGATCATCGCATCGATGGCATCGACCAGCGTGTCAGGACAAAGGTCTGGGCCTGACGTCAAGCCCGAAGTACGGAATGCCGTGGTCAGCATCCGGACGATTTCCCGACTCTCGTTGTTCACGATGGTGCCGTGCGTCTGGTCCCACAGCACGGGCACGGTGCCGATGTGGCCGCTCTGTGGCCACGAAGGGTCGGCCAAGGCGTAGATCTCTTCCAACGAGGCCGCGCCATGCAGGGTGTCGGCGGTGGCGCCCGGCTCGCTTGGATTGAACACCCAACTGCCGTCGGGCTGCATCCGCCAATCGACCACGCTCACAGACACGGCGTCCTCAAGCCCAAGCAGCGCCCGAGCGAGCATCGTTCGATGCGCCCACGGGCAGGCATGGGACACGTAGAGGTGGTACCGACCGGACGCAGGAGCGAAGGGACCATCCAGGGTCACGTGGTCACGAAATTCGCTCGACTTGCGGACAAAAGCGCCGTCGTTGAAGGCGGATGTCCATGCGGACGCTTGCTCAGCCATGGCCGGTCCATCCGAGGGTGGGCTTTGAAACGCTGCGTTGGCCGCACGGCTCATCAACCACGAGGGAACGCGGTCAACCGTGGTGCGTGCAGAGGACCTCGTGGTGGAATCCTTCCTTGTCGGGCCCTTGCAGATGCGCTGCTCCGTGGTCTGCGACCGCGCCACGGGCGATACTGTCGTGATCGATGCCGGTGACGAGCCTGAACGCCTGATCGCTTGGATTGACCATGCCGAGGGGACCGGCCCGAACTGGTCCTCAACGGAAGCGGAGCATCAGGCTGGGGACCGTCGTGTGGTCGCCCTGCTCAACACGCACGCTCACTTTGACCACAGCGGGCACGTCCCCACCGTGCGTGCCCACTGGGATGTTGAGTGGTGGCTGCACCCCGACGATGCCTTCCTGCAATCCCTCGCGGCCGAAGCAG
>JAYPDK010000112.1:0-2168 GCA_038125145.1 Candidatus Poseidoniaceae archaeon
CATTTCGGATTTTCATTCCGACGACCCGGGTTCGAATCCCGGCACGAGCACTCAGTGGACCGTTCTTGAGTGCGTGAGCCATTCGAAGATGGTTTTGTGTTCCCAAAAACAACCCCCTCTTCCCCAACGAGCACCCCTCAAACCCGAACCGGCGCCTTCGCGGGGCAGGCTGAAGGGCAGGCACAGGTTGATGCGCGGCACGGACAAGGCGAGGCATGGCCCGGTGGAGCAGCACCTTTCTTGAGGCGACGCCGGGGGACGCTGAGACGGGAGGGGGAATCCGTCAGGTCCCCGGCGCGTGCTGGTCACGTTGTTCAGCAGAATCGATGCCAGATCCAACCGTTCGGTTGTGGAACCAGGCCCTCGCTACCTCACTCGGCCACCTGTCCAAGGACGCGAGGGTCTGGACGGGCGGCCGTCCCGAACCCGGCATGGACCCACATGCGCACCGCTACGGAGGGCACCAGTTTGGGTCATGGGCAGGGCAACTCGGTGATGGAAGGGCCCTGAGCCTTGGCCACGTCCGTGGCGACGCGGGGTGGACCGAGGTGCAACTCAAGGGTGCCGGCCGGACCCCGTACTCACGCCGAGGGGACGGTCGGGCCGTGCTCCGCTCCTCGCTTCGCGAATACCTCTGCAGCGAGGCGATGCACCACCTCGGCGTGCCCACCTCACGAGCGCTCGCGCTGTGCACAACGGGGGAGTCCGTGCGGCGCGACATGTTCTACGACGGCCATCCATCGCTCGAACCCGGCGCGGTCGTGGCCCGGACGGCTCCCTCCTTTGTTCGGTTCGGTTCCTTCCAAATCCTCGCCGCCGACGGTGCGGAAGCGGCGCTCCGCCGCCTGATCGCCCACGTCATCGAAGCCCACGAACCCGAGGTGACGGCGGAGGTTGGCAGCGATGCTGCCGTGGTGCACTGGCTGACCCTCGTGGCCCAGCGCACGGCATCCATGGTTTCGGGCTGGATGCAGCATGGATTCGTTCATGGGGTGATGAACACCGACAACATGTCCATTCACGGCATCACCATCGACTACGGGCCCTTTGGTTGGCTGGAGGCCCACGACCCGGCGTGGACCCCGAACACGACCGACCTCCCCGGCCGACGCTACCGCTACGCAGCACAACCTTCGGTGGCGGCGTGGAACCTTGCCCGCCTGCTGGACGCCGTGGCCGCGGTGATGCAGGACGCATCGCGGCTGGAACGCGTGATGGAGGCGTACGCCTCTCGCTACACCACGCTACGGGTGGAGGCGTGGGCCAGCAGGCTCGGCTTGGGTTCATGGACGCACGATGACGAAGCCTTGGTCAGCGAGTTCCAGCACGTCCTCCACACGATGGAGATGGACGGGCACCGCACGCTTCGCGCGTTGTCGGACGGAGCGATCACCTCATCTGAACTGATGAACGCTGGATGCATCTACGGTCCGAAGGAGGAAGGCGATCGGCTCGATGCATGGCTCACGAGGTGGCTTGAGCGATGCGACGGGTCGCCCGACCGGACGGCCATGCAGGGTTCCAACCCGGTGTTTCGCGTTCGCAATTGGGTGCTGCAGTTGGCCATCGACGCGGCGGAAACAGGGGACTGGACAAAAGCAGAGGCGTTGAGTGAACGGCTCAAACACCCGTTCCATCACCGCCCCGAAGACGAAGATGCATGGTGGTCGGGCCCTCGTCCAGCGTGGGCCATGACCCGTCCGGGGTGCTCCACGCTCTCATGCTCGAGTTGAACAAGGGGGTCCTGGGACACTCACACCGGTCGGAATTCGAGCAAGACTTCGCCGGAGCCGGTGATGCGCAACGTGGGCCGGAACCCCTCGTGGGGGGTCTGGAGGATGGCGGACGTCAACTTCGCCTGCATGGCCGGGTCCATCTCGAAGTCCATCTGCACGTCCGAAGCGCTGGCTTTCGGAGCAGGTGCAGCAGGGAGGGCGGGCCCATCCATCGCGCTCAACGCAGCGCTGAGGTCCGTGTTCTCAGCGGGTGGTGCAGCAGAAGCGTCCACCTCATCCTCCATCGGAAGGGTGGCCAGCGCCTCTTCGATGGCGGCGTCCGCGTCCTCGGGGTCCATGTGATCGAGATCGAATTCGTCGAGGTCCCGTTGTTCAGTCGTCGAAGCCAACGCCGTACCCGAGGGCGCGGGCGCGGGGGTATCGAGCGCCTCC
>JAYPDK010000113.1:0-2137 GCA_038125145.1 Candidatus Poseidoniaceae archaeon
CAAACGCGTACCATTTGTTGACGAAGGTCAGCACCGCTTTGCCACCGGGTGCAAGCACGTCATGGATGGCCTGAGCCGCGCGGTCAAGGTCTTCGGTGGTGTTGAGCGCTCCGAAGTAGACGTACACGGTGTCCACCGCGGCTTCCCCAAGCAGCTCCACAGCCTGGTCGGCGGCCCCTTTCAGCGGTTGGACCTTCCCGTCTCCACGGGTCGCGGCCTTTTCCAGAACGATGCGTTCGAAGGTTGGCGTGAGGTCGATGCCGTGCACCTGCTCGACCCCGTCTTGGTCGGCGAACCACATCATGTCCACGCCGGGGCCGTAACCAATCTCCAGCATGCGTTTCGGTGACTGCTCCATCGTGACCTCGCGAAACGCGTCGCGCAGCCCTTCGAGGACGTGGTTGTTGCAGGAACGCATCTCGTACTCTTCAGCACCCGCCTCGTAATGGTCGGCGACCACGTTGTGGTAGCCGTCATGCATCGACGCCACCCCGGTGTTGGAGGTCGGCCATGCGCTCCTCGATGCGGGTGCGGTGGGCGTTTTCGTGCCCAAGGCAGCGGCGTGCAGCGTACACGGCTTCGTGCGAGGTCGAGCCCTGCTGCAATTCAGCGATCCTGCGCTGCCGTTCCCACCGTTCGATCACCCTCCCGACCACCGGTGCACGCATCAGCAGCCACCATGCGGGGACGGTCCCCTGCTCCCCGTCGACCGTCAGGTTGGGGGCAAGGTCGCTGTTGGGCAGGAATTCGCTGACCCAAGGGTTCGCTGCTCGAAGGCGTTCGAACCAACCACGCCCCTTCAACGGTCTCAGCATGGTCATCTCCCGTGCGGCATACATGGACGGCCGAAGGTTCAACTCGCCAGCGTCCAGGACCATGTTCGGGCACAACCGCCATCCTCCAGGATGGTGGTGCTCGAGGTGAATGGCGAGGGCTCGAACGCGCCAGACATGGCCCGGGCGGGCGATGATCAGCAGGTCGAGGTCGCCGTCCTCGTCGTTGACGCCGGCCGCCACCGAGCCCGTGACCGCAACACCGAGCACCGCCGTGCTCGAGCACAGGGTCGCCAAGGCAGAGGAGGTTTCCTCGAGGTGGTGCTTCGCACGCTGCTGGGCTGCTTGGAACCCGTCCGGGTCAAGGGGGTGGTCCACAAGGTGCCATCGCCCCGACGTGCAGTCGGCTTCGGGCAGGTCCTGAAGCGCGGCCTCAACCGCAGCATCATCGGCCTCAACGGCCGCGTAGCGTCGAACGTCGTTCGCCATGAGCCCGTGGTTGAACACGGCCGTCCAGCGAAGCACATCGAGCAACGCCTCCCGCATCTGTTCACCCCAAGAAGACCAGGCGTCGTTCGCCTTCGTCCACGTGGACAACGTCCCCACACAAGGAACCTCTGCACAGCGTGCGCGCGTCGGTGTCCAACCCAAACCGCAGGTCCACGGCCGCGCCTCCGTCGTCGTTGATGGGCAGCACGATGGCTTCGACGATGGCCCATCCCTGAGGGGCTGAGAAGGTCGAGCCCGCCTCGAGGAGCACGGCGTCCCCAACATGACGCAGCACGTCCTCAAGGTTGAGGTTGTTCGCCGCGTCGTGCTGCGCAGCCCGCATCGCATCGACGGACCACAGGGTGTGGTGGTTCCCGCCGAAGGCAGAGGCGCGAAGGGGGTTCAACGGGGCCCCAAGGGCCATCATCGGGTCGAGTTCCCACGCGAAGCGCGGGTTGGAGCCCGTCAGCACGACGTGGGTGGCGTCGACGACCTCGATCGAGTCGTGGATGGGGTCCTCGGAGGGTCCGAATCGGAAGGTCGGCGTGCCGTACCGGACCCCGAGGGTGATGTCGTACCCGGCCAGCACGGTGGCGTCGTCGGGCAGGTCTTCGCCCAGCGACACGAGCGAATCCAGCAGTTCGGCTCGCCACGCCATTCGAGCGCGTTCCTCCTCACGCTCGTCCAACGACGTGCTCATCACGCCGCTGAGGTGGGCGCCGGCGAGCAGGAGCAGGACCGTGGCCACCGCCACCTGCGAGCCCGCCACGTCCCCGCCTCTGGGAAGGTGTGGACGAAGTCCTGCGAGCCCGAGCACGATGAACGCAGCAAGCCACGGGAGGTGGTAGCGCGGCCACCCGAAGTCGAGGACGGCG
>JAYPDK010000114.1:0-2122 GCA_038125145.1 Candidatus Poseidoniaceae archaeon
CCCCTTCGCTCTGGTGCAGCATGGCCTCGGCGGCGTTGGCGAGCCCTTCCCCGCCCGCGAGCAGCCGATGGTGCAGGTGCATCAACGGGGCCAGCGGGTCGGTGGACCTGCCCCAGTGCTCCACGCCCAAGGCGGCCGTCAACTCCACCTGGTCCTGCGGAAGGCCCTCCCTGTGGACCAAGTGCACAAGGGCATGCAAGCGAACCGCGTTTTCGAGCGACCATCTCAGCAAGGCCCGTTCGTCCAGATCCCCAATGGCGTGGGTCCGGAGCGAGCCTGCGGGAACGGGCATGGGCAGAACGGACAGTTCGTTCATGCTCGCTCGTTCGTCGTCGTCAAGTCCGTCGAGCACGGCCTCGAGCACGAAGCGCGTCACGTCTTCCGGAGCTTCGCTGACGTCGAGGTCGGGCGGGTGCAGCAAGAGCGCGAGGGGGTGTCCCTCCAGGCGTTCCGCGATGCGTCGGGCTGCGCCGTCCCCAAGGTCGCGGTCCAACAAGGCACAGGCGGCGTCCACGCTCAACGGTCCGAGACGTTGGCGTTGGACCGATATTGGCGCTTCCACAGGGGCGCGGCCGACGAGCAGCACCCGCGCAGCCAGGTCGCCGGGGAGGGCTGCCCACACTCCGGCGGCATGCGAAGGGTGCAGGTGCTCGAGCCCGTCGATGACGACGAGGTGCTTGGGTCCAAGATCAGCGAGGTGGGCAGCGGCGGCTTCGTCCGAAGCAAAGCCTCCGGACGGCGACAGTGCACCCAGGAGATCGGCGAGCGCATCGTAGGTGCCGCACGTGCACCAATGCACGTGACCGCCAGCGTCGAGGTGGCGTTCCGCGAACAACGACGCGAGGGTGGTCTTGCCGATGCCCGCAAGGCCGGTGAGCACCACAGGGGAGGCGCCGTTGACGTGGTGGAGCAAGGCTTCGAGGTCGTCCTCCCTGCCCACGCAACGGGCCGGGGGGGCGCGAGGCCCCGACCACCGGGAGGAGCGGTCACGGGGTTGCCCCGTGCCGTCCTCGAGCGCGATGAAGCGTTCACGCCCCTCAGGCGTCAGGTGGTGGACACGCCTTCGCCGGCTTCCACCGCCAACGACGTGGGCATCACGGGTCTTGACCAGCCCCTGCTCCACCAAGGCCTCCATCGGTGCGTGAACCGCTGAGCGCACAACGCCGAGCCCTTCCGCAATCCCGGGGAGGCTCAGGCCACGCGGCACGTCCCACGCCTCATCAAGGCTGGTGGGAAAGCCTCCGAGCCACCGGAGGAGGCGCGCTTGGGCTTCGCTGAGCACGGCCCGAGGTCGCTGCTGGAGGTCAAGTGCGTTCCGCTGTGCGCGTGTTTCTCGTCAACCAGAAGGAGGCAAGGTTGAACACCAAGGCGCATGACAGTCAAGCGATGGTGCGTTCGCTGCATGCTTCACGTGCCACGGGGATGCTTGTGCTCTTGCTGCTCGCCAGCATGCTCCCCTTGCTTTCTGCCAGCCCTCCACTTGCCTCTGTTCCCACGACCGAGGCGCACCTCACCGCCGGGCGCGCTCAAACGACCTGGTCGGGGACCGTGCAACTCACCGCCTCGATGACGGTTCCCGTCACCGATGAACTGGTCATCGAGGCCTGCACCACGGTCCAACTCGCCGCCGGGGTTCGGCTCTACGTCGACGGTCGCTTGACCGTGGAGGGAACCTCCACGTGCCCCGTGCTCTTCGAGGCCTCGAGCAGCATCGACCACGAAGGGATTCAGTTCAACAGCAGCTCGACCGGCCGTGGCTCGAAGATCGACAACCTGACCATCGTCGACGCTTCCTTCGGCGTGACGATGTTCGGCGGCGACGCTCGCATGCACAACCTGACCGTGCAAAACCCCGACAGGGTTGGGATCGACCTCTTTGGCGCCACCCCCGTCATCGAGGACCTCGTCATCGACCAAGCGGGCCGAAGCATCGTCCAAACCGATTGGCGATTTGGCATCGGACTCTCCGTGGGCGCGGGCTCCGCTCCGGTCGTTCGTCGCGCCGACATCAGCGATGTGCTGACCCGAGGGCTCAACATCTGGGGCAGCTCAGGTGGCGTGTTCCAGGACGTGTCCATCGACAACGCGAGCGGGTCAACATGGGCCTTCGTGGCCGGTGCGT
>JAYPDK010000115.1:0-2036 GCA_038125145.1 Candidatus Poseidoniaceae archaeon
GTGCTGATCTCACGTACGACGACACGGACGTGTTCAGCCGGGTCACGGTGAACGGATCCTACGGCATCGACGCCGTCCGCTCCGTCTACGTCCCCGTCGACACCATCACTGCCGCAGACGGTGGAGCCGGCATCACCGGTGGCGCCGAGGTGCACCTCGGCCTGTGGTTGCCGGTCATCGAGGGCTGCGACTGGGACGCAGCGAACCTGACCGAGGACTGCCACGTCCCCGTCATCACGGACATTGGCCCGTACTACGCGGACGGTGACGTGGACGCCCTCACCCCTGCCGATCGCCTCGGCCGCTTCCTCATCGAGAACTACGTGCCGCATGGCTATGGCGTGGCGCAGGTCTCTGTGTTTGGGACGGGCGACTCCAACCACTGCATGGACCTCATGGGCACCGACGAGCAGCGGGGCATCGACGCGGCCGTGACCTGGCTTGGTTCGCAGCCGTGGTCCAACGGCCGCGTCGGCATCATCGGCAAATCCTACGACGGCAGCACGCCGTGGCAGGCGGCGACCTTTGGGAACCCCTACCTCGCGACCATCGTGCCGATGTCGGGCCTCATCGGCGTCCACGAACTGATGTGGCGCAACGGCAGCATGGAGGCCCGTGGGATGATCATGCACAACGGCGTCTACGGCTCCTTCGGCATCGACGGCGAGGCATCGGACGCGGAGAACCTCTGCGAAGGCTACGTGCAGGGCTACGCGAACGGTCCAGCGGCCTACCTCAGCGGCGGCATGGTTGACTTTGCAGGCAACTCCTATTGGACGGAACGCTCCTTCCTAAGCCGCGTGCTGGAGAACTACGAGGGGTCGATCTACATCATTCAGGGGATGCAGGATTGGAACGTCGACCCCCACATGGCCTTCCCCACGCACCAGTTGGTCGAGGACGCGGGCATCGAGGTGAAGACCCTCGCCGGACAGTGGGCCCACGATTACCCGGACCGCGTCGCGGGGCACAGTTCCCAGAGCAGCGGCCGCGGTGCGGAGGCCTACCCGTACACGCTCCGATGGGACTGGGCGGACGAAATGCTCCGCTGGTTCGACTGGTACCTCATGGACGAAGGGGAAGCGCCGGTCCTCGGCGTTGAGATGCAAGACAACCGTGGCGGATGGCGTTTCGAGTCGACGTGGCCTCCCGAGGACGTGGACCTCGTCACCTACGCAGGTTCGGACCTGAACCCCTCCGGCGCCACCATCTCCGCCACCTCGAGCATCACCATGACCGTCGGTCCGTTTGAGGAGGAGGTGCGCATCGCCGGCATGCCCACCTTCCACATCCCCGTCACGCCTCACACGACGAACGGCGCCCACGGCTTCCTTGAGATGACGGATTCCAGCGGTATGCACCTGGGTCACGCGGTCATGGATTTCCGCTTCCATGCCGGCGGGCGCGACGGGCAAGCGGTGCTCGCCCCCTTCTCAACGGTGGTGGGGAAAATGGAGTTCTTCGCGATGGACGTCGTGCTTGAGGCCGGCGAGACCCTCACCATCACCATGTCCCAAACGGGTGAGGACTACGTCCCTTCCCCGGCCGTGGTCGGCCAATACAGCGTGAACTGGGACGAAGCGGTGCTCACCTTGCCGATGCTCGACCGTTCCTGCGGGGACCTCTTCCAGGCCCCGATGCAGACCTACGGCGACGACGCTGGGCGCGTCTGCTGATCAAAAGGCGTCAAGGATCGACCGGAACACCTCACGGGCCGGTCCCTCCGAGCGCTCGACAAGACGGCGAACAATGAGTTCCGGCGTGCTCCGCGCGAGGTGGTTCCGTCGTGGCGTGCGGTCCACCACCAGTTCGAGGTGTTCGTCAAGGCCACGTGCCTCGATGCCGTCGATGCGCAGGTCCTCGCGCTTGGTGGCCTCGATGATGGCTGGCGCGAGGTGGGTGACGAGCACCATGGTCGTCCCCTCATGCGCCTCCGCAGCAAGGAGCATGCCGGCAATGATGCGGGCGCCAGCGCCCGGTTCCGTGATGGCCTCCAGCTCGTCGGCCAAGATGAGCTTCGACGCGGGGTCGCTGAC
>JAYPDK010000116.1:0-1939 GCA_038125145.1 Candidatus Poseidoniaceae archaeon
CGTCGAAGCCAACGCCGTACCCGAGGGCGCGGGCGCGGGGGTATCGAGCGCCTCCCCCACATCCAACGATGACGGAGGGGCTTCCTCGACAGTGGGAGCGACGGCGGGAGCCGTCACGGGTGCAGGAATCGGCACGGCTGGGGCAGCGGTTGACGCAACCGGATTCGCCCCGTAGGTCGCTTGACCCACGCTCACCGTGGTGAGGTCACCTCGTCGTTGAAGGTACAAGGAACCGAAGCCAAAGGCAACGAGGCCAATGAGGAGCAGGATGAGGGAGCGCGCGAAGCCGTTGAAGTTCAGCATCAGGATGAACAGCGAGACCAAGCCGCCGTAGACGCCGATGCTCCTTCGCCACGCTGCTCGTCCTTCACTGAAGCCCGTCAGGCCAACACCAAGGCACACCATCGCGATTGAACCCCACCTCAGCACCGGCGATTGAACATCACCAAGCATCAGCTGGATGGAGATGGCCAGGTACCCCATCCCGAGCATGCCCGCCATGTCGCGGGAGCGCTCGACGCCCGGAGCCGAACGCTCCAAGGCCGCTGAAACGGGGTCCTCGGACGTCAGGCCCATCCAGAGCAGCACGGCGGCTTCCACCCCAACCACGACCCCAGCGACCTGCATCGCTGGAAGGTTGTACTTCGATGCCAAGACGATCACGGCCAGTCCGTGCAGCACCGGAAGCGACGCGAGGGTGACGTCGTTCGGGCGACGGAGCAGGCGCGACGTCGCGAGCGCCGCACCTGCAAGGTGCCCAAGACCACCGAGCACTCCCGGGCTCGCGAGCAGGAGCGCGATGCCCGTCAGTTCGAGGACGGTCCGAATGTTGTCCCGACCTTCGTTCGTCCCGTGGTCCAACGAGTGGCTTGGCTTTGCCGTTTCATCGAGCACCGGGTCGCAGTACCGGAAGAGCAGCGCCGGCTCACCCAGGCTGAAGGCCGTCGCGAGCAGCCCCACCAACAACGCCACCGTATTGGCGACCTGCGTGGGCTCCTCTGCGCCTTGAGACAGCACCGTCAGGCCCCAAAACAGCAAGGCGCCATGCAGCCAGACCACGTGGTCGGCCCGCCCAAACCACCACTGACGGACGGTCAAGAGGAACAGCACGGCCATCCCCGACCAGCCAAGGTCGGGGACCAAGGTGAGCACCATCAGCAGCATCCAGATGGTGGGCACGGTCGCGTCCTCCGCCTCTTCTCCAGCACGACGGGCTGCGATGGAGCGCTGAACGGGCGTCACCATGCCAAGGGCAATCGCCAAGGAACCGACCGTGGAGAGGTTCAGCAGCCGGTACTCCTCCTGACGCAGGAGGTCGCTGAACGCGTTGTCAAGCGGAGACAGGAGCAAGCCCTGGTCCGCGGCGATGGGGTTGAACAGCCACACAAGCGGGGCGAACCAATACACCCAGGGCTGGCGGTGCCGCTCGGCCATCCACGTCAGCACGAGGAACAACCCAAGTTGGCGTGCCCCAACGTGGACGTCAAGGGCAGCGAGGAACATCAACGCCAGCAGCGTGAGTTGGTCGAGGCTCTTGTCGTCGTAGTCCATGCGGTCGTTGCGCAGCACCAGCACCACGACCGGAATGCCGACGAGGCCGAGTTCATGGAGCAACAGGTGGGTGCTTTCGTCCCCCGTCGGGAGGGAGTCAAAGCCCCAGAGACCGGCTGCGAAGGGCCAGACCGTCAACAGGCAAAGCACGAGCATGCCGTACAAGCGGTCGATGGAGCGAATGCGTTCCAAGGCGAGGGCTTCACCAAGGATGAGCAGGTGTGGAAGCAAGGGCAGCACGAGCAACGCACCGGTACCGCCGAGCCCCGTTCCTGCGTCTGTAAGAAGGATCAGCGCCACCAACAGGCTTGGGTCGTCGAGGCCGGCGGTGGCGCGCGGTTGCGCTTCGCTGTTTGGCGGCTGCAACATCGCGCCAACGAGCGCGCCC
>JAYPDK010000117.1:0-1910 GCA_038125145.1 Candidatus Poseidoniaceae archaeon
ACGAGGTGCATGTGCTTCGAGACGGGAATGAGGAACAGGAAGGTGGAGATGGCCACCATGTGGGCCCAGTACGCGAGGTTGACCATGCCTTGGTCGGGAGCGAGGTTGGCTTGCACCCAGAGCCCGATGAATTCGCTGCCCGAGAGCGCTTCCCCTGCCTCGACGACGTAGGAGGTCAGGGTGATGGTGATGATCAGCAACAGGATGACGTTCCCTTCCAACTGAGGCTTGCCCTTGAGCTTCTCAGGGGTGAACGCGACGCGGCGTGTGAGCGCCGCCACGCAGCCGAAGAAGGCCATGGTGTAGCCCACTTCGACCATGCCGTTCCACGCCCACTTCAGGCCGAGCGGGTCAAGGATGCCGTTGGAGAAGCGGTTCGCGGTCGCGAGGTCAAACATGTCCGTGGAGAGCATCAGGAAGCCCCAGAACATCAGCACGTGCATCGTGCCCGCGACAGGATCGGCGAGGACCTTCTTCTGCCCCAACCAGCCGGTCAAGACCTCCTTGAAGCGAAGCCCCCACGAATCGAAGCGGTCCTCGGGACGCCCTTTGAGCACGAGGCGGGTGGCCTTCTGGACCTGGAAGCCAAAGAAGCCACCAGCGGTCCCAAGCAAGAGCACGAGCACGACCCATCCCGAAACAGGACCGTAGGCGTCGTTCAGAGGGTGGAGAAGTTCCGACATGCGAGCCCACCGAGGCCGATTGACCTCAGTGCCCGGTTCGGCCTGCGGACCTTCAATGCACCGTCACGCGCCCTCCGCGCCGGCAAGGGCTTCAAGCCCGACCCGCCGGTGCGGTGCCATGGAGGAGGTGGTGGCCAGCGCCCCGGGGAAGGCCATCCTCTTCGGCGAACACGCGGTGGTGTACGGCCATCCCGCCGTCGCCCTCGCCATCGGGATGCGCACCCGCGTGACCGTTCGCCCGACGGACGAGCCGGGCGTCACGCTGGACGGAGGACGGCTTCGTCGGCGTCGTCACCCCCACGTTGCGCGGATCGTCGACCACCTTTGGGACCGTGATCAGGACCCCGGCATCGACATCAGCATCGAGGGCGACCTGCCCTCGGGCGCAGGGCTTGGCTCCTCGGCCGCGCTGGCCGTGGCCGTGGCCGGTGCCCTCCGCGCGGCCCGTGGGCGTTGGGTGACGGAGGGAGGAAGCAGCCACGATGCATCGACCTGGCTGGAGGGCCACGCCTCGGACGGCCGCGAGCCGGCCCTCTTCGAGCAGGCCGCCGCTCCTGCGCCGCACGCACCCGGCCCCGGCCGGACGCTGTTGCGCGGTGCAGCGTCCATCTCGCTCGACGAGGCATCGCTGCTCGCCCATGTCGCCGAAGCCATCTCCCAACGTGGACGGGCCAGCCCCATCGATTCAGCGGCGTCCGCCTTCGGGCAAACGCTCCTCATTTCGGACCAGCGTGAGCCGGACGCGGAGTGGATGCTGACACGGAGGATGCCAACGGAGGACGGCGAGCGCGCATGGGACCTTCACCGCCTGCCCCCCCCAACATGGGAAGACGGGCTCGCGCTGGTCATCGGCTCGACCGGTGTGCACGGCTCCACCTCGGACCTTGTGGCGGGCGTGGCCCGCAGGCGCCGAAGCGACCCGTCCATCGACCAAGCCCTCAGCGCGATCGGCGCGCTGGTTCGGCGAGGCATCGCCGCGCTCAGCACAGGGGACGCCGAAGCGCTCGGTCACGCGATGAGCGAGAACCACCTCCTGCTGCGCCACATCGGGGTGTCTTCACTGGAACTCGAGGACCTCGTCGCCGCCGCTGGGCCGACCAGCCTTGGTGCAAAACTCACCGGGGCCGGGGGTGGTGGCTGCATGATGGCGCTCACCCGTGATGCGGCAGCCACGAGCGCGGCCATCGAAGCGGCAGGCGGGACGACCTGGACCAGCCCGCTCGGCGT
>JAYPDK010000118.1:0-1728 GCA_038125145.1 Candidatus Poseidoniaceae archaeon
TTTGGTCGGGGCAGCCGCTTTGGAACAGGGCGTCCACGCCCCCGTCGGCGTGCACATCGAGGTGCTGCTGGCACGCCGGGTGCGGTCCCATCGCTTCGAGCAAACTTCCTGTTTGGGTGCCGGCCTGAAGGTCCGTTTGGCTGCCGTCGAACCAGCCCGCATCACCCACCATGGCAAGAGCGTCCGATGACGGCGTCCATGCGTAGGAGACGATGCGTTGCCGACCGGTCGTGGTGGAGCAATCGTCCCCGTTCAGGTCCTGCGTGGCCGCACCGAGGTCCGTGCAGGTCAGGGTGACCACCGCGAGGTCGCCTGCCCCGTCCGCCGCAAGCAACGCGAAGGGGCCGGCGGTGCCTCCGAGCGTCCGGCTTGCGGTGGTGGTGCCGGTGCTGACGTTGATCAGCATCAGGTCCACGTCACCGCTGACGTTGCTGACGAGGAGGACGCCGTCGTCCATCGACGACAGCGAGGCCTGGGTGCCAAGGTCGACATGGGCGATGAGGTGCACGTTGGCGTCGTCGTCAACCCCGAGGAGGGCGTGGCTCGTCGATTGGGCGGACCACGTCACGCTGCCCACGGCGCCGCTGCCGGAATGGGCGACGAGCAACACGGCTTCACCCTCGTGGCCAATCAGGTCGACCACGGTGGCGCCGTTGCCCACGCTGCGCTGCACGTCGATGACCCAGCCAGAGGTCGGTGGCGTGCTTCCGATGGCCCCCGCGACGCTGCTGTCCTCGAGGTGGAGCACCTCCGGAGGGGCCACGGCGATGAGGAGAAGCACGACGAGCCATGCGTTACGCATGCTGCACCATGCAGCAGGTTACCGTTGAAGGTTGGCGTCAGCGGGGCTTCAGCGGTGTCAGTCCTGTTCGTCGCCGCTGCCCTTCGCCAATTCCTCGCGCTCCTCGTCGGTGAGCGGAGGCAGCCCCTTCTTGGCGCGAACGTAGTCGGTGTAGTTGCCGTAGTAGACCTTGACCTGGCCTTCTTCGACCTCCCAGATCCGGTTGACGACCTGGTCGAGGAACCATCGGTCGTGGCTCACGGTGACGAGGGAGCCTTGGTAGGACGTCAGGGCCTCTTCGAGGGTGTCCTTCGATTCCATGTCGAGGTGGTTCGTTGGCTCGTCCATCAGCAGGAGGTTGTTGTCCTCAAGCAGCAGTTTGAGCAGCGCCACGCGGGCGCGCTCCCCACCGGACAGCGCCTTCAGCGGGGTCGTGACCTGGTCGCTGCTGAACTGGAAGCGCCCGAGGGCCGCCCGGATATCACCGTATTCAAGGTCCGGGCGGAGGGCTTCGATCTGCTGCACCGGATTGAGCTCGAAGTCGAGGGTGGCGTGGTCCTGATGGAAGTAGCCAATGATGACGCCGGGGCTCACCTCGAGTTTTCCGCTGGTGAGCGCTTCGTCGCCAACGATCATCTTCAGCAGCGTGGTCTTGCCTTGACCGTTGCCTCCGACGATGCCGATGCGGTCGCCCTTGCGAATCTCAAGGTCCTGGTTGTCGAGGATGGCCCGGTCGAGCCCGTCGAACCGCTTCGTGGCGCCCTTGAAGTCGACCATGTCCATGCTGGCCTTGTCCACCGCATCGAAGCGCAGGCGCAGCGGCTTGCGCTTGCGGGGCACGCGGGTTTTGAGCGCCTTCAGGTCCTGCTGAAGCCGCTCAACCATCTTGTGTTTCGCTGATATTGGCTTGTCGTACTTGGTGGCCCGCTTCATCTGCTGCATGGCGC
>JAYPDK010000119.1:0-1697 GCA_038125145.1 Candidatus Poseidoniaceae archaeon
CCTGCGCTTCGGTCAGCATCATGGCGCCGCTGCTGGCGAAGGTCGTCCCGGACGCGACCTCGGCCGCCAACCAGTCCTCGTCCTCCGTCTGCGTGGCCTCAGCGGCATTCCCCTCGACGACGGAACCGACGGAGACCGAGCCCTCCTCCTTCGAGGCGTCCTCCTCGGGAGCCGATGGCTCAAGCGCGACGAGGTCCTTCGTCGACTCCGCTTCCTTCGCGTCGTTCACGCACGCACCTCCCGAACGTCACAGACCCGCGCGCCTGCGAGGCGCGCAAGGTCAGCAGGAGCGATGCGGAAGACCGTGGTGGACGAACCTGCCGCGGCCCAGACCTCGTCGTGCTCCATGAGGGCCGCGTCCATCAGGACGGTGGGCGTCCCGAGGTGTCCGAAGGGCGGGACGCCACCAACACGGTAGCCAACCTGCTCCTCGACGTAGGCGGCTTCGGCCATGCCGGGCTTCGCCCCGAGCACGTCACGAAGGCGCTTCTTCCGGTCAATGCGGTCGGCGCCCGACGCGATCACGACGACCGGCCCGGTGGCACCGACAAAGACGACCGATTTGGCAATCTGCGCCACGGTGCACCCGAGCGCGGCCGCGGCGTCGGCCGACGTGGCCGTGCCCGCCGGGTACGTGGCGACCTCCGGCGTCAGGTCGAGGGCGGCGCAGGCGGCCAACCAGCGTTGGTGGCCGTCCATGGTTGGGGCTGAACGACGTGGATATTCAGCGTGCCGACCGGCTGCTGGGGTGGTTCGCGGGGTTCAAATACCCCCTCGATTACCCAACCTTGGGTTCAGTAGTGACGACCCGGAGATGATGAAGATGAGCGTAGGCATCGAACCGCTGGCAGCCATGGTCCTTCTCGAGCTTGAGAAGGCCCCCGAGACGACCGCAGGAGGCTTGCTCCTCCCTGAAGAAGCACGGGAGAAGATGAACGTCGGCCGCGTCCTTTCGGTCGGCCCCGATGCCGAGCACGTCGCCGAAGGCGACCGTGTCATCTACCGCAACTACGCCGGGACCACCATCGAGTGGCTCGGCATCGAGTACCTGCTCATCAAGGAGGAAGACCTCCAGGCAAAGGTGACCAACTGAGGTGAAACAATGGCGAAGCAAATTGTGTATGGAGACGAAGCACGCAGGAAGCTGGTCGAAGGCATCGACGCCGTGGCCGACGCGGTGAAGGTGACCTTGGGTCCCGCCGCCCGCACGGTGGTCCTCGAGAAGTCGTGGGGCAGCCCGACGATCATCAACGACGGCGTGACCATCGCCAAGGACATCGAACTTGAGGACGCCTTCGCGAACATGGGTGCGAAGCTCATTCAGGAAGTGGCCAGCAAGACGCAGGACAACGCCGGCGACGGCACGTCCACGGCCTCGGTGATGACCCAAGCCCTCGTCCACGAAGGCATGCGCAACGTCACCGCGGGCGCCAGTCCGGTCGGCCTTAAGGCCGGCTTCGACCAAGCCATCGCGGCGGTGGTGGAGCACCTCAAGGGCAGCGCCATCGAGGTGGACAGCGGCGACATGATCCGTCAGGTCGCGACCATCGCGGCCAACAACGACCCGGAGATCGGTTCCCTCATCGCCGAGGCCTTCGACAAGGTCGGCCGCGAGGGTGTCATCACCGTCGAGGACTCCAAGTCCATGGAGACCGAACTCGAGGTCGTCGACGGCATGGAGTTCGACAAGGGCTACG
>JAYPDK010000120.1:0-1684 GCA_038125145.1 Candidatus Poseidoniaceae archaeon
GTGCAGGGGGCAGGATTCGAACCTGCGAACCGTTGAGGAATGGGACCTAAACCCACCGCCGTTGACCAAGCTTGGCGACCCCTGCCCGACCCTGCGACGGGGGAGGGCCACATCAAGGTGAGGACGGCGCTCACGTGCGGAGCGCAGCGCGAGCGCTGACAGTCGTGACGCCAAGCAGCACGAGGCTGACCAACACGAAGGGGAGCATGAAGAACAGCAATCCAACGTCTTGCCACACAAGCCCTTGCTGCAGCACCGCACGGTCCGGCTGCAGGGGGTCCACGTAGACCGTGACGGGAGCATTGGACGGATGTTCAGCAACGAAGATCTCGGCCCGTTGTTCGCTGCTCCAGCAGTTCGCCTCGCTTGTGAGGCTGACAACGTGCCCGGTCCGGTTGTCCCCGAAGCGCTCCCACGTGTAGGTGACCACGGGGCAGTATTCCGTGCTGCTTCCTCCCTCGCTGTCGGTGAATGTGAACGATTCGTAGGCTGAGTCATGCATCCAGCCGTCAACAGCCTCCCAGCCTCCGGTGGCCCGCTGGTCCAGCACCGGCAACCCGATGGCAAGGACACCGACCGTCGTCCCCAAGGTCCAGAACAAGGTGAAGAGGCCAACGGCGGCCACGGCACCCCACGAACCATCGATCGGTGCTTCGTCCTCGTCGTCGCTTCCCGTCGAGATTGACGACACGTCAGGCTCTGAGGGGTTTGAGGGCACCGGCTCCACCGGAGCAGCGGGCAGAAGGTCCGACCCACCAGCGGGCGCGTTAGGCTCGTTCGGAGATGCTGACGCTTCGTCCGAAGGGGCCGGGATGGAGGCAGGGGGCGGGGGGGATGGGCCGTCGTCCACCGCGGGCGGGAACGAATCACCCGACGTTTGCCAGAAGGGCTCGTCGGAATGCATGAACGGTACTCGCTCGGCCCCTTGAAGAACTCCACCCCGAATCCTGACGTGAGCAGCCTCATATCGAGAGGAGGCGCCCGCGAAACATGGGCACAGGCACGGTGCTTGTTCACCTGGAAGGCATCCGACGCGTCTACGTCTCCGCCGGTGAAACGGTGGCGGCCCTCGACGGCATCGACCTGACCTTGAACGAGGGAGAAGTCGTCGTGATGCTGCTTGGGCCGTCCGGCTCGGGCAAGACCACGCTCCTCAACGTCCTCTCCGCCATGGACAGCCCCACCGAGGGCACGTACCGCTTCCGCGGTGAGGTCGTGCCTTCGGCACCGGATGCGCTCGACATCGAGCCCTTTGCCCTCCCCCGCCCGCACCCGCTGCTCTCGCCACCGCTGTGGCTGGTCGAGCGCGTGCTTGGGTTCGGCCTTGGTGTGGTGCGTTGGCCCGGCCGAACGCTGGCCGAACGTCGGCGGGCGAAGGCGCTTGAGGCGCAGGCGGCGTTCCGCCGCGCCAACATTGGGTACGTCTTCCAGCAGTACAACCTGCTCGGTGACCTGACGGTGCTGGAGAACGTCATGCTCGCGCAGGAGATCTCCGGCGGTCGAGACCGCGCTCGGGCGATGCACATGCTCGCCAAGGTCGGCCTTGAAGGGCTCGAGCAGCGCTTCCCTGCCGAACTTTCGGGCGGTCAACAACAACGCGTCGCCATCGCTCGAAGCCTGGCGAAGCACGCGCGCTTGTTGCTCGGTGACGAGCCGACTGGAAACCTCGATTCGGACACCACCC
>JAYPDK010000121.1:0-1592 GCA_038125145.1 Candidatus Poseidoniaceae archaeon
TCGTGCAGAACTCGACCGTGCTCGACCTCGACGCGGGCGAGACGGTGGAACTGACGCTCCTCGCCCCGCCGCGCGCCCAGGGCGGCCTCCTGCAGATCGCCGAGCCCGAGCGCGACGCCTTCCCGCTGCGCACCGTGAACGAATCCTGGGCCTCGTGGTACGCGCGCAGCGGCCAGCAGGCACCCGACGACGCCTCCATCGTGCGCGTGGACGGCCTCAACGGTTCGCTCGCCACCGTCGAAGGGCGCAACGCGAGCGCCCCCGCCACGACCGCCGTCCCCGTGCTCATCGAGCGCCCGATGGCGCCTGCCTACGGGACCGACGACGGCGGTCGTCATTCCACCGGCCTCGTCAACGGCCGCGACACCTACGATTGGCTCGCCTTCTTGACCAACGAGGACGCCGACCCCACGGACACGGCGGACTTTGCGGAAGGCTACCTCCAGCGCTGGGCCGGTCAGGCCAACCCCGCCTACGAAGCGGGCGCGCAGTTCCTGATTCAGGAGCTGGCCTCCTTCGGCCTCGAGGTGGACGTGCAGCGCTACGCCTTCGTCGATGCGCTCGGCAACCAGAACCCTGAGGCGTACAACATCTGTGGCTTCCGCTACGGGGAGGAATTCCCGAACGAGTGGATGGTCTTCGGGGCCCACTTTGACATCGCCCCGCCGGCCAACATGCTGGCGGACGACCCGCACGTCACGGGGCAGCGCACCTACGGCACGCGCGTGGGCGCCTACGACAACACGGCCGGGACGTCCATGGTGCTCACCGTGGCCGAAGCGATGGCCGACGTGGCCACGCGCCGGACGATGGTTTTCTGCTTCTGGTCCGGCGAAGAAGGTGGGAAGCGGGGCAGCGATTACTGGACGGACTACTTCGTCAAGGACGAGAACCCGGACGTGACGGTCACGAACTACGTCAACCTCGACATGGCCGGCGTCAACTGGCCCGGCGGGGGTGGCGCACCGCACGGCGACCCGCAACCGCAGATCGACGAGGACGGCTACCCCAAGGACGAGGAGGTCTGGCCCATGCGCGTGTACATCGGACCGAGCCTCGACCACGACCAATTCAACCAGCCCGGCATGGTCGGCCTCGCCCAGTGGATCGGCGCCGACGCCATCGGCATCGAGCAGCAGATGTCCACGCTCATCGGCACCGGCTACGAGGCCTCGACGTGGAAGGTCGACGACTGGCTCGCCAAGGACCGCCCCGAGATCATCGTCTACGAGGACACCACCGCCCGCAGCGACCACGACAGTTTCCAGCGCAACCTCGGCACCGTCACCATGGGCTTCGGTGGCCTCGTCGACGGCTACTGGTGCTACCACCAGACCTGCGACACCCTCGACGAGATGGAGGCGTGGATGGACACCACGGGCAAGGACTACGGCGAAGCGCATTCCGGCACCTCGAACCTCGTGGACGCCCTCGACACCATCACCTGGTGGGCCGCCATGGCCTTCTTCCACCTCGACGAAGACCCGGTGCTCAACGCCTACCTCTGATGAACCGCGGCCATGGCTCAAGGGCAGGCATCAAAAGCCGTCGACGTGGCGGAGGCTTTGATGTCAGACATCAGCTACGTTACA
>JAYPDK010000122.1:0-1552 GCA_038125145.1 Candidatus Poseidoniaceae archaeon
AGGTCGGCCAACGGCTTCAGAGCCCGTTGAGGGGCATGAGGTACATCGTCGTCTCTGGAGGCGTCCTCAGCGGGTTGGGCAAAGGCGTCACGGCCAGCAGCATTGGGGTGCTGATGAAGGCCTGCGGGCTCAAGGTCACCTCGATCAAAATCGACCCCTACCTGAACTCGGACGCGGGAACGATGAGCCCGTTCGAACACGGCGAAGTCTTCGTCCTCGACGACGGCGGCGAGGTGGACCTCGACCTTGGGAACTACGAGCGCTTCCTCGACATCAACCTCGAGCGGGACAACAACCTGACCACAGGAAAGGTGTACAGCAAGGTCATCGAGGCCGAGCGGCGTGGGGATTACCTCGGCAAGACGGTCCAGGTGGTCCCGCACATCACCGACGCCGTGCAGGACTGGATTGAAGACGTCGCCCACCGGTCAAGCGACGGGTCCGGTACCTCCCCGGACGTGTGCATCATCGAACTGGGCGGAACGGTCGGGGACATCGAATCGGCACCGTATGTTGAAGCCTTGCGGCAGTTCCAATTCCGCGTTGGGCGGGACAACGTCACCTTCGTGCACGTATCGCTGGTCCCGGTCATGGGACCGGTGGGCGAACAAAAGACGAAGCCAACCCAACATACGGTAAAGGAACTCATGGGGCTTGGCATCACTCCGGACCTGCTGGTGTGCCGCTCGTCGGCTCCCCTGCACGAGGAAACACGTGCGAAACTCGCGGCTTTCTGCCACGTGGCGCCCACGGCGGTGTTCAGCACCCACGACGTGCCGAACATCTACCACGTCCCGCTCATGCTCGAAGAGCAGGGGCTCTGTGCAACCCTTGGATTGAGCGTGCAGGACGGTGGGCTGCTGGAGGAATGGCGTCGAATGGCCCACCACCTCGACACGCTGACGGAGGAGGTTCGCATCGCGATGGTTGGCAAGTACACCGACCTCTCGGACGCGTACCTTTCGGTCATCAAGGCGCTGCAGCACGCCGCCATGGCCGCGAACCGGCGGTTGGTGATCGACTGGCTCGAGGCCGAACACCTGGAACCCGGCAGCGACCCTGCTGCGCACGACGAGGCCTGGGCCATGCTGAAGGGGGCCGATGGCGTGCTCGTCCCCGGCGGTTTCGGAGCGCGTGGGGTTGAGGGGAAGATCCTCGCCGCCGAGCACGCGCGCACCAACAACGTGCCGTACCTCGGCATCTGCCTCGGCCTGCAGGTGGCGACCATCGGCTTCGCGCGAAGCGTGCTCGGCATGGAAGGCACGACCTCCACCGAGTTCGACGAAGACTGCCCCAACCCCACGGTGATCTTCATGCCCGAAATTTCGACCACACACCTCGGCGGCACGATGAGGTTGGGAAGCCGCCCAACCCTGTTCCAAGTGGACGACTGCAGGATCCGTCGGCTCTACGGCGGCGCGGCCAGCGTTGACGAGCGCCACCGCCATCGCTTCGAAGTGAACCCGGACCTGATCGAACGCCTCGAGGCGGCCGGCCTGACCTTCGTGGGCAAGGACGAGACGGGTCAGCGGTGCGAAATTTTGGAGGTCGC